>JASJYA010000117.1 GCA_030125685.1 Actinomycetota bacterium
GAGAAAATCGAGGCGTACCGATCCAGTCTGGCGTTGATATCGGCCATATATGGCCGATATCAACGCCAGACGTGTTGTGCTACCAGATGTCGGCGCGTTCGGCGGGCGTCCTCATTGCGGGCGCCTCGTGGCTGATACCGAACGCAGCGGCGAATTCGTCGAGATTGCTCAGCGGGCCGATGCAGCGGAAGCGGCTCGGCGAGTGCGGATCTGAATTCACGAGGAGCCGCATGTATTCGTCTGTGTAGTTCTGGCGCCACGCCCGGGCGTAGGCGAGGTAGAACCGCTGCTCCGGCGTCAGTCCTGCCACGGCGGGCCGGACATCGTCACCAAGAGCGGCTTGGAGAGCTGCGTAGGCAACCTTGAGTCCGCCGAGATCTGCGATGTTTTCTCCGAGCGTCAGTTCACCGTTGACGCTGAGGCCGTCCTCCACCTCGTATGCGTTGAATTGGTCTACGACAATCGCGGCTCTCGACTCGAACTCAGAGCGGTCGGCCTCTGTCCACCAGTTACGCATCTGGCCGGCCGCATCGAACTTCGATCCCTGGTCATCGAAGCCGTGCGTAATCTCATGCCCGATGACGGATCCGATAGCACCGTAGTTGACGGCGTCGTCGGCGTCCGGGGTGAAGAACGGCGGTTGGAGGATTCCGGCGGGAAACACGATCTCGTTGCGAAGCGGGTGGTAATAGGCGTTTACGACGTGGGGCGCCATGCTCCACTCGTGTGGGTCGACGGGGCGCCCGAGCTTGCCGATCTGCCGGCTGAACTCGAAGTTCGCTGCGGCGATTCGGTTGCCGAACCATTGGTCGGGCTGGATTTCGAGGCCTGTGTAGTCGCGCCATTCGTCCGGGTAGCCGATCTTGTACCCGAATCCGTCGAGTTTGACAAGAGCCTCCTTGCGTGTCTCGTCACTCATCCATGTGATCGTCTTGATTCGTTCCTGCATGGCGGTGAGGAGGTAGTCGACGAGTTCCTCCATGCGCTGTTTCGCTTCGGGCGTGAAGTTGTCTGCGACGTAGAGCTTCGAGACGAGCTGACCGATGTCCTCGGTTCCGGCCGCAAGGATCCGTTTCCAGCGATCCTTCTGCTGCTGTTGTCCTCCGAGTGTCCGACCGTAGAAGTCGAAGGCTTCGAGTTCGATTTCTTCAGGCAGCGCGGCGGCTGTGGCGCGGAGTAGATGCCAGGTGAGGTAGGTCTTCCAATCCCCGATGGAGGCCTCGCGCAGCATCGCGTCGAGGGCTGGGTAGAAGTCCACGTTGTCTACGTTGACGGTGCTCTCGTCGCGTGCGCCGATGGCTCTGAGGTACGTGTGCAGACCGAAGCCCGGCATCAAGTGAGAGATGGAGTCCAGGTCGATCTTGTTCGTGATGAGTTCGACATCACGCATCTGCACATTCGTGTAGGACACCTCTGCAATTGCGGTCTCGATGCTGAGGATCGTGTTCGCGGCGTCTTCGCCGCCGATTCCAGCAAGTTGGAACATCTCCGCGACATGGTCCCGGTATGCGGCGCGAAGGACTGTCGACTGCTCGTCGTCGCGCAGGTAGTAATCCCGGTCAGGAAGCCCGAGGCCGCCCTGGCCGAGATACAGCAGGTTCGCGGTCGGATCGTCGAAGTCGGGGAGAACGCTTACGGTGAACAGCGCCCCAACGCCGATTCGGTGTAGGTCGGCGACAAGTGCCGTGATATCTTCGATCGTATGGATCTGTGCGATCCGGTCCAGCCAAGGCTGGACCGGGGAGAGGCCGAGTGCTGCAATCCCGTCCGTGTCCATACCCGATCGGTAGTAGTCGCCGACCATCTGCTCTGTTGAGCCTGCTGGGTGATCCTTCGACGCCGCTGCTTCGAGGAGATCGTGGAGGATCGCCTCGTTGCGCACATGTACCTCGTGTGCCGATCCCCAAGAGCCGTACTCAGGCGGCACCGGATTCGAGTCGATCCATCCTCCGTTCGCGAATCGGTAGAAGTCGTCGCCCGGGGAAACGGACGGATCGGTGTCCTCAGCGTCGAACACGGGGTCGTCTGGCGAGATCTCAATCACGGAATGCTCCTGGATTTGCGGATCAGGTGCAGGCTAATGACCAGTCGGTGCACTTGTCCGTTCCCACGTAATTGGTAGTAGTGACACATTGACAGGTCGGGGCAAACTACGTAACATGTGACATATGACGATTGCGGGCGCGCAGATGAACAAGCAGGGTCGTGTGGTGGTCCCGGCAGCTATCCGCAGGGACATGGGGATCGAGGGGCCTGCCGATCTCATATTTCGGTTCGACAACGGCGTGCTCACGGTTGAAACGCTTGACATGGTCGTGGAAGATGTGCAACGCATCGCTACGAAATACATCCCATCGGGGCGGTCACTCGTGGACGAGCTCATAGCTCAACGGCGTGCCGAGGCGGCAAGCGAGTGACGGTTGTCCTCGATTCGTCTGCGGTGCTCGCGCTGATCCTGCGGGAACCGGGGAGCGTGGAAGTTGCGAGTTACCTCAAGGATGCGCACATGTCGACAGTCAACTATGCAGAGACGCTTGGCAGGCTCGCAATGGGGGGTATGCCGATCGACATAGCGCACTGGCTTGTGCAGCGTATGCAAATCCGGTTGCACCCGTTCTCTACGGACCAGGCGTACGCGGCTGGTGGGTGGCAGCCGGACACACACCACAGGGGCCTCTCCCTGGGAGATCGGGCTTGCTTCTCGCTTGGTCGGGAGCTTGACGCGCCTGTCGTGACTGCTGACCGAGTCTGGGCCGACATCGACCTCGGAGTCGAGGTCGTTCTTGTCAGGTAGTTGCGCCGGTTCCGAATGCCGGACCCGAGGCTGAGCTGATCGGTGACGCATTCGGGCGGCTGACGGCGGCGTCGGGCGATCTGCAGTAGATTCTGCTGGTGGCGGGCAAACTATCTACACAACGGATTCAGCAATCGGTCAAGAGTCTTCGGACCGATTGGGTTGAGATCGGCGGTCTCGGCAGGCTCGCGATTATTGGAGTCATCCTCGCGTTCGTCGTGACGCTCGCACTCGGCTTCTCCATCACTCGCGCTGCGCGCGGCCATCTGCTCGATGCTAGAGCAGCAATGGTCACGGTGGCGGTCGAGGACCTTCCACCGTTCCCGACCGAAGGTGAGAGTTCACGCGCGGAGTACGCAGCATTCGATGTGGCAGTTCGTGTGAGTGTGCTCGGTGGCGAAACCGTGCGAGTGAAGGTGTTCGCTCCTGACGGCACGATCGTGTATTCGGATGCGACTGAGCTCATCGGGCAACAGTTCGAGCTGTCTGTGCACGCTGTCGGCGCTTTCACAGGAGACACCGGGACTCATATTTCTGATCTATCCGATCCTGCCCATGCCTTTGACCGCGGACATGGTGAACTGATTGAGTTCTACGTACCGATGAGGGATGCGACCGGCGAGGTGGCCACAGTTTTCGAGGTTGAACAGGACGCAAGCGGACTGAATGACGCCCTGGGACTCATTGCTCGAAACGTCTGGATTTCGATTGCGGTCGGACTCAGCGCGATAGGCCTTGTCATGGCTGTGGGTATCGCGGCACGGACCCGCGAGGTCAACCGGAGACGCAGACAGGCGGAGGAGTTGCTCGAGTCTTCGTTCTCAGCTCAGGAGGCGGAGCGGCGCCGTATCGTCGGCGCCCTTCACGACGACATCGGTCAGCCGATGTATCGACTCCTGTACGGGATTGAGGGTTCCCGGGCGAAACTCGATCCGTCTGATCCGATCGCCGTCGAGCTCGACCATCTTGCAGATGTCGTGCGGGACATGGATGGCACGCTCAGGAACGAGCTTCGCCTACTTCACTTTGAGCTCGCAGCGGACGCGGGACTCGCTACAGCCCTTGAGGAACTTGCAGACTTGACGCGCCTCGAAACCGATCTCGAGGTTGACCTTTCGATCGACCTCGATCATGAACCTGGTCCGGTGTACCGCACCGAGTTCTATCGCGCGGCGCGTGAGGCGATCACAAACGTGCGCAAACACGCGGATGCCACGCGAGTCATTGTGCGCTTCACGGGAGGGATCGATCGGCTGACCCTCGAGGTCATCGACGACGGGATCTCGTTTCAAAGCGCGACGTATTTCGGGCTGGGCTTGAGCACGACTCGGCGGCGGTTCAGGGCGCTTGACGGCGATGTGATGCTTGAAGGGAGAGGTTCGGGTGGGACACGGTTCCTCGCTTGGCTGCCCCGGAGGGAGGAGGTTCCGGAATGAGGATCTTGATCGTAGATGACCATAAGGTCGTGAGAGATGGGATCCGCTACATGCTCTCGGACGCTCCAGATATCGAGATCGTGGGGGAGGCGGGATCTGCTGAGGCGATGTTTGAGATCATCGACAAAGATCCTCTCGACGTCGTCCTGCTTGACATCCGCATGGAGGGAATGACTGGGCTTGATGCGCTCAGTCGCATTGCTGCTGACTTTCCCCAGATACGAGTGCTGATGCTCTCGATGCATGACCAACCGGGGTATGTGCGAAGGGCTATTGAGCTTGGCGCCTCAGGGTATCTCCTCAAGAGCGCCGGAAGAGACGAGATCCTTGCTGCGATCTCCGCAGTCTCGGAGGGCGAAACATACATCCAAAGTAGCTTGATCGAGCCGCTATTGGCCGCGGCCAAGGGTTCGCCAAGACAGACAGGAAGGTTGAGCCCACGGGAACACCAGGTGTTGCAGCTCATCGCGAACGGGTCTGAGAACAAGCAGATCGCTCGCGAGCTCGGGCTATCCGAGGCGACTGTAAAGACCTATATCCGCGGTGTCTTCGACCGTCTTGACGTGTCCTCGCGAGCCGAGGCTGTCGCCGTTGGATTGAGGGTTGGCATCATCGAGTAGGGGACGCACTCCACCAAATGGTTGAGGGGCGATGCCCGAATGGTTGACTGGTGGCGCCAAGGATTCCTCGCGATGATTCTCGTGTACACAATTACTCAGACCAAGGAGTCCGACATGTGGAAACGATTCACGAGCCTCTTCGCTCTCATCATCGCTGTGGTGCTCGTAGCCGCAGCGTGCTCGGGTGCTGGAGCGATCAATGCAGATGATCCCGTAGTAGAGGCCGACGTCGCGACCGAGGAAGACCACGCGACCGAGGAGACCGGACAGGATGCCGTCTCAGACGACGTTGATCGTGTCATTGAGGTCGACATGGCGGAGTTCGCGTTCACTGCGGACAGTTTCGCGTTCACACCGGGTGAGACCGTGAAGTTCGTAGTCACGAATTCGGGCGTCGCAGAACATGAGTTTCGACTCTCGAATCAGGACCGTATCGATGAACACATCGCCGGAGGTCACGACGACCATGCCGAGGCCCCTGATGACGATGACGAGGCCGCTCATGAGGCCGGGGCTGAGGACGTCGTTCTCGTGCT
>JASJYA010000118.1 GCA_030125685.1 Actinomycetota bacterium
CTAGTGGGTGGCGAGTAGAAACGCGTCAGCCGAACCAACGCCTCTCGCACGGTGAGATCCCTCTGCTCCGGCGCAGCTATTCACATGTTTCGCAAGCGCAGTCCTGCGAGATCATCAACCACCGGGCTGATTGCTCATCCGGCCGTCTGATGGTCGATGTCCTCAGCCTATCCTCGATAAGCGAACCGGGACTCGAAGGAGCATCGCTCTCGGAAGCTCCACTCGAACGGCGGAACGGCCACGGTGATCACGTCTGAAATCATCTCGGTTCCGCCGACGTGGTCGGTGAGCCCAGAAGTCACCGGGCCATCTGCATCGACCTCAACGCTAGAGCGGACTTCAACGAACGTGTCGACGCCTATGCGCCATCGACCGGGTTCGTGGACCAATGCAATGGCGGCCGGCCGCACCATGGTGACCTCCTGAATCGCCCGACCGTAGAGCCGGTGTGTATCGCCACCAATCCTCCCCAGGAATACGTCTGCAAGATCCCCCTGACGAGCCTCGTCGGCGTTCTCGTCGACAAAGACGACGACTCGCCATGGGCTCCCCGGCTCGTCATCGGCGTAGGAACCGACTATTGCGGTTGACAGACCCGACAGGTCGCGCCCGTCCACATGACCGTCCTCGATCTTCCACGACAGGACGAAATCGCACGTGTCGTAGGTCGACCGGCCACCTTGTCTATCGCCCTCGCGCCGGCAGGGGCACACAGCTTCACAATTGCACGCCTCGTAGTACGAGCCTCTCACTTCCCAAGCCATGTCAGCCTCCCAGAACCACAGCGACGCCCCACAGCATCAGAACCAACCCGCCGAACCTCGAGATCGCCTCGCCCCGACGAGCCACCTTCTCTGCCAGGACGAAGACGGCGAGCACCGCGACCCAGGCGAGGTTCATCACACCCAGCACGAACAGCAGGATCATCAACGACCAGCAGCACCCCAGGCACAGCCTCCCATGATGCAACCCCATCCTGAGCGCACCTGCCCGCCCGTCTCGCCACGATGTCATCAAGAAGCCCATCGGTGTGCGGCAAGCGCCAAGACTTCGCATCTTGCCCGGCGTGAATTGGACGATCCCTGCCGAAACCAATAGCCCACCGGCGAACCAGCCCTGAGTCACGACACCCATGCCGTTCACGAGCGCCATGGTGTGTAGCACCCATTGGAGTCCGGCGGCTGCAACGGCAAACCCCGCCCACACCACTATGTACCCGGCAACGAACAGGGGCGTTGAACCGTCCCTTCCACCGACTGACCCGCGGTCCATGCGATCGTACGCGAGGACCATTGGAACCGCGGACGGCAGCATCATCGCTGCCATCATCACAACCCACATCGCCACCATCAATGCGGCCTGGACCGGAGTCCAGGCCGCCGTCATCGGCATCGCAAGCACCGAAGACATGTTCCCCATCTGTGTCGCCACAAACGCCAGGTACATCCATGACGCCGCGGTGAAGCCGATCAAACCGACGACAACCACGCCCCGGGCGCGGCCGAGTGTGACTGTCGCCGATGCGGTCATGACGCGTATTCGAAGGGTGCGTAGAAACCGTTCTTCTCTGAAAGATCCCACTGCATCCCATGGTCGTTGTAGGTCAGCTTCTCCGAACGTGCCACGACGGCGGGGAATCCCGGCGAGATGGCCAGCGGGTGGCCCTCGACGGTGATCTCGCCGTCTCCCTGGCCGGGGGCGCCGACAATGGCCACTTCGGCAACGCCGGCGATCGTCATCGACGTCCGCTTGCCCTCCGTCTCGAAGGTGATCGACGCAGGCCCTGCACCGAGTACCTCGCCGATGTGGCTCGCCAAGCGGGCTGGATGCCCTCCGGCCTGCCCCGAGAAGATCGCTCCCAGCGCCTTCATCTGGGCCTCGGATGCGCTGTCATCGAAGTACAAGGCGGCGTGCCACTTCACCTCCATCATGTGTCCAGGTGAGAGAACGGCCATTGCTACGTTCAATCCGTCGAGGGTCGTTCCTTCGAACTCGCCCTCATCGATGTGCCACCCAACGAGCACCGTGCAGTCGTCTTCTGTTGGTGGGCTCAGGAATACACACGGGCATGCGGCTTCACAGTTGCATGACTCGAAATACTGTCCCTTCACGTTCCAGGTCATCATTTTCCTCCTCGTTCGACCTGCCATTACTCCGACACCGTCGCGTACACAGGTCAAGACAAGTTCAAGGACCGGTCAAACCGAGCTGCAAACCAACCAAGACGATTCAGTCGTTTCGAAGAGCCTCATCGCGTGCACGCACGAGGTCGATGGCGTCGAGGCTGACGATCACCAGCTCGGGCACCGACATGATGGAACCCCTCACGGTCAGCCGCGTGTACTGCGCCTTGCCCAGCACCTCGGCGAGATCCTTCCGCACCTGTGTGTTGGGGTGGGTGAGGGTAGAGCGGGTATCGGCGAGGAGGGCGCCTGTGAGGACGGCCGCCTCCTCGTGGAGTCCGACGTCATTCAGCGCCCGTACAAGGTAGCGCCAGGTATGTCGAAGCTGCGTGTCGTCTCCGGCCCGATGCCAATGGTCGACAACCCCGGCGAAATCTCGGAATCCTCCATCCGGATCACCGTGGGATACCTTGACGGAGGCAAGCTCCATCCGGGCAATACCACAGAACCAGTCATTTCTCACCGAGTCGGCCATCCTCACGGCTTCCTCGAACATCGCAATCGCCTCGGCCGGCATCCGATGCTTGACGACGAGACCGTTGGCATAGAGGGAGAAGGCCAGCGCTGTCGGGTTACCTGTCTCCCTGGCGCCCGACAGCGCACGGGTGGCAGCGTCGGCAGCCTCAGTCGCCCGCCCCAGCACCGTGTTGGTCACAGCGACATAGTAAGTGGCCCACACCTCCCTGGTGAGGTCTCCGCTCTCATTCGCCTCTTCGGCCACTTGCGAGTAATGCTCTAGCGCCGTCTGCGCGTCGCCCCGATAGAGCGCAATGTCTGCGATAACGTCGTCCGGATGACTGCACTGCGCGATGACTGTGCCTATCTCTACTCCCGGCGCACTGGCGAACCGGAGGGCATCGTCGAATCGGCCGTCCATCCATGCGCCCCGAGCAGCGCTGCCGCATACTGCGCGCCACCGAGGATCACTCGGTGTTGTATGTTCCCAAACCCACCCTGCCCACCTGACCAGCTCGTTGCGCGACCGCCAGTATCCTCCGTCCGGAAGTGAGGCCACGATTTGGGAGGCCGAATCCATGTCGCCGGTCTCCATCGCCCAACTGATCGCGCCACGAAGATTGTCGTGCACCGAGGAGAGCTTGAGAATTGCATCGCCCTCCTCGCTGGTGAGCAGTCGAGCAGCCTCCACCTCGGCCAATTCTGCGAAGTGGCGCGTGTGACGCGTCCTCACATCAGGCTCGTCCTCACCCAGGTGAACAATGGCGAACCTGCGGATCGTCTCGAGGAGCCGATACCGGGTCCGGGTTCCCGATGTCTCAGCCATCACGAGTGACTGGTCGACCAAGGTCGACAACTGATGTCTCACGTCGTCCGGGGACTCTGCCTGAGGTGAACAAACCGCGAGAACATCCTCGAACAGGAACTCTCCCGACATCACCCCAAGCCGAATGAGCAGTTTGCGGGGCTCTTCTGGAAGAAGCTCGTAGGACCAGTCGATGGTGGCGCCGAGGGTTGCATGCCGGGATTCATCAGGCGAGTCTCCTCGCGAGAGCTGCACCCGTGACCCCAGGGTCGCGAGGATCTCTGCGGGAGTCATCGACCCAAGTCGTGAGGCCGCAAGCTCCAGGGCAAGCGGGAGCCCATCCAGGCTCCTGCACAACTCCACAACGTCGCCGACGTTGGCATCCGTTACCTGGAATGCGTTGGGCGCTCGCTGGAGCAGAAGCTCTACGGCCGGCCACCGTCTGAGGTCGCCAATGGAAGCGCCGGAGCGGTCGGGAAGTGCCAGAGATGGCGTGCGCCATTCGAGCTCCCCGTCGACATAGAGGGGGGAACGGCTTGTCGCGACGACCACGAGCTGGGGACAGCCCCGCACCAGGGCAGCAAGAGAACGGGCCACAGTGCCTGCCAGATGCTCACAGTTGTCGACTATGAGGACCGCTTTGCGAGGCCGCAGGTACTCGATCAGACCGACAAGCGGACCGGTGTCCGGATGGGGCTGGACCCCTGCGCTCGACGCAAGGACAGCATCTACCGCGGATTCATCCAGCACTGAGGACAGGTCGGCGAAGAACACGGGCTGGTCGCCAACCTCGATGATCCGGCGGCCTACCTCGATGGCAAGGCGAGTCTTCCCAACACCTCCGGGACCAGTGAGTGTCAGCAGCCGGACCTGTTCTGTCCGCGCGAGCAGATCCTCGATCTCCACGCTGCGGCCCACCAGGTCAGACGCCGGTGCGGGCAGCAGCCATCGCGGCTCGACTCCGTCCATCGAAACCTCGTGGAGGAGAATCTGCTCTTCCAGTTTCTGTAGCTCAGGCCCGGGCTGCACACCAAGTTCCTCGGTCAGTCTGGTGCGCAGTCGCCGATAGACGGCCAGAGCATCCGCTTGGCGACCGGACCTGTACAAAGCGCGCATGAGGAGCCCGGACAGCCGCTCATCGAGGGGAGCCTCGGAGACCGAACGCTCAACCACCGGGATCACGCGGTCGGAACCACCTTCGGCGATCGTTGCCTCGGCCCACCGCGCAACCGCGCGCTGGCGCTCAAGCTCGAGAATCGACGACTCGTCTTGTACCCACGGACGATCCACGTCCGCAAGGAAGGGGCCTCTCCAGAGATCGAGCGCCGATTCGAGGATCGCGCTGATCTCGTGCGGATCCTCGACTTCGTTCGCGTTCGCGACGGCTCGTCGAAATCGGTCGACGTCGGTCTCGATCGATCGCAATCTGAGGCAGTATGTGCCCTGGGCGCCCCGCACATCCACGGTCGATCCAGCAAGGCGCCGCAGATTCGACGCATATGTCCGGAGGGACCGGATCGCCCCTTTCGGTGCGCCGTCTCCCCATACCGCCTCTACGAGCCTCGCGATACTGACCGGCTCACCGACGTGTAGGACAAGATACGCGAGGAGCGCCCGTTGCTTGGGCCCCCCGAGATCAACGTGCTGTCCATCTACCACCATCTCGAACGGTCCAAGGAACCTGATTATGTCTGCGATCTCACTCTGCACACGCCGACAGTACCGCGACAAACTGATCACCGCGGCAGAGGCGAACCTTCCGCACGACGCACGAGAGAACCTGCCTGGCACGCATCAGCCGATCCTGCAACAACTCCGTTTGATCACCGAGCGGGCCGGTGGTACAACTTTCGCGTTCTGTGGGGAGGAGCCACACCGATCCATCCCAACTGCGACGAGGGCGTGTCG
>JASJYA010000119.1 GCA_030125685.1 Actinomycetota bacterium
CCATCGTCCCAATATTCATATGCGGCTTCGTCCGCTCAAACTTCTCTTTCGCCATTTTGAGGTCCTCCCGAACCGATGATCGTGGACATTCCAACGTATGCGTAGCGGCGGGCAGACTTGAACTGCCGACCTCTCGATTATGAGTCGAGCGCTCTTACCGACTGAGCTACGCCGCCGTAACCATGCACCGCTCACGCGATGCGCTGCCAGACGTGCGTCCGACCCAGCACCCGGATCCTATACACAGCGGGTCGCTGGGTTGAGGGGTTGGGAACTGGGAAGAATTATATCTGCAGAGATTCAGTATCACAATCGAATCACAGATTCCAGATACCAGATCTCAGGGCTACGCGCGTATTCTGCGATCCCACTTAGGCTCGGTGGATGTTGAGCAAGGTACGAGTCGGCGCAGCAGGCGTTCTCGTAGCTCTCGGGATCGTTGTCGCTTCGTGTACTGCGGGTGGAGCCGAGCAGGCGGCCACGACGGCGACCGACGCTCCTTCGACGACCATCTCCATCCCACCGAACGACGGGCTGCTCCGCAACCATCTCGGATACGTGTTTCCCGAGGCGCCCGAGGCCACGATCACCGGCGAGTTGGCGCCACAGGCTCTGACGGCACTGGACGATCTCTGGGAGACCCTCGCAACGTCCATCGACAATCGTGCAATTCTCGACATCGGCGACAGCGGGGACGGCAGGCTCACCTGGCTGCTGGCCGACGTACTGCGCTTTGTCCGGTCGGCGACAACGCGTGAGGCCATTGTCACGGCCTGGTCAACGCTGACCGCTGTTGACATCACCCTGGATCCGGTCTTCGGACGGAGCGAGTGGCAGTCGATAACCGACCACCTCATCGCCTGGGATCTTCCCGCTCACCCCGAATAACGCGAGTACAAGGGTCGGTTGTTCACCATCATCGAGCCCGCCTGGGAACCGTTCTTCGCCGACCCTGACTCCAACATCGACTGGAGGCTGACATCGTGGGGAGGCGTACTCATCGACGATCGCCATCTCGGCGACCTCCAACCATGCACCAGGGGATGCATCCCCGCCCTTGACGACCCTCAAGTGGCGTCAGCGGCTGGGGGAACGTGGTACCCGGACGATCGAATCGTCTTCGGGGTTGTGGTGAACGGTGAGGTACGTGCCTACCCGAAGCACATCATGGAGGTGCACGAGGTTGTCAACGACACGATCGGTGGGCGGCGCGTCGGCATCCCGTACTGCACGCTGTGCGGCTCGGCTCAGGCGTACTTCACCGACTCGGTGCCGAGTGATGTCGAGGTTCCCGTCCTGCGAACCTCCGGCCTTCTCACTCGGTCAAACAAGGTGATGTTCGATCTCAACACATTCAGCATTTTCAACACGTTCACGGGAGAAGCGATCTCGGGGCCGCTGCGTGAGAGGGGGATCGTGCTCGAACAGACATCTGTGGTCACGAGCACGTGGGGCGAGTGGAAGGAAGCGCATCCTGATACAACGATCCTCGCGCAGGACACAGGGCTCGGCCGGGAATACTCGCTGAATCCCCTGAGAGGCAGGGACGAAGAAGGCCCGATCTTCCCCATCGGTGACGTGGATCCCCGTCTCCCCGATCAAGTCCAGGTGGTTGGAGTCATCACGCCGGACGGCACACCGATTGCGTTCCCTGTCGATCGGTTGCGCATCGTGTTGGAGGAAGCCGATTTCGTCGTGTTCGAGGGAGTCACCGTAACGACAGACGCAGGAGGCTTCGTCGCTTCGCTCGCCAACGGAACATCGCTCGCCGCCCACCAGTCATTCTGGTTCGCCTGGGCCCAGTTCCACCCCGACACTCTCATCTGGATCAACGTGTCCCTCAACAACTGACGAAGAACCATGCCGGCGTTCTTCCCTGACACCTGTCACCTGCCAGAGAGCCTCCTCCGAGATTCGAACTCGGGACCCCCTCCTTACCATGGAGGTGCTCTACCACTGAGCTAAGGAGGCATCGTGTACGAGCTGCGCTCGCTTGGTGCCGGGAGAAGGATTTGAACCTCCGTAGGCGATAGCCGGCAGATTTACAGTCTGCTCCCTTTGGCCACTCGGGCATCCCGGCGCGGTGGCGCCCCCAGCATCGTGGAAGCGTCAGCGAGGATAGCGCTGTCCCAGGCACAGCGTTCAGCTGCTACGAGATGCCGTAGGCCATCTTCTCAAGGCGTTCGACTCGGTCTTCCATTGGGGGATGGGTCGAGAACATCTTCCCCATCCGCCCCTGGCGGCCTCTCGACCCGAAGGCCTTGAGCGGATCTGAGATGAAGAGCTGGGATATGGCGGGATTCACGTTCATGGGCACACGCTCCGTGCCAACCGATATCTTGCGCAGGGCGCTCGCGAGCGCCAGAGGCGAGCCTGTCACTGTCGCTCCATCGTGGTCAGCCTCGAACTCCCGGCTGCGGCTGATCGCCATCTGGATCACCGCCGCCGCGATTGGAGCGAAGATCATCGCAACCAACCCGATGATGCCGACAATCGCGTTGCTGTTCCGCCTCCCCCCGAGGCTCGACCAGAACGCCATCCGAGCAAGGAATGCCAGGGCCGCGGCCAGGGTGGCGGCGATGGTGGCGATCAGCACGTCGCGGTTTTTCACGTGGGCGAGTTCGTGCGCAAGGACTCCCTCCAGCTCTCGATAGTCGAGCAGGTCGAGGATCCCTGTCGTCACCGCGACCGCAGCCTTCTTCGGACTGCGTCCCGTCGCGAACGCGTTCGGCTGTGCGGAGTCGATGATGTAGACGGCAGGCATCGGCATCTGCTCGCGCTGCGCGAGCGACGACACGATCGAGTGGAGGTTCGGATACTCACTCACGGTGACCGGTTTCGCTTTCGCTGACCGCAGCGCTATGCGGTCTGAGAAGAAGTAGATCCCGAAATTGAACACGAACGCAAAGCCGAGGGCCAACAAGCCGCCCTGCGGTCCGTTGAGCAGGTACCCGACGCCGACGAACAAGGCGCCGAGGAAGCCCAGCAACACTGCCGTTTTGACGTTGTTCATCTCGTTATCGTACCGCGAGACGTTGGATAGATGGATGCGAGACTGACGTAGCGGCGCGCCACCCCCACTCGTCTCCGAACGGCCGTCATTCGCCTACGAGGGCGCTCTCGCAGAGGAAGGGGGCGTCACCGGTCGCACCGTGGTATTGATAAAGGCTCTCGCCATCCGTGAGTTCGACGCGGTAGCCGTCGACTAGGGCTTGGGTGTACATCATGCCTGGCTGCGGACACCCGAGGGAACCATCGGGCCAGGTCAGCTCGTGGGCGACCGTGACGCTGATGGCCCGATCGTCTCCCAGCCTGGTCGCTAGGTCGGCGAGGGTCTGGTCGATCTCCGCTGCGAGGGCTGGTGACACGACAGCGAGGTCCTCCCCGCGAGTGCCATCGCCGATCCCGTCGCCAGGATCGACAGGGACAGAATCTTCATCCTCAGGCGAAGGCGCGGAATCCGTCTGGCCCGGAACAGGCGGTGACTGCGCCGACAATCGCTGCTGCTCGCCATCGTCACTCGATGCACACGCTGCAACAAGAAGCGCCAGGGCAGCTACCAGTACCAACATTCTCTTCATGCGTCTCCCTCTGTGTCTAATGCTACGACGCTCGGGATTGCTTTTCAGGTTCCCTACTCGACAAGAGACACGGTGAACGCGCCGAAGCCGGTTGGGTCGATGAGCGCTTCCAAGTCGATACGTTCGGAGCGAGCTTTGAGTTGGTCCATGATCTCCCCCGCGCCGGCAGTCTCCCGCTCGTCCCTCCTCGCCCTCTCTATGAGCTCGTTGGCCCCCTGCTCCACGAGGAAGTCATTCTGGTTAATCACGCGCACCGTGCCGCCGGCTCGAGCGATCGCCATCGTGACGCCATCGAGGTTCACATCGACCGTGATATCGGTATCACCGGGGTGTTGGAGCCAATCGAAACCCGTCTGGTGCCCGCGGTACGTGCGAACCACGGACTCCACCCCCCTGCCGGCGAGTTCCTCGGCGGGAGCGCCGTAGTCGATGAGACAGAGCGATACTCGCCCGAAGCGCTCGAAGACAGAACTGATCCACTCCGCTACGGCAAGCTGAACGGTCACGACCGTACCTACCGGCACATCGCCGAATACTTCGTCGCACCACTCGATGACCTCTTCTCTTGCGGGCATCTCGGTGAGCCTCAGATCTCCCCCATCGACACCCACCCCGATCTCCATCCAGCCGTCATCGCTGCGACGAGCGAGCGCGGCAGGCATGTTGTCCAGCACCTCGTTCGCGACGAGGACGGCGTCAACACCCTCGGGGATCTCATCGAGGGAAGCCACTACGTTGGCCGTCGGGTTCTGATCCGCGATCCTGGACCGTGCCGCCGATGACATCTCAACGGCGTAGACCTCACCAAACACTCCACCTGCTTCAGCGATGAGCGGCACGAGCAGCGCTCCTGATCCTGCGCCGACCTCGATCAAGACCCGCGTTGCCCCCTCTGACCCTCGCATGGCTCGGGCCATCTCCCCCTGCTCCACAAGGGGAGAGAAGCGCTTCGCCCATCTGCCAATGAGTCTTCCGAACCAGGGACTGATCTCTGGACTTGTCACGAAGTCGCCGGTCTTACCTGAACGCAGAGGCCCGGCTGAGAAGAACCCGTCGTCAGGGTCGTAGAGGCATGCCGCCATGTATTCGTCGAAGGGCATCGGCCCCTCGGCTTCGATCTGTCTGATGAGGCGCGTTCTCACGTCTGGAAGTGTAGATTGCAGCCGTGACCGACTCCGATTGCGTCCTGTGTGCAGGCTCCGCAATGGACGACGCGCTTCTCGTGACCGAGGTGTGGCGTGATGACCTTTGGCGCCTGACCACGGTCCGGGTCGGTGAGATAGCCGGCTACTCCTACCTCAGCCCACACAGGCACATCCCGCACATCACCAATCTCGACGGGCCCGAGGCCGCCACGTTCGGAGACGTGATCGCCCGTTCAACTGCGGCCGTACAGGAATCCGCAGGAGCGGACCTTGTCTTCGTGTACGTGTTCGGAGGGGGACTCGACCATTTCCACGCACACCTCGCTCCGCACCGGGGAGAGGGAAGTCCACTCGTCAACAATCCAATCAAAGGATCGCGAAGCAAGATTCTGCTGCCCACAGGCGAAGAAGTCTGGGCGAGTGATCGGTACCCCCTCCAGTCGCGGGAGATTATGGACGCCGCGATCGCAGATATCACGCGGACACTCAATCCTGAGATCGTGTCTGATTCTCAGCCGACTCCGTGAGACGTTCGTGTCAGGCAGAAGACCCCTCTCTGACCCTCGAAGCTCG
>JASJYA010000120.1 GCA_030125685.1 Actinomycetota bacterium
GACAGCGCTTGGTCCCGTTGGCTACCTCTGGGGCCTCACGATCGCTTTCGTACCTCTCGTGGTGTACGCGCTCGTCCAGATCCTGTTCCGGGAGAGGCCAACCCAGCAGAGATTCATCAGCCTCCCGTACCGCTCGTCGACTGCGGCCGCGATGCTCGCCGAACCATCGGAAGACGAGTGAGCGTCCTCAGTGCCTATCGCCGTCCCCGTTCGCTTAAAACGCCTCGTCGGACATCTCCATGAGCCAGCCGTCCTCCGCCTGAGCGCGAGCGGTGCGCACCGCGACTTTGGGGAGCGCCTCGCTGACAAAGAACCTCGCCGAAGCGATCTTGCCTTCGTAGAACCCGACGTCGTCACCAGTCGCGTCTTTCAGAGCTGCGTGTGCGACCTCAGCGTGCTCAAGAAGCAGCCATGCGATCGTGACTTCAGAGAGGCTCTCAAGGAGCGCGTTCGTATGCAAACCCGTCTTGTAAATCTCCGTCGGGTTCTGCATTGCGGCCATCGCGTGCCCGACCAGGACACCGATGTGGTTCTGAACCTGTTCGAGCGCCTGGCCGAGCGCCTCGCGCTCGCGGGAGAACTCGTCTGATCCGCCCTTGACGTACTCCATCATGCCTTCGGAGAATTTCATGAGCGTCTTGCCCTGGTCCTTCGCGATCTTCCGGAAGAACAAATCGAGCGCCTGGATCGCCGTCGTACCCTCATACAACGTGTCGATCTTGGCGTCCCTGATGTACTGCTCGATCGGGTAATCCTGGGAGAAGCCTGAACCGCCGAACACCTGGAGCGACAGCGCAAGCAACTCATATGCCTTCTCAGACGAGAAGCCCTTCACCATCGGGAGCAGAAGATCGTTGACCTTGTCCCAGTACTCGTCATCCGGATCCAGAACCTTCTTGTCCTGGGTTCCAGCCGCGTACATCCACAACGCCCTGAGACCCTCGGCGTATACCTTCTGGAGCATCAGCATGCGCCGCACATCTGGATGCCTGATGATCTCGACCCGCGGCGCCGACTTGTCCATCATCGAAGCGAGGTCTGCTGACTGGACGCGCTCCTTGGCGTACTCGAGTGCATTCAGATATCCGGTGGAGAGGGTGCACGCAGACTTGACCCCGATCATCATGCGGGCGTCTTCGATGACCTTGAACATCTGGCGAATGCCCTTGTGCTCCCCGCCGACGAGGTACCCGACGCATGGCTCGTCCATGCCCAGGGTGAGATCGCACGTCGTCGAGCCTTTGATGCCCATCTTGTGCTCGAGGCTCGTGGCGTAGATACCGTTGCGCTCGCCGATCGACCCGTCCTCATTCATGTGGAACTTTGGAACGATGAACATCGAGAGACCCTTGGTACCCGGCGGCCCGCCTTCGCGTCTCGCGAGCACGAGGTGGACGATGTTCTCGTAATAGTCGTTCTCCCCAGAGGTGATGAACCGCTTCACTCCCTCGAGGTGGTACGTGTCGCCTTCGACGTGGATGGCCTTCGTTGTAGCGGCGCCGACGTCTGAGCCTGCGTCCGCCTCGGTAAGAACCATCGTGGCGCCCCACCGCCGCTCGACCATCGGGATAGCCCATGTCTCTATCTGTTCGGGTGTGCCCACATCGGCGATCACACTCGCCATCAACCCACCGGAAGCAAAGAGGAACGCGGACGCGTTGGCGCCGATGAACATCTCGCTCGCAGCCCACCGAAGTGTGTGAGGAGCGCCGAATCCACCAATGCGCTCATCGAGGCCGAGCAGGTGCCAACCCCCGTCATACATGGCGTCGAGGCTGGCCTTCATGCCGTCGGGAAGCTTGACCTCCCCGTCGACAAGCTCAAGAGGAGTACGGTCTCCCTCCACAAAACTGGCCGCGAACTCCTCGGTCGCGAGACGATCGACCTCGCGCAGAGCGTCCCTGGCTGTGACCTCGTCGAATGACGCAAATGGCGCCTTGCCGTAGTACTCGCCGACCTTGAGGTACTCAAAGAGATTGAACTCGATGTCCCTGCGGTTGCTCTTGTAATGACTCATGCCTGCACCTCATGTTCCACCAACCCGTGTTACCACAGTCAGGAGCGGACAATGCCGACTTCCCGACACAATTTGAGTATACACTCCAAGTTTGAGTGTCCGACCATATTTGAGTGGAAACTCAACTTGTCAGGTACGATGTCGAGCGAGGAAGGGAACCCGTGGCCCGCTACCAGGTAGGCGTTCAGACAGAGGCGCGCATCGTCGAGGCGACCCGCAGCCTCCTCGCCGAAGGCGGCACAGACGCGACAACCCTCAAAGCGATCTGTGACCGCGCTGAGGTGCGGTCGGGAAGTTTCTACAACCTCTTCCGCTCGAAAGAGGACGTGATCATCCGCGTTATACGCGAGTCGATCACCGCGGTGGACCCGGACCCCGACGGTGCAGGTACGGACACGGTCGATGATCTCGTGGACGCGTACATCCGATTCTTCGTGGAGGAACCGAAGATGGCCAAGGTCTATGTGATGTCAGCGCTCTCAGGCGAGTCATCGGCAGACAGCACCAGGCGCCGATTCCTCCGTCACCACATGCGCCGAGTGGAGCGCTTCGGCGACGCCATGCAACGAAGCGGCTCAAGTCTCACGCCCGAGGTCGGCGCAGTACAGGCCGAGCTCCTCCTCGGCGCCCTCGATGGCCTCGCGTTCCGGTGGGCGCTCGACCAAACGTTCGACTTCCCGAAGTACGCCCTCCTCGCAAAAGAGCGCTTCAACTAATCCGGAGCTTCGGACATGAGCGGGGTCGGTTCGATCTGGAGATGTGACAGGCAGTAGTACGTAGAGGACCAGCGGATAGATGCCGCTCACCCCCGAGCTCTTCACCACACCCCGCTTGAATCCGAAGAGCCCTTAACCCACGTTCGGGCGTGCTCGTTCGATGATGGCTGCGCAATCGGTACCCGACGCGAGATTGCCGTAGTTGAGTCCCCGGCTCTCCCCGAGTCGACTCGAACAGAAAGCGTCTGAGACGAGAGCGTTGCCCGCCTTGACCAACTGTGCCGCCTGCATGGCCTTCGCGAGCCTCTCGACGTAGTGCCTGCCCTGATATTCGAAATCCTCCACATGGGTGAACTCCGCCTTGAGGGCGCCGACGTACGCGTCGTACATCGTGTTAGCGCCGAGAGCAGTCTCCAGTTCATCGAAGTAGACATCGACAACATCGGGTGTCTTGGTCATCGCACGGAGAACGTCGAGAACCTGCACATTGCCGCTTCCCTCCCATATCGAGTTCACAGGCGCCTCTCTGTAGAGACGAGGGAGGATCGAATCCTCGACGTACCCGCCGCCGCCGAGACACTCCATCGCCTCACCGATGTGGCTCGTGGCTCGCTTACAGATCCAGTACTTGCCGACCGCGGTCATGAAGCGCGTCAGGAGGCGCTCGGCCTCGCTGTCCTGGTTGTTGAGAGCCTCGTTGTCGAGTGCTCTGGCCGTGCGGGCGGTCATCGCCAACGCTCCTTCTACCTCAAGGCAGAGATCCGCTACAACGTTCTGCATCAACGGTTGATCGATCAGGTTCGCCCCCATGACCGAACGTTGGGCGATGTGGTGGGTGACCTGCGCGACTGCTTGGCGCATCAACGCCGTGGAGCCGATCATGCAGTCGTATCGGGTGAGGGCGACCATTTCGATGATCGTTGCGACGCCTCGGCCCTCCTCGCCGAGTAGCACGGCGTGGGCGCCGCGAAGCTCCACCTCTGACGACGCGTTCGAACGATTACCCATCTTGTCCTTGAGTCGTTGCACATAAAACTCGTTCCGAGTGCCGTCCGGTCTCCATCGAGGCAGCAGGAAACAAGAGAGTCCCTGGTCTGTCTGAGCCAGCGTGAGGAACGCGTCAGACATCGGCGCCGAGACGAACCACTTGTGGCCGATGATCTCGTAAGCCTCGCCTGGCCCTCTACCAGCGACGGGCACGGCCGTAGTTGTGTTCGCTCTGACGTCGGTACCGCCCTGTTTCTCCGTCATCGCCATACCGATCGTCGCACCGGTTTTCTGCTCGAGCGGCGCGTTGGTCGGGTCGTATCGTTGATCGAAGATCTTCGGTAGCCATGCAGCGGCGACTGACGCAGTGTCCCGGATCGCGGGGACGCAGGCGAAGGTCATCGTCAACGGGCAGGCCGATCCGGCCTCGTTCTGGGTGTACAAGTAGTTCTTCGCCATTCGCACGACGTGGGCGCCCGGCTTCGGATCTGACCACGGGGATGCGTGAATGTTGTGCTCTACCGCCAATCCCATCACGTCGTGATAGGCAGGGTGATACTCCACGTGGTCCACCCGGTGGCCGAACCGGTCGTGAGTGAATAGCTCAGGGGTTGATCGATTGGCCTGGAATCCTCTCTCGATCCACTCCGCGCTCCCCAACGTTTCACCAAGTGCGGCCACGCCCGGCTCACCCCAGCCACCACCCTCCCTCACGAGTGCCTCCGAGAGAGCCTGGTCTCGCTCGAACATGTTGTAATTCTCAAGCGGCGTTGCTTGATTGAAGACCTCGTGGGTATCGCTGAGGATCCTGCGGCTTGCACCGATTTCGTTCGAGTCAGCTGTGGCGTAGTCGGCGGGTGTGGTGGTGGTCATGGCTTCACTCCTGTGATGGTGCGGAGACGCTTCGGCCGCGGTCGGCCACAGTGTACTTTCTCAGTGCAATCCTCGAATCAGGTGCGAGTCCCCGACACCAGCCTCTGGTATCTGGTATCGGGCGTCCGTTCAGTACGGAAGCCCGATCGCTTGGGACAAGAATCGATTCAGGTTGCTGCCGACTTTGAACCTTCGTGCGAGTTCGACGTCCAGGTCGGGGGAGGTGACCGCCTTGTGGGTGAGCTTGGAAACGGCGATGAAGGTCTTGAGGCGTAAGTCGTCTGCATACTCGAAGTCGGGGTCGAAGTCCCTCGGGACGCGCTTGAGCCGGTCGCCATCATCATCAGTCGTCATCGACCAGGTCGACATGAAAAGCTTGTACCTGGTCGCCCTCCTCCACTCATCGGGATGCTCGTAGATGCGTTCTCGGATCACGCGGGCAACCTTCGCCTCCGGCCTCCACATCCCGACTCCGGCGAAGCACGCCCCGGGCTCAAGGTGGAGATAGAAACCCGGAGCGTGGACATCCTTCCCCTGCTCATGGCGGAATTGGACGCCGACATTCGTCTTGTACGGAGTCTTGTCCT
>JASJYA010000034.1 GCA_030125685.1 Actinomycetota bacterium
CATGAGCGCGCGCCCAAGGCCGAAGCGTGCCGCCATCACCGAACGGTGGTAGCAGAGATTGTGGTAGTCGGCATGTACGGTGTGTCACTCAGCGGCATCCCGAGCACTCGTCGCGAGCGACGACGTCGGGGTCTGCGATGCCTCGTGCACGGTCCCACCTCGAGGGTGGCGCTCCCTTCTTCTATCGGGTGGAGGAGTCACAAGGAACGGCCTATGGGCGTGGGGGAGAGTCCGGCGTTCAGGTCGAGGTCGACGTTCCGATCGTCGTGAACGGCGCCAGGGCTTCAGCCTGTCCACAAGGTCGAAAAAGTCGTGCCGTATGACGCCATGCCCGAGGTGCGTGCGTGAGTCCGTTCAGCGTGGTGAGGTCGCCTACTGGGAGGACGGCGCGTCCAAGCGTGTCGTCGTCGCGATCAATGTGGGGGGTGCGTGGTACGGAACGGTGTCCTTCGCCAGGCATGAAAGCTCTCATGCGTGGACAGAGCGCGATATCACGTTCTGTCAGACGATCGCAGACATCCTGAGCGCGTTCTTCGAGCAATCACAGAACCGGGCAAGGCTTGAACACTCTCTGGCGAGCAAGGAGCAACTCATCGCGTCTGTGAGCCACGAGCTGCGAACGCCCCTCACTGCAGTGGTCGGTCTCGCGGAAGAACTCATCACGGCGGGCGACACCTTCGACCCAGAGGACCGCCGGGAATTGATGGAGCTGATTGCGGCGTCGTCGAGAGAGATGGCCGACCTTGTGGAGGACCTTCTCGTGACCGCGCAATCCGAAGACGGTGCGGTGCCGGTCTTTCCTGAAGAAATCGACCTCTTCTCTCCTCGCCCACTCGGTCCTTGAACAGTTGTCTGTACCGGAAGGATACGAGGGCGGAGTCGTCGAGAGCTGTGAGGGGTTCGGTTGGCCTAGGGCTAGCACTGTCACGGCGACTTGCCGTGCTGATGGGCGGGAGCCTCGCCTACGTCGAAGGCGACCGCACGACCTTCCGACTGAGCGTCCCACTTCCGACTACGTCCTCCCTTCAGGGGGGACAAACGAGCGAAGCGAGTTAGGGGCCTATGGGTAGGAATAGGCGAGCCTGCGAGCTTGGAGGAGCTGCATTAGCTTGGGGCCACTGCTCGTTACAGCGTGATCTCGGCCATCACGCGGAGGGT
The DNA here is from genome assembly GCA_030125685.1 of Actinomycetota bacterium. Taxonomy (GTDB): domain Bacteria; phylum Actinomycetota; class Acidimicrobiia; order Spongiisociales; family UBA5794; genus B3-G11. The sequence continues at coordinate 1,159 of JASJYA010000034.1, forward strand.
ATTGATGTCTGTCGTTGCGAGGATCATCGTTGTGACCCCTGCGTCTCGCCACGCGTCCATGCGGTCGGCGATTCGCTCCTTCGGGCCGACGAGGCAGAGCTCATCCACGAGCGAATCAGGCACGGATTGCACCGCCTCCGTCTTCTTCCCAGACAGGTAGAGATCCTGAATCTTGTCCGCGACCTCCCCGTACCCGTACCGGTGCGCGAGGTCGTTGTAGAAGTTCGTCCCTTTCGCTCCCATCCCTCCGATGTACAGCGCCAGGAACGGCTTCATTGTCATGCGCCCATGATCGAGATCGTCGGTGACCAGCGCCTGGACCGTCGGTGCTATCTCGAATCGGTCTGCCTTGTTCGCCTCGGACGAGAGTGAGAAGCCCTCGGTGAGCAGCGACCCGTACATCTCTGCAACTCGATCAGGGGAGAGAAAGACCGGTAGCCAACCGTCTGCGATCTCAGCGGTGAGCTGCACGTTCCTCGGGCCGATGGCCGCGATGAGGATCGGGAGGTCGGGATTCTTGGGCTTCTGCATGATCTTGAGCGGCTTGCCGAGGCCCGTTGCACCTTGAGCCGTATAGGGGAGCTGGAAGTAATCGCCGTCGAAGGTGACCGGTTCCTCTCTCGCGAAGATCTTGCGGAGGATCGCAACGTACTCGCGGGTGACCCCGAGCGGCTTCCCGTATGGTCGCCCGTGCCACCCCTCAACTACCTGAGGACCCGAAACACCGAGTCCGAGCAGGAAGCGACCGTTCGACATCACGTCGAGTGTCGCCGCGCTCATCGCGGTCATGGCGGGTGTGCGAGCAGGCATCTGAAAGACGGCCGAGCCGATCTTGATGCGTTCGGTCTTTGCTGCAATCCACGCCAGAGGGGTGAGTGCATCGGATCCGTACGCCTCCGCAGTCCAGACACTGTCGTAGCCGAGATCCTCCACCGTCGAGATGATCGTGAAGTCGTCCGCGACCGCCGTGCCGAAGTATCCAATGTTGAGTCCGAGTTTCATTGAGGGCACAGGTTACAGGTGACAGGTGACAGCCAGCAGCTGACACAGGCGACAGCCGGCACGTGCCGACCTGTGACCTGTCTCCTGTTCCTGTCATACCCGCCTTGTAACGTTTTACGCAAAGGAGGACAACATGATCATTGACTGTGGAACATGTGACATGCGTGAGACGAGTACATGCGACGACTGTGTCGTTTCAGCGTTGGTCGGCGACAACGGCATCCTGGAACTCATCGACTCTGAGCGCGATGCGATCGCCTCGATGAGCAGGGTGGGTCTCGTATCTCCCATCAGGCTCGTTCCAACAACCGCGCCCGCTGCCCAAGGCTGAAGGCTGAAGGCTGAAGGCTGGTAGTCCTATCGTGTGCGAATGGTGACTTTCGCCACGCTCACGGAGATCGCCGACCGATCGGAGGCTTCGGTGGGAGTGACCGACCTGGCGCCTTTCCCCGAGGAAGCTGCGAGGATCGAATCCCGGGTCGCTGGGGGCCTCCACGGAGGACTCTCGTTCACCTTCGCCCACCCCGACACTGCTTCCCAACCGGCCGAGTCATTCCCCTGGGCAGTCTCGATTGTCGTGGTCGCAGTTCCGTACCTCATCGATGGCGACGGCGTCACAGATCGCCGCACGGTCGCTCGCTTCGCAGACGGTGACAGATACAAGTTCCTCGATGCGGTGCTCGGTGAGATGGCGGACGCTCTCTCACTCGGCGGGCGCCGGACAGAGATCGTCTACGACGACAACAGACTCATCGATCGAGCCGTTGCCATACGGGCCGGTGTCGCATGGTCCGGGAAGTCGACGATGGCGCTCACGCCCCGGTTCGGCCCGTGGATACTCATCGGATCGGTGGTGACCGACGCCAAACTCACCCCGACCGAGCCGATGCGCCGCACGTGCGGAACCTGCGACGCATGCATCCCTGCCTGCCCCACGAATGCGATCGTCGCACCGGGAGTCCTCGACGCCAGGCGATGCATTTCTGCCGTTCTCCAGCGCCGAGGCGTCATAGACCCAGCCCTGCGAAACGCAATCGGAGGCCGCATATATGGCTGTGACGACTGCCTCACAGCATGCCCGCCGGGCGACAAGGCGCTCTCTCGATTCCAGCCGACGAACGAAGACCTCAGGGCAGAGACGGTCCTCACACTCAGTGACGAGGAACTCGAGCACCTCGTGGAGCACTGGTACGTCCCGTCGCGCAGGATGCGATTCGTCCGACGCAACGCTCTCGTCGCACTCGGGAACAGCGGTGATACGTCGAGCCTGGGACTCCTCGCGCGTTACGTCTGTGATCCTGATCCGCTACTGCGCATGCACGCTGGATGGGCGATCGGACGAATAGGCGGCGTCGAGGCCGAGTCCTTGTGCGTTGCTGCTCTCGAACGCGAGTCGGACGCTGAAGTGCAGGGAGAACTCCTGGCGGCGATCACCGCATCCAGCCAGGGTGGAGTCTACGCTGACGAACGACCGGCGCAACGATCGGTTGAACTGAAGGAGATCGCCACGTGACAGCCCTCTTCGGTATCCCACTGCTGGTTGGGTTTCTCTTCATGCTCGCCTGGATCGCGGCGACGGCGGTCGCCGCGACGGTGGATGGCTGGCAGGGCGTTGATCCCGAACGGCGGTTCGGAAAGGCAGGCAGATTCTCTCTCGCCGCCCTCATCGGATTCGGGATGGCGGGGATCTCCTCGTTGTACGGAGGATGGCCGCTCGCCCTCACGGTCGTAGCAGGCGGCGGGGGTGCAGTGGGGCTTGTCGCCGTGTCGATCTGGCTGGGACCGGAACCCGGTGACTGAACCGTGCTCATCGTCTCGGACGTCCACGGCGCGCACGACGCTCTTGCCAAGGTAGCGGCCTCCACCGACACGCTGCTCGTCCTTGGTGACCTCATCAATTTCACCGACTACCGCACGAGCGAGGGCATCGTGGCCGATGTTGTCGGCGTGGCCATCGTGGCTGAAATATCCGAGCTGCGTGCGAGAGGCGAAAAAGCGCGAGCATCCGAAGTGTGGAGTGCCGCGATCGCCGGGCGAAAGGCCGAGGTAAGACACCAGGTCAGCGAACTCATGGCTGCCGAGTACGAGGATGTCTGCGCCGCACTCGCGGGGACGAAGGCGTACGTTACGTACGGAAACGTCGACCGTCCCGACATGCTCAAGCAGCATCTCGGGGAAGGTGCTCGCTTCGTCGACGCCGAGACCCTCGAGATCGAGGGACGAGTAATCGGCTTTGCAGGTGGCGGCATGCCTCGCATCGGAACGCCCGGCGAGGTGACGCCGGATGACATGGCTGCAAAACTCGACAGTCTCGGCCCGGTCGACATCCTCTGCACCCATGTGCCCCCGGACGTTCCGGCCCTTGCCGTCGACGTCATAGGCCGCACGACGAAGGGCTCCCCCGAAATCCTCGAATACCTGATCGAGTACCAACCTGCGTTCCACTATTTCGGGGACATCCACCAGCCGAGAGCCACCACGTGGCAGGTAGGAAGAACGCGATGCATCAATGTTGGTTACTTCCGGGCGACGGGCCGTGCAGTCCGCCATGACTGATATCGATCTCGATCTACTCGCCGACGGGTACCGCCTGCGACCGATGTCTGAAGCCGCAAGATCCAGGGCTCGCACATCTGCTGACGGTTGTAGCGGCTGGCTGCTCGATATCGGGGGAGGAGCGGGGGAGCATGCAGCCACGTGGAGCGCCGACGGTCAGCATCCGGTGGTCGTCGATCCGTCTGCATCGATGGTGGCCAAGTCGGCTGTCCATCCCAACATTGACGTCGTTCGGGCGCACGCTCAGCATCTCCCGTTCCGAGGCGAATCCACAGGCCTTGCATACTTCCATCTCTCGATTCACTACGGTGACTGGCGGGCCGCGCTCGACGAGGCGATGCGCGTCGTCAGGCCGGGAGGGCGTATCGAGATCTGGACGATCGACCCTGACGAGATCGAACACTCCTCATTGGGTCGGTGGTTCCCGAGCGTCATCGAGATCGACACGGAGCGCTTCCCCGACCCGGAGATGCTCGCTGAACGCTGTGCTCTCGGCGGTGGGAACGTTTCGCTGTCGCGCAGCAGCGAACCGATCGACCGGACGGCAGGCGCGTGGATAGACGCCGTGCGTGCTCGCTTCGTAAGCACGCTCCAGCTCATTGACGATGACGAGATTGAAGAAGGCCTCGCTCGATTCGAGAAGGCTTACCCGGATCGGGATCGTCCTTACCGCTACGAGCTCGCGCTCACAAGGATCAGCACGGTCGCCTGAGCGCTACGCTGAGCAATATCGAGCAGAAGGAGTGTCGATGATCGCGGGGACCGTCCAGAGCGTCGAGGTCTCAGCGGCGCCACAGCATGTATATGAGGTGGCGCTCGATCTAGAGGCATATACCGAGTGGGCCGGCGGGGTCAAGTCCGTCGTAATCACCAGCGAAGACGACTACGGCCGCCCTGCTACAGCGGACTTCGTCGTCGACGGGATGATCAAGGAGATCTCCTACACCCTCAAATACGACTACGCGTACGACAACGGATTCGCGTGGTCCGCGGTGCCGAACTCGGACCTGAAATCGCTTGACGGACGTTACGAATTCAATTCGCTCGGGGAGAACTGCTGCGAAGTCGTGTACGCCCTCAAGGTCGACCCCGCGTTCACCGTTCCGGGATTTCTGCGCCGTCAAGCAGAGAAACAGATCGTCGGAACCGCCCTCAGAGGGCTCAAGAAACGGGCCGAAGAGAACGCTTGATGCGCATTATTTTGATTACAGGCAAAGGGGGGGTAGGCAAGACGACGGTATCGGCCGCAACTGCGATCAAGGCTGCCGATCTCGGGCACTCGACGCTCGTCATGTCGACAGACCCCGCCCACTCGTTGTCAGACGCATTCGATATCCCGCTCGGTGACACGCCGACGTCCGTTGTTCCGAACCTCGACGCTCAACAGATAGACAGCCGGCAGCGCCTCGAAGAGTCGTGGGGGGAGGTAAGGGACCACCTCACAGAGCTCTTCGATTGGTCCGGACTCAAGGGCATTGAGGCAGAGGAACTCACCGTATTTCCGGGCATGGACGAGGTGTTCTCGCTTGCAACGGTGCGCGAGCACGCGCGATCAGGGGAGTACGACGTGATCATCGTCGACTGTGCGCCGACTGCTGAGACACTGCGGCTTCTGAGCCTCCCGGAGGTGATGTCTTGGTATATGGACAAAATGTTCCCCCTCAGCCGCAAGGTCGCGAAGGTTGTGCGCCCGGTGATCTCGAAGATATCGAGCATCCCGGTTGCGAATGAGGCTGTGTTCGATGCGGTGGCGCGGTTCTACGACCGGCTCGACGGCATACGAGAGCTCCTCTCAGACACCGACGTGACATCAGCAAGGTTGGTGATGAATCCGGAGAAGATGGTGATTGCCGAAGCGAGGCGCACCTATACCTATCTCTCGCTCTTCGGATACGCCGTTGATTCCGCGATCGTGAACAGGGTGCTGCCCCCGGAGGTGTCCGACCCGTACTTCGACCGTTGGCACGAGATTCAGGCGAAGCATCTCAAGGACATTGACGAGGGATTTAGAGGGACGGACGTGCGGAGGATCCGTTTATTCGAGGAGGAGATGATCGGACCCGAACTTCTCAGGGTCGTGGCGCAAGAGCTGTACGGCGACACGGATCCGACCGAGAAGTTGTCAGACGCCCAGCCCCTTCGGATCGAAAACGAGGACGAAAGCAAAGATGTCGCACTCGTCATCAGCGTGCCCTTCACAGAGCGGAGCGACATCGATCTCATGCGACACGGAGGCGAACTGTTCGTGACTATCGGGTCGTATCGCCGTTCGATCGTGCTCCCTGACTCGCTCCAGCGTCGTACCATTCGCGGGGCTAAGATTCACGGCGGTGAGCTGCGGGTCGTATTCACTCTGGACGGATCATGAACCTGGAACTGACATGACGGAGAAGCGATCCGCGGACGTGCTCGTATCGGGAGCGAAATCTGCTCTGCTGCACTTCGGTAAGGCTGCGATTGAGGTCGCGTCCGGGCTCACGGTACTCGTTACGAGCGTTGCCGAAATGGTACGCCCCGGTGGCGAGAATGGGGAAAAAGAGTCCGGCGGGCCTCAGAAGATCGAAATCGAATGATCGTCGTCGGAGTCGATATCGGCGGCACGAAGTCGCTCGCTGTGCGAATGAACGACGCCGAAGTCGTCGAGGAATCTCGCGTCGAACTCGATCGCTCCCTCTCCGCCCTCGACGCCATTTCTCGCTCCGTTGACTCGGTACTCAATGACGAGGTGGAAGCCGTCGGCGTAGGTATCGCCGGCCTCGTCAGACAAGGGGATGGAACTTTCTTGTGGGGGCCGCACGTACTGGGTTCCAACCTCCAGATTCGGACCGAGATGTCGGACCGATTCGGTATGCCGGTACATGTGGACAACGATGCGAACACGGCAGCCATCGCCGAGCTGCGGCTCGGCGCCGCTCGCGGACACTCCGATGCGCTCTTCGTGTCACTCGGCACCGGCATCGGCGGCGCTGTCATCATCAACGGATCGTTGTATCGCGGAGGATCGTTCGCCGGCGAGTGGGGCCACGTTCAGGTCGACAGAGACGGTCTCCTTTGTGATTGCGGGAAGCGTGGATGTTGGGAGACCCTGGCGTCTGGCCCAGCACTTGTCCGTCTCGCGAGAGAGGTGGTGTCTGTGAATCCGGATAGTTCGATCGCGAGGCTGCTCGGATCGTCTCGGATCACCGGCGAGGCTGTGGTCGCCGCTGCGGATGCCGGGGATGAGATCGCTCGCGCTCTTGTCACCGATGTCGGTAGGGCATTCGGCCAGGGTCTCGCGAACCTCGTGGCGATCTTCGACCCGGAAATCATCATTGTCGGCGGCGGTCTCGGTTCAGTTGGCGAGTCCATCGTGGGTCCGGCGAGACGAGTGCTGATCGACGCGGTGTACGGGGGGAAGGTCAGGGTGCCTCCAACTGTGCGGGTCGCCGAGCTCGGCCCGGCGGCAGGAGCAATCGGAGCGGCTCTCCAGGCAGCGGGAGAAGTCCGGTGACGAAGAAGGCAGACGTCTTCTGTCATGCATGTGGGTCTGAAGAGCCCTAATGGGTGTCTCTCTACCCCTCGTTCCTCGGGGCATCTCTCCCGCGCAGGCGGGAGAGAGAAGCAGAAGAACCGTGCTTCCTCTTCCTCTCCCTCGGCCAAAGGGCGGGGGAGAAGCGAGGCGTCAGCCTCGCAGAGGGGGCCGCGCGATCAGAGTCCCGCATCCATGACAGGTGAGCCTGACGTAGTATGTTCTGGTTCTGTTTGCGCCGTTAGGATCCCCGCATGGAGTTCCGCCGCATCGACAACCTGCCGCCGTACGTCTTTGCAGCGGTAAATCAGCGCAAGTCCGAAGCGAGACGGAGCGGGATCGACGTGATCGACCTCGGATTCGGGAACCCCGACATCCCCTCGCCGCCTGGCGTTGTCGAGAAGCTCATCGAGGCTGTCGGGCACGGGAAGAACCATCGTTACTCCGCTTCGAGAGGCTTGCCGAACCTGCGCAAGGCCGTCGCGGCCCGGTACGAGCGTGCATACGGCGTGACACTCGATCCTGAAACCGAGGTCATCAACACGATCGGGGCGAAAGAGGGTCTCTCCCACCTGATGTGGGTGCTGGTACAACCGGGAGACATCGCGCTGGTTCCAGAACCCTCCTATCCAATTCACATTTACGCTGCGGTTCTCGCGGGCGCTGAGGTTCGAAGAGTCCACCTTTCGACCGACTCGGATTTCTTCGAGCAACTCACAGCCGCTTTCCGCACTTCCTGGCCGAAGCCGCGTGTCATCGTCACTTCGTTCCCTCACAACCCGACAACCGCCACTGTTGATGTGACCTTCTTTGAGCGACTCGTCGACTTTGCACACCGTAACGGTGTGATGCTCGTCCACGACTTCGCGTACGCGGACATCTCCTTTGACGGTTACCAACCGCCCTCGCTGCTTCAGGTCGACGGCGCCAAGGAGGTCGCGGTCGAGTTGTACACCTTGTCGAAGTCACATTCGATGGCAGGCTGGAGGGTCGGGTTCGTCGTCGGCAACCAGGAGATGGTTGCAGCCCTCCAACAGATCAAGTCCTACCTCGACTACGGAACATTCCAGCCAATACAGATCGCGTCGATCATCGCGCTCAATGAGAATGATGCGTACATTGAGGAGGTTGTGGGCGAGTATCGGAGACGGCGCGACACGCTAGTCGACGGCCTTGCCAGGGCGGGGTGGGAGATCGAAAAGCCGCGAGCCACGATGTTTGTGTGGGCGAAGATCCCGGAACGGTTTCGCCATATGGGAAGCGTCGACTTCGCACTCGACCTTTTGGACAAGGCCGAGGTCGCAGTGAGTCCCGGTATCGGGTTTGGACCCTCTGGCGATGATCACATTCGCTTCGCCCTCGTTGAGAACGACTTACGCATCGCGCAGGCGGTCCGAAATATTCGGCGATACCTCAAGTGACAGATGCCAGATCCCTGATACCTGATTCCGGTGTCTGGTGTCTGAAAAGTGAAACGTCGAGTGCTCAGCTGAAGTCACAAGACGAGTACGTAAGCAATCACAGAGAGTTCCGCCGTGAAATATGCCGTTCTGTTCCCGGGCCAGGGGAGCCAATCTGTCGGCATGTGCGCTGATGTGCGCGCTGCTCACCCGGAACTCTGCGGAGCGCGGGCGAACGAGGTTCTCGGTTGGGATCTCGACTCGCTCGTGAGCAACGGTCCCGGGGAACTCCTCACACAGACTCAGCACGCGCAACCTGCGTTGTTCGCGGTCTCATTCGCGCTCTGGACCGAGTTTTCCAGCCGGATCTCGAACCCTCCAAGCGCCGCGGCGGGCCACAGCCTCGGTGAGTACACGGCGCTCGCTGCGGCAGGCGTCCTGAGCTACATCGATGGCCTTCGGCTGGTATCCGAGCGTGGAAGAGCGATGGCCACCGCAGCGAAGCTTGAACCGTCCGGCATGGCGGCGCTCCTTGGAGCAGACCTCGATCTCGTTGAATCCATCGTCTCTGACCGCAGGCGCGCAGGCGGGCGGCTCTCGGTCGCAAACATCAATGCTCCAGGGCAGATCGTGATCGCCGGTGGAGAAGACGACCTCGATTGGCTTGACGCGAACGCAAGGGATCTCGGTGTTCGCCGTGTGATCAAGCTCAAAGTCGCGGGCGCGTTCCATTCGCCTTTCATGGCGCCTGCGGCGAAGTCGCTCGCTGCGGAATTGGAGGCTGCTCAGTTTGCCGAGGGCGACTTCCCCGTGTTCGCGAACGCCACCGCCGCGCCGACTCTTGACCCCGAAGCGACGCTCGCACAGCAACTCACGGCGCCTGTCCGGTTCGCTGAAACTCTTGAACATATTGCAGCGAGTGGAGTTGACACCTTTGTCCACATTGGGCCGGGTGATGTCACTATCGGTCTCGTGAAACGAACGGTCGGCGATGCGAACGTCAGGGTTGTTTCGTCGATCGAAGATGCTCGCGCCGTCGCCGGCGAGCTCTCCGTACACTGACGCGCCGCAGGGAAGGAAGCACATGAAGAACGTGACAATCACAGGCTGGGGGAAGTGCGTTCCTCAATCTGTCGTCACGAACGAGGACCTAGCGTCCGTCATCGACACCACAGATGAGTGGATCACATCGCGATCCGGTATCAAGGAACGCCGAATCTCCCATGTGAACAATTCGGACATGGCGACCCTTGCGGGCAAGCGCGCCCTCGCTGCAGCGGGGCTTCAGCCCACGGCTATCGACTATGTGATCGTCGCAACATGCACACCCGACCGCCAGATTCCGTCTACGGCCGCATACGTACAAACGAAGATCGGGGCGCCCCACATAGCGGCGGTCGACATCAACGCCGGTTGCACCGGATTCATCTACGGGTTGTCAATGGCCCACGGCCTCATCGCGACAGGAGCGGCCAACCGAATCCTGCTCATCGGATCCGAGCAGATCAGCTCGTACCTCAACCTCGAAGTACGATCGACGGCCGTTCTGTTCGGCGATGGAGCTGGAGCAGTGATCGTCGAAGCGTCCGAAGACGACTCGGGAATCAAATCCATGGCGCTCGGATGTGACGGAGACGGCGCCGACCACCTCACGGTGACTGGACTCGGGACCGAACTCGTCGGAGCAGACGAACCCCGGGCGATCGTGATGGACGGCGCAGAGATTTTTAGGGGCGCCGTCGTGAGGATGGGAGATGGCGTCGTTGCGGCTGTCAAGGATGCGGAGTGGGAACTCGAGGATGTCGACCTCGTCATCCCGCATCAGGCGAATCTCAGGATCATCGATGCCATCCGTCGGCGCATAAAGGTTGACGAGGACAAGATGTACGTCAACATCCACAAATACGGCAATACGTCAGCCGCGACGATTCCTATCGCGCTTGCTGAAGCGGTCGACGAAGGACGTGTTGAAGCGGGCGCGAAACTCGTGTTCGCCGCGTTCGGCGCCGGTGTGACATGGGGCGCGGTGGCGTTTCAGTGGGGAGATCGTGTGGAACCGATCGCCACGACGGATGAAGAACTTCCCGAACCTACACAGACCGGTCTCGAGATTCTCATCGCGAATCAGAGGGTGCTGCAGAAATGAGCGGAGTCGCGCTCGTCACTGGAGCTGCACGGGGAATTGGCAGGGAGATAGCGCTCAAGCTTGCTCGTGACGGCTTCGCCGTTGCGGTCAACTACGCGTCAAGCGAAGCAAAGGCCGAGAAGGTCGTCGCACAGATCGAGACCGCGGGCGGCAGAGCCGTGGCTCTCCAAGCGGATGTCAGCGATCCAGACGCCGTCATTTCACTGTTCTCGACCGTCACCGACGAGCTCGGGCCTGTACACGTACTCGTCAACAATGCCGGCATTACCGACGACGGCCTGGTGCTGCGTATGAGCGCCGATCAATGGGATAGCGTGCTCAATACGAATCTACGATCCGTGTTCTTGTGCACGAAGGCGGCTCTCCGGTCGATGGTTCGAGCGAGGTCTGGACGCATCATCAACATCAGCTCTGTATCTGGCATATCGGGAAACCCAGGGCAGGGGAATTACTCTGCGGCGAAGGCGGGCATCATCGGATTCACGAAGTCTGTAGCGAAAGAAGTCGGTTCGCGGGGCATAACCGTCAACGCCGTCGCACCCGGATTCATCAAGACAGATATGACCGAAACTCTCGGTGCTGCTGTCATCGATGGAGTTGAACAGCAGATCGCTCTCGGCAGGATGGGCTTGCCGAAGGAAGTCGCATCAATGGTCGGCTATCTTGCTTCCAGCGATGCTTCGTACATCACCGGCCAGGTCATCGTTGTAGACGGTGGGCTGGCGCTCTGACGAAGAGGAGAGATACATATGGAACGTGCAGAGATCGAATCGAAGCTGAAGGAGCTCCTGGTAGACGAGCTCGGCCTCGACGGCGACAAGATCAAATCGGACGCCCGGTTCGAAGAAGACCTCGAGGTCGACTCGCTCGGTGTAGTCGAGCTTCTCATGGCGCTTGAAGACAACTTCGGCGTGCAAATTCCTGACGAAGAAGCTGAGTCGATCGGCACGGTCGGTGAAGCTGTAGATCTCGTTGTGGCCAAGCTCGGCGGATAGAGTCAATCGTGAATGGTCGAAGAGTCGTGGTGACTGGCCTCGGAACCGTCACCGCACTTGGGGAGAGCGTCGATGAATTCTGGCGCAACGTCGTCGCGGGTAAGAGCGGAGTGTCACGAATCGAACGCGTCGACGTTTCGGATATCATGACGAAAATCGGGGCGGAGATCAAAGACTTCGACATCACCGATCACATGTCGAAACGTGAGGGCCGTCGGCTCGACCGGAGCTCCCAGTTGTTCTGGGTGGCGACCGGTCAAGCGCTCGACGACGCAGGCATCTCGTACTCAGAGGATGACCCGGAGGCGCACAGAGCAGGTGTGCTCGCGGGAACAGGAATCGGCGGCATCGAGACGATGGAGGAGCAGATCAACATTCTCTCCGACCGTGGTCCGAGCCGAATCTCCCCATACGGGATCGCGAAGATCATCTCGAACATGGCGGGGGGCGTCGTCTCTATCGACTACCACTTGTACGGGCCGAACTCGACCACGGTCACGGCGTGTGCCGCTTCGGCCAACGCTATCGGGGATGCTGCGGCGCTCATAGCGCGCGACGCTGCGGACGTGATGGTCGCCGGTGGGGGAGAGGCAAGCGTCACACGTTTCGGGCTCTCGGGTTTTGCGTCTGCCAGAGCGATGAGTACGCGAAACGAAGACCCCGAAGGCGCGTCCCGACCTTTCGATCTCACTCGGGACGGCTTCGTGATGGGTGAGGGCGCAGGGGTCCTCATACTCGAGGAACTGGAACACGCGCTCAATCGAGGCGCGACGATGTACGCCGAAGTCCTCGGATATGGCATGTCCGCCGACGGCTACCACATCACACTGCCGCGGCCCGGTGGCGAGGGTGCGGCGCGGTCCATGGACCTGGCGCTCGTCGACGCTGGAGTCGCCCCCCACGAACTCGGCTACATCAACGCGCACGGCACTTCAACACCAGCGAACGATAAGACCGAGACCACGGCGATAAAGACCGTATTCGGTGACGCTGCGTACACGATCCCCGTGTCGTCGACGAAGTCCATGACGGGGCACCTCCTCGGCGCCGCCGGCGCGATCGAGTCGATCTCGTGCATCCTCGCAATCCGCGACGGAGTGATTCCGCCGACGATCAACTATGAGACCCCGGACCCCGAGTGTGACCTCGATTACGTCCCGAACGTCGCACGGCAGGCCCACATTACGACTGCGATGACGAATTCGTTCGGATTCGGTGGCCACAACGTGTCGCTCATCTTCGGAGCGCCACCCAAGTAGAGACATGGGACATGAGACCGCTTCGCTCTTAGACATGAGACGCCGCCCCGTGTCTTTTGTCTCCTGTCCCAAAGCGAGGCGCCAGCCGAGCGGTCTCTTGTCTCTTATCTCCTGTTGTCCGTCTCGCAGCCGACGCTGGTTGGGGGGAGTCCGGCCTCATCTCGTTCGTAATATTCGTCGAATGATCTCGTGACGAGCGCTGCAACGAGGCCGACACCGATGAAGGAGAGCGCTGCGGTGACGACTCCGCCTGTCACCTCCAACGCCTCGCATGTGGCAGGGAGACAAATCGCGTGTACGACGCTCGAACCGATCAGCCAACCGGACATGGTCCCAACGAGGACCGTCGTCATGACTCCCGGTCTCACACCGGCTCGTGCTCCCAAGAGAGCGACAGCTCCTGCCACGAAGGCGCCGAACAGGGCGGCTGTCGTCTCGCCCGTGAGCCATCCGGTCACCCCGCCGAAGAAGACGGTCGCCGAAACTGCGAGAACATCAGTGGCTCGCATCATCTGGATTCCTCCGTCGGGAAGGGGCTGGGAGAGGGAGTGTGATCACGGCTGTAACTCTGGAAGCAGCTCTACTCCATGCTGCCGCGCCTGTCGCGATCGCGCCGGCGCCGATCAGGTAGCGTCCGGGCCCGGGGGTCGCTAGCGCTGTTGTGAGTCCAACAATCGGTACTGCGACTCGGAATCCCCAGATACCGAGCGGGGCACCCCTCCCGTAAGCCCACGCCGAGCCGGCTGTCAAAGCAACAGTCATCCAGTGCATCCACGTCACGCCGTCGGCGGCGCCGAGTCCCAGGAGAATCGGCGCCAATGCGCCGCTCGCGATCAGCGCCACGGGAACCTTGCCGAGTGCGTCAGCGACGGGTTCTCTCCTTACCCAGAGCGTCAGCCACGGGCCGGCAAGGCCGACGATCGCAACGGCCCCGAGTCCGAGGGAGAGCCAGAACAGCGTCGCGTTGCCACTCGAAGCGAGCAGCAAGACCACTCCGACAGTCGAACCGAGGAGCCATCGGCTCCACGGCGCCCTGACCAGCAGGAGCCCGGCAAGGCCACCGAGGCCCAGGCCGATGAATCCGATGAGCACCATGGTCGCAGAGCCGGGGGAGAGGATCGTGGAGTCGAGGATGAACGCGACCGATCCGAACACGATAGAGATGAACGCCGTTACACCGATAGCAACCGGAGTGCGGCTCATGTCGACAGCGGCGCCGCGCTACTGCGCCGGCCGGGTGTCCACCAACCCAGGGATGCGTATTCCGCCCATGATGCTGTCTGTCTCGAGAAGAGCCCGGTACCGGTGCAGCCCGGTGGGCAGCGTCGAGTAATCGAACTCGAACGTGCCTCCCTTGCCGATCGGCTCAGACCTGAATGCTCCTCCACCATCCTCGAGGACGTACTCTCGGTCGTCCATGTTGATCCATCGTACGACCTGAATTTCATCGAGATCGATCTCGAGATTGGATGGTCTGAGGACACCGTTATCGATCATCACGATGAACACGCCCTCGGGTGGTGGCTCAGTAGTTGTGGTAGTGGTCGGCTTGCGGTCGGCTTCGATGGTCGCCTCGGATGGACCCGACGTACCAATTGAACCGACGATGACGAGGACGGCGAAAATGCCGAATACGAGCAGTGCGCTCTTCACGGTGGTGCGATTGGCCAAGATGCTCCTCATCGACAGGGCTGGCGGAAGTGTAGTGGACTTTGCAGGCACTTCGAAAACGAGCAGGGTCGGTTAGCGCTGAGGATGTGGCGGGGACCACCTCGAGGTCTCGGTCCAGCGTCCATCATCGTCCCGTGTGAGGCAGATGACTTCTCCGTGAGACGGGGGTTGTATTCTGAGACTCCTGAAATGCCCGCCGGTCAACGCGAGCCTCGTTGCGGCTATCGGATCCTGATGGCTGACAACGACGATGCCCCGTCGTCCGACAGCGATCTGCTCCTCAATCGTGGCGATGATCCGCGACGAGACTCGGCGCAGTGCCGCTCCGCCGTCGATAGCGGACGCGTCGGCAAGGTAGGTCTCAAACTCATCACCGAACAACACTGCAATTGAGTCCCAGCGGTTCCCCGTCCAATGGTCGAACTGATCCGACTCGGTGAGCCTGGAGTCGGGTACAGGATCGATTCGGTGGCGGAGGGCGATGACGCTCGCAGTTTCGAACGCCCTTGCCAGGGGGGACGTCACGACTGCGTCGATGGGAAGCCTCGCAAGGTGGTCAGCAGCACCATGTGCCTGAAGCACACCCGCGGGAGAGAGGTGGAACCCCGGGAGGTCGCCGTAGACGACGTGGTTCGGATTCGCGACCTCGCCGTGGCGGACAAGAAACACGCGACAGGCGACAGACATCAGAGCAGGTTACAGGTCAGCACGTGCTGGCTGTCACCTGTCACCTGTCACCTGTGACCTGTTTTTCCGTTGGCGCAAATGAACA
>JASJYA010000121.1 GCA_030125685.1 Actinomycetota bacterium
CGAGACCTGATAGCCTGCCGATATGAATCTCACCGTCATCGACCATCCACTGACCCGTCACTATCTCACGGTGCTGCGCGATCGGGACACCGACCCCCAGCAGTTCAGGGCCGCAGCCAAAGGTCTCACATACACCCTTGTGTTCGAAGCAACCCGAAGGTTGCCGTTAGTCCAATTCGACATTGAAACACCGATGGAGACGACGACGGGTTACCGGATCGAGAATGTCGTGGCCGTGCCTGTCCTCAGGGCAGGACTCGGCATGCTCGACGCTGTTCTCGACATGATCCCTGATGTGAAGGTCGGATTCGCGGGCGTCGCACGGAATGAAGACACCGCGCTCCCCCAGGAGTACTACTCGAAGCTCCCCGACCTCTCTGACGCCGCGGTCCTCATCTGTGAACCCATGCTCGCGACAGGGGGCTCGCTGTCGTGGGCCGCCGACAAGGTGAAGCGGTCCGGTGCGACAGACATCACCGCACTCTGTGTCGTAACCGCGCCTGACGGCGTCAAGCGGATGTACGAGGACCACCCCGACGTCCAGATCATCGCCGCCGCACACGACAGAGAACTCAACGACGACTACTACATCATCCCCGGCCTCGGCGACATGGGAGACCGGCTCTTCGGAACTCTGTGATGGAGAGCTCCTTCGAAGACGCTGTTGTTGATGTGATCGAGCGTATCCCGCCCGGCGAGACGGTCACCTACGGAGAAGTCGCAGACGAAGCGGGTTTTCCCGGCGCCGCTCGGGCAGTCGGGAACACGCTCCGCACGGTTCCCGGATTGCCGTGGTGGCGCGTGATCACTGCAACCGGAAGGCTCGTGCCTGGACTCGAAGCCGACCACGCCCACCGCCTGCGAGCCGAAGGCGTCTCGGTTCTCAACGGCCGCGTCGCAATGCGGGAAACCCGATGAACTTCACAGGCTTCACCATGGTCGAGCTGATCACTACTAAACGCGATGGCGACGCGCTCCCGCCAGACGCGCTTCGATGGATCATCTCGGAGTACACCGCAGACCGGATTCCCGACTATCAGATGTCTGCCTTCCTCATGGCCATCGTGTTCAACGGGATGTCTTCAACTGAACTCGGCGCATGGACCGACGCGATGCTCCACTCAGGTGACGTGTTGGATCTCTCAGCCGTCACGAAGCCCAAGATCGACAAGCACTCCACAGGGGGAGTCGGCGACAAGATCTCAATCCCGCTCGCGCCGATTGTCGCTGCATGTGGCATCGCCGTCCCGATGATGTCCGGGCGCGGCCTCGGCCACACGGGAGGCACGCTGGACAAACTCGAATCGATCAAGGGTTTTAGCACGACGATCGATCCATCGGACTTTGCCGACCAGCTCGACGACCTCGGCGTCGCAATGGTCGGCCAGAGCGAGACGCTCGTACCCGCCGACCGCAGGATTTACGCCCTACGCGACGCAACCGGGACCGTTCCGTCGGTGCCCCTCATTTCATCTTCGATCATGTCAAAGAAACTCGCAGAAGATCTCGATGGCCTGCTCCTCGACGTGAAGGTCGGGAGCGGCGCATTTATGAAGACAGTCGAGGAGGCGACAACGCTCGCTGAGACAATGGTGGGCATCGGAGAACGCCATGGCACGCCGGTGACCGCCCTTCTCACCAACATGTCCCAACCTCTCGGGCGCGCGGTCGGGAACGCCAATGAGATCGCTGAATCAATTGACGTACTGCGTGGTGGAGGTCCCGAGGACATCCGGAGGCTCACCGTGAGGTTCGCGGTCGAGATGCTGCTGCTTGCTGGAGAGCGCGACGTCGATACGGCGAACGCTCGGGTGACCGAGGCGATCGACTCAGGAGCTGCGTTCGAAGTCATGGTTGCGCTTGTCCAACGTCAGGGGGGCGACCCCGCAGTGATCGAGAATACCGATCTCCTCCCCTCCGCGGCGCACGAGCACGTGCTGGCCGCACCCCGGAGCGGAGTCGTTACCCGATGCGACGCGTATGAGATCGGCGTCGCAGGGGTCAGGCTTGGCGCAGGGCGCGCAACAAAGAAGGACGACGTCGATCCCGCCGTCGGCTTCCTCATCGAAGCGAAAGTTGGTGACGTCATCGAGAAGGGAGAACCGCTCGCTCTCATTGCATACAACGACGAGTCCAAGCTCCACTCAGCGATTGAGGCGCTTGCGGGCGCCTGGGACATCGCATCGGACGTTGGAGCCGCACCCGCTCCGACCGAGGGCCTGATTCTGGGAGAGATCCGATCATAAACCGGCCTCCCTCACCCCCAACTTTGAGCAAGCGCTCAAAGTCGGACTAACATCCCACCAGCCCACGAAAGAGAGCAATCGCCATGAACATCGCGGTCTGTGTGAAACAGATTCCCGACCCTGCAACGCCGTACGACCTCGACGACGACAATCACTGGGTGGTACGCCCGAACGATCAGGTTCTCGACGACACCGACCGGGTCGGAGTCGAAGTCGGCCTTCAGCTCGCCGAAGCAACCGAGGGAACCGTGACGTTGGTCTCCATGTCGCCCTCGGGATCACTGCAAGGAATTCGCCAGGCGCTCGCCATGGGTGCAGACAAGGCCGTGATCATCGACGATGACACACTGAAAGGATCTGACGCCCTCACCACAGCCCGGATACTCAGTGCCGCGATCGACCGTGAAGAATTCGACGTTGTCGTCGCCGGAGGCGAGTCGACCGACGGATACACAGGCGTTGTACCCCAGATGATGTCTGAGATGCTCGACGTGCCGTGCTTGTCCTTCGCACGGAAGGTCGATGTCGACGATGGCATTGTCACGATTGAGCGCCAGACAGCGTCGGGCTATGAAGTCGTAACGTCGAAGCTCCCTGCTCTTCTGGCCGTCACAGCCGGAATCGTCGAGCCGCGCTATCCCACCTTCAAGGGCATCATGCAGGCCAAATCGAAGCCAGTCGAAACATTGACGGCCTCGGACCTCGGAGTCGAGCCCGACGTGGGACAGAGGGTGACCGAAGTCGCGGATGTCGCCTCCAGGGAGGCAGGCGACATCGTCGAAGATGACGGAGAGGCATACCTCAAGATCGTCGAACTGCTTGAACAGACAAAGGTGATCTGACATGGCTGTATGGGTATTTGCAGAAGAACTGGAGGGGCTACCGACCGAGGGAAGCCTTGAGCTGCTTGCCAAGGGTCGATCACTTGGTGAGGTAGCGGCGTTTTACGTCGGCGCAGGCTCAGACGACGCGTTTGCAGCGCTCGGCGAGCACGGAGCGACAACGGTGTACCACCTCGATCCTGGCGACGCGCTTCCATCCGCAGGCGTCGCGGCCGCGTTCGCTGAGATCCTCCGAGCGGAGGGTGGCAAGGTTGTCTTGTTCGGACCGGGGAACATCGACCGCGATGTTGCGGGTCGTCTCGCTGCGAGACTCGGCAAGCCGGTCCTTGCAGGCGCACTCGACATCGACGTGTCCGACGGCGTAACGGTAAGGTCCGAAATCCTCGGTGGCGCAAAGTCCGTGAGCACAGTCGTGACCGATGGCTCGCCGGCCCTCATCGTGACTCGTCCGAAAGCCTTCGAAGCAGCCTCAGTCGGCGGCGGTACACCGACGGTCGTCAGCGTAGTGATGCCGGATGTAGGCAGGTCGTCCGCGACGATCACCGAACGTCACGTCGAAGCGTCTGAAGGGCCGGATCTCGAAGCCGCGTCGGTTGTCGTGTCCGGCGGGCGCGGGCTCGGATCCGCCGAGGGATTCGAGATGATGAACGAGCTCGCCGGCCTCCTCGGCGGCGCCGTCGGCGGAACCCGTGCCGTGGTCGACGCCGGCTGGGTTCCGTACTCCTATCAGATTGGTCAGACCGGCAAGACCGTGAAGCCGCAGGTCTACATTGCTTGTGCCATCTCAGGCGCCATGCAGCACGCTGTGGGCATGAAGGGAGCATCAACGATTATCGCCATCAACAAGGATCCCGACGCGCCGATCTTCGCCCTTGCCGATCTCGGCGTCGTGGGCGACGTCCACAAGGTTATCCCCCAGTTGATCGAGGCGCTCAAGGCGCGCTGAGCGCGTTTCGGACCATGGAATTGAGCACACCAACCATCGGAGCGTGATCGCCGGTCATCGAGATATGAGCAGCTTGGGCGTACGCGTCTCCCGCAGGGCGGGGTCTCAGGCGAACAACTGCCGGAAGGCCGTAACGGACCAGGCTCCAGTTCGCCCACACTCTCGCCGTTCGGCCATTGCCGTTGGCGAAAGGATGTATTCGCACCCACTCGCCATGCACAGAGGCCGCAAGTACGAATACGGAGCCAAGGATCCCGGGATCATTCGGTGGCCGCCCCGGGGCTAGTTGCGCGTCGAGTACCGCCACCGCCGCCCGGGTCTGAGCCTCGAACTGTGACAGATTCTGAGGAACCTGGTGAGCCGGAACACCCGCATGCACGCCGACCTCAACCTCGTAGTCGATGAGCTCTGGAAAGGAGTCGTCCGAATCACGGATCTCACCTGCGTAATAGGGCACGGGAAGGTTGCAACCCTCGAAGATTCCGCGATGCCACTCCTGTGCCAAAGCAACCGACGGCGTGTCGCGACGAAACGCGCTGGAAGCCGCGTCCCGCAACACAAACCGAGAGTTGTGAAGGATCCGCTGCTGATCGGCGGGATCGTCAGCGTTCCACGGGATCGGCAAAGATCTCCCCCACGCCGGCAGAGTCGACAGTGGATATTAATGACGTTCGCAGTGGATCGCGCTCATACGCCTCACCCTCGGCAAAGGCGGCGATGTCGCCCTTGAGAGCAGAGTCGGTGTACTCCCATGAGCGAAGAGCCTGCACCGTCTCGAGAAGCTCTTCCTCCAGATCGGCGGCGAGGAAGTCGAGCTCACGCTCGATCGCAGTCTCCGCAATGTCGTTCATAGACGAGCCGATCAGTTTGGAAACCCTCCTCAAGCGACTGTGGGTGCGGGGTCTCTTGAACCGAAGCGTCAACACCGGGCGTCTTACTGCTGGCACAGTCCACCTCCAACGAGTGCTGTCATTCCGACTAAATGATAGCATCTCGGCTGACAAGTAGCAACGGTGATGCACAGGATCTCTCACCTAGGGTGTCTCTACCTCGTCGCTGCGCTCCTCGGCTTCTCCC
>JASJYA010000122.1 GCA_030125685.1 Actinomycetota bacterium
CGGGCGCTCTTAGCGCGCTCGGAGCAGGGTGACAATGCAAACGTAACCGTCAAGGAGACCAACCCCTACATGCCCACCGACAACGATCAGGCCCTCGCTGAACCCCGCGAGGAGACCACCGTAGATCCCGAAGCGATCGCAACACAAGCCGTTCCCTCAATCGAGAGCACCGAGGAGGTCCCTGCGAGCGACGCGGGCGAAGCCGCCCCCGAAGCAACCGAAGATGCTGCTTCGGCCTCCCCCGAGGACGCTGACGATGCGACAGAGTCTGTCGAGCAGGCCGAAACCGAGACGGCCGACCAAGATGAGCCTGACACGGACTCAGCCCCTGACGCGGCGTCCGAGAACCTCCCTATTCCCAAGGGGGAGCGCCCGGCGATCAGCGCCCCGAGAGAGATCGCTGATGTGCCTGACGACCTCTCCGCACAGGACTTCGCAGCCGCCATCGAACAGACGGTCTTCGAGTTCAAAGAGGGCGACATCGTAGCGGGCGTCGTGGTTCGGGTTGATCCCGACGAGGTGCTCGTTGACATCGGCTACAAGTCCGACGGCGTCATTCCGCCCCATGAACTCTCTGTGCGCAACAGCGTCGATCCCACCAAGGTCGTCAAGGTCGGGGATGAGATCGAAGCATTGGTCCTCCAGAAAGAGGACGATGAGGGCCGTCTTGTGCTCTCCAAGAAGCGGGCCCAGTACGAGCGGGCGTGGGGGCGGATCGAACGCATCATGCAGGGCGGCGGTACGGTCGAAGGACACGTCATCGAGGTCGTTAAGGGAGGCCTCATCGTCGACATCGGCCTCAGGGGCTTTCTGCCCGCTTCACTCGTCGATCTCCGGCGGGTGCGCGACCTCCAGCCATTCGTCGGTGAGACGATCGAGGCGAAGGTCATCGAGCTCGATAGAAACCGCAACAATGTCGTTCTGTCACGCCGAGCCTATCTCGAAGAGGAACAGGCTGAGCAGCGAAACGCCTTCCTCACAGGCCTCAAGGAGGGGGACGTCCGGTCGGGAGTCGTGTCGTCGGTCGTCAATTTCGGCGCCTTCGTTGACCTCGGCGGGATGGATGGCCTCGTGCACGTGTCCGAGCTCTCCTGGCGGCACGTGAACCACCCCGGCGAGATCGTCACCGTAGGAGACAAGGTCAAGGTCAAGGTACTCGAGGTCGATCGTGACAGGGAGCGGATCTCCCTCTCGATCCGTCAGACAGCCGAGGATCCGTGGGAGGCCTTCGCCCGAGCGTCCTCCATAGGCGCGATCGTTGAGGGGAAGGTCACCAAGACCGTGCCGTTCGGAGCGTTCGTTTCTGTCGGTGAAGGCGTCGAAGGTCTCGTGCATGTGTCCGAGATTGCGATGCACCACGTCGAAAGTCCTGAACTGGAGCTCTCTCTCGGTCAGGAGGTAAAGGTAAAGGTTACCGAAATTGATGCCGACAGACGACGTGTGAGCCTGTCAATCAAGCAGGCGCTTCCGGAATGGGAGGAGCGCTCATCGTGGAGCGAGAAGAAACCAAGTCGTCCGCGTCGCAGGGAGTTCCAGCGTGAGGACGAGGTATCAGACACCCCCAGCTTTGCCGCGGATTCGTCTCTCGAGGCGATCCTCCAGGAGCTCAAGGAGCGCGGCATCGGAAGGTCGTGACTCCCCGTCGTTCTTAATGGCGGAAATCCTTGACCCCGTGTGGGGTAGTGTGCCATGCTTGGCAGGCTGCGCGGCGTCGGCGAAAAAATTACATCGAGGTAAACGCGTTGTGATGTTCCGTTTCACACCGGGGAGGACTAACTGATATGGGTCGGCGAACTCTTGTTCTTGTAATCGCAGTGGCGCTCGCCGTTGTCTCTGGATACGCCGTATGGCAGTATCTGTCCTCCGTCGAGGAGGACATCAAGGCTGAGATCCAGGAGGTCGAGGTTTTCCGCGCCATCGAACCGATCGCCTCTGGCACTCCAGGGGAGGAAGCCAGGCCGTTCATCGAGACGTCCGTTGCGTTACGCGACCACGTGGTGTTCGAAGGTTCGACGATCCTGTGTACAGGGGCTGTCGGTGCGAACGCCGGCGCTGATCCGAACCTCTTCGGATGCCCGCAGAACCCCAACGATCTCGATCTTGTTCTTAACGGAAAGGTTGCAACGGGCCCAATCGCGCAAGGCCAGTTGATAACGCTTGGGTCCTTCGCCGACGTCCGAGACCTGCAGCAGCGGCTCTCCGACGCCATTGCGCCGGGGAAAGTGGCGATCTCGATCTCGGTTGACGTATCAACGGCAAGCGGCGGGTTCATCCGACCCGGTGACCGCGTCAACATCCTCGCCTCCGCTTCGCTGAGTCCGCTGGACTTCCTTGAGATAATCTCGAACGATGAATTGCGGGACCTGCTCGTCGGCGTCGGGGTGATTCCTGACGATGAAGAGGTCGACGCTGCTACCGATCAGACCGGACCCACAGGCCCGACCAACCTTGCCGCAGCGATCGCTGCTTCGTTCAGCGTGACTCAGACCATTCTTCAGGACGTAGAGGTGCTCGCCGTGGGCGCAGATACACGTCCTGCGCCTCTCGAAACGGGCCTTGAGCCGATCGGTGGAGTCGTCGTCTTCGAGGTCACGCCTCAGGAGGCGGAGCTGATCGAGTACGCGAGGCAGTACACATCCATAGCGCTCTCGCTGCTGCCGAGCGGCGAGTATGTGCCGTACGACAGTCAGCCTATTGTGGTCGACGACATCTTTGCACTGCTCGATCGCATCGAAGCAGAGCTGGGACTGGTGAGTAGTGGTGACGGCAACTGACTCGAACGTGACACGTTCGATCCTGATCATTGACACCGATCCGGCGGCGCTCGACGCTGCGGTGAAACTTCTCGACGGCCACAAGGTGTACCAGGTTCGGAACGTGTCTGACGCGCAGCGAAAGCTCGTGGAAGAGGGCATCGAGCTCGCCATTTTCGGTCCGGGATTCGCGCACGAGGCAGGCGTGAACGAAGCGGCGCTGCTGTTCGAGATCCAACCGCAGCTTCCGATCGTGCTGGTGGCGGACGGACTCACCACCGATGTGCTGCGCGCCTCGATCAGGGCCGGTTTCAAGGACGTCCTCGACGCTCCGCTCAACGTCGCCAAGATCAACTCGATGCTTCAGCACATCGATAAGGCCGAGGCGGCCGTGAGTGGAGACCATCCGGCCAAGATGAAGATCGGAAAGGTCATCACGATCATGTCGCCGAAGGGGGGTGCGGGGAAGACAGTGACTGCGGTCAACGTCGGCCTCGCTCTCGGCATGATGACGGAGCAACCCGAGAGGGTCGTCATGATGGATGCAGACCTCCAGTTCGGTGATGTCTGCATCTCATTGCAGGTGGAGCCGCAGCACACGATCGTTGACGCGGCGCGCGATCTCGCGAAGCTCGATGAGTCGCTACTAGAGTCGCTACTAGCGACACACACTTCAGGGATGCGAGTGCTCTCATCCCCGCTTGAGCCCTCGCTCGCTGACGAGGTGTCGACTCAAGTCATGGTTCGCACGCTCGGCATGTTGAAACGGATGTTCGACTACGTGATCATCGATACCGCTCCTTTCCTCGATGAGCCTCTGCTCTCCATCCTTGAGCGCTCAGACGTCGTGCTGCTTGTTGTCGACATGGACCTCCCCGCGGTGAAGAACGCGAAACTTGCTCTCGATACGCTCAAGTTGATCAAATTCCCGTTCGAGAAGATCAAGCTCGTATTGAACCGAGTCAACTCGAAGGCAAGGCTTGACATCAACGAACTTGAGCGTTCGCTCGGTCTTGAAGTGCAGGCTGCGATATCGTCAGACAAGCTCGTGCCTCGAGCCGTGAATGAAGGTGTGCCGGTGGTGCTGCTCTACCCGAGATCACGGGTTGCAAAGGACATGCGAGGCGTCGCCAACCTGGTGATAGATCGTGCTTTTGTTGATGAGGAATCGGAAGAAAAACGTGGCTGGTTCAAGTAACAAGCAAGTGACGAACCGGGATCGGCCGCGGGGGAAGGAGCGTAGAGATGAGCCTTGCAGATAGGGTGAAGGCAGCGAGGACGACCGAAACGTCGACCGACGGCCATAAAGAAGAGATCAAGGCGGACCTGCGCCGCAAGCTCCATTACAAGGTTGTTGAGGGTCTCGGGCCGACTCTCTACGACGCCCAGATGTCGGACGCCGAGCTGAAGCTCAGAGTGATGGAGATGCTCGAGTGGGCTCTGGAGCAGGAACAGTCAGTTCCGCTCGCGAGAGCAGACCGGCTCGTGCTGCTCCAAGAAATCGCAGACGACGTTCTCGGCTACGGTCCGATAGATCCATACCTCGCAGACCCGGAAGTCACCGAGATCATGGTCAACGGACCTTACTCTGTCTGGGTCGAGCGCGCCGGTCGGATCACCAAGACGGAGACGCGTTTCGTGGATGTGAACCACCTTGAGCGCATCATCGAGAAGATCGTCGGCCAGGTCGGCCGTCGCATCGATGAGGCGAACCCGATGGTTGATGCTCGCCTCCCGGACGGATCCCGGGTGAACGCGATCATCCATCCGCTCGCGATCGGTGGGCCGTACGTGACGATCCGTAAGTTCGCTGTTGACCCGTTCACCGTCGACGACCTGATCGCGAACGATTCGATGAGCGAGCAAGTTGCAGGTCTCCTGAAGCGAACCGTCGAAGGGCGACTGAATATCATCGTCTCCGGCGCGACCGGTTCGGGGAAGACGACGCTTCTCAACGTCCTGTCGAACTTCATCCCCGCCAATGAGCGCATCGTCACCGTCGAGGACGCTGCCGAGGTGCAGCTCAACCAGGCCCATGTGCTGACGCTCGAGACGAGGCCGCCGAACCTTGAGGGAAAGGGAGAGGTCACGATCCGCGATCTTGTGCGGAACACGCTTCGCATGCGCCCCGACCGGATCATCGTAGGTGAGGTCCGTGGCGGTGAGGCGCTCGACATGCTCCAGGCAATGAACACCGGCCATGACGGCTCGCTCACGACCGTCCACTCGAACTCGCCGCGCGACACGCTCGCACGTATCGAGACGATGGTGCTCATGGCGGGGATGGATCTGCCTGTCAGGGCCATTCGTGAACAGGTTGCGTCTGCGATCGATCTCATCGT
>JASJYA010000123.1 GCA_030125685.1 Actinomycetota bacterium
TGGCCGGTTCGACGGTCAGGCCAGGGAAGCTTCGTACTCCGCCGCCGTCATGAGATGGTCGAGCAGTGCCGATTCGGATGCTTCGATGACAATGAACCATCCCTCACCGTACGGGTCTGAATTCACCAGCTCAGGATTCGCGTCGAGCGCCTCGTTGGTGGCCGTGACAACGCCGGACACGGGTGCGTACACATCAGAGATAGACTTCGTCGACTCAACCTCGGCACACGGCCGGCCGGCCGTCACGGAGGAACCTACTTCAGGTATTTCAACATACACGATGTCCCCGAGGGCATCCTGGGCGTAGTCCGAGATGCCCATCCGGACCGAGGCGTCGCCTTCGACCTTCGCCCACTCGTGGTTCTCTCCGTATCTGCGATCGTCGGGGTAATGCAACGGTTCCTCCTGGCATCCTGCGAGCAATCTTACCGTTGGTTTGCGATAGCTGCTTTCATGTCGCCAAGGTACAAGGCAGCCACCCAGTAATACATCACGAGTCCGGGGACGCCGAAGAGGTACGCGATCCATACGATCCACTCGACTGTAAATCCTACGCCAATGTAGAAACCGGAGAGCGACACGTACAGGGCGAGAGTCGCCGCTTTGCCGAGAAACCGAACATCGAGTTTCGTTACGCCGTTGAACCATCCGTAGATCGCTCCGACGGTGATGACGAGTTCCCGAGCGATAAGCGCAACAACGAACCAAACGGGGAGAACACCGACGAAGAATCCTGCAATGACAGCGACGACGACCGCGATCCGGTCCGCGAGCGGGTCGAGAAACTTGCCGAGCTCCGTAACCTGGTCCAACCTCCGTGCAAGGAATCCGTCGATCCAGTCCGTCGCGCCGATCACGCCGAGCAGGACGCCGGCCCATCCGTACTCCCCTTTGACGAATACAAGCCAGATGAACACGGGGACGAGAGCGAGCCGGATGAGCGATATCGCATTCGGCGCGTTCAGCACCCCTGCCATCACGGGGCCAGGACGACCCTGAACGGAATCCGGGCAAGCTCGGTATCGTCGAGTGTCACGACGAATGCGTAGCCCTTGGCTGCAGGGAAGGTGATGTTGTGGAACGGGCTCACGATGGGAACGACGCTGGGTGATCCCGGTGGCAGGTTGGGTGGAGCCCCGACCCTCAGCATGCCTTTCGCTTCGACTCCGACGGGGGCGCCATCCTCGTCGATCAGAGAGATGTGGAGCTCGAGATCGCGCTGCCTCTCATCTGGCCCGACCTCCGCGACCATGGCGATACTCAGATTTCGATGAGTAGCGGGGAGTGACTTCACCGATATCGTGTCGAATCCGCCGCCGAGCACGAAAAGCTTTCCCGACTGCACCTGCGCGGCGTCGGCGAGCATCACAGAGGTGAGCTTCATTGTTCCCAGTCCTTCAGGTCGGAGTGCAGTTCATCTGTCGACTTTGACGATAGCCGGTGTCCGCCCCGAGAGTCGAAGGCCTACACAGCTCTGAACCGGGCCTGGAAGAATCTCAGGGAGTGAGGCTCGTAGGTGAATTCGAGACCTCCGATCGTCTCGCGGTTCTCGTACACCTCGATCACCGATTCGGCCACGACGTCCATGTGGGATTGGGTGTAGACGCGCCTCGGAATTGTGAGTCTGACGAGTTCGAGCTTCGGCCGCCGGTTCTCACCCGTCTGAGGGTCTCTGCCTGCCGACACGTTGCCGCGCTCCATGCCCCGCACTCCTGAATTCACGTAGATCGAGGCGGCAAGAGCCTGTGCAGGGAACTCATCCTGGTCGAGGTGGTCAAGGATCTCGCCTGCAACCAGAAAGACCCCGTGGCCCCCTATCGGCCGGATCACAGGGACCCCTTCATCGATGAGCTTCTGTCCGAGGTACTCGACTTGACCGACCCGGGCGCGGACATGGTCATCGGTTGCAACCATTTCACGAACGCCGACGGCAAGAGCCTCCATGTCGCGCCCCGCCATGCCGCCGTAGGTGTGAAGCCCCTCGAAGGCGACGAGCATCTCCCGTGCACGCTCCGCGAGGCGAGGATCTCTGACAGCGAGGAATCCACCAATGTTGACGAGGTTGTCCTTCTTGGATGACACGGTCGCGCCGTCGGAGTATTGCGTGATTTCAGCGACGATCTCGGCAACGGATTTGTGCTTGTAGCCCTCCTCGCGTTGCTGAATGAAGTAGGCGTTCTCAACGGCCCGCGTGGCGTCGAGCATCACGGCGATACCCTGTGCCTGGCAGTACTCGTACACCTCCTTGATGTTCTCCATCGAAGCAGGCTGGCCCCCCGCCATGTTCACATTCGTCTCGAACGAGACATACGGCACCCGGTCGGCGCCCACCTCATCGACGACAGCCCTGAGTTTGTCAAGATCGATGTTGCCTTTGAAAGGGAACGTCGAGGTGGTGTCGTGAGCCTCGTCGACGATCACGTCAACGAATCGACCTCCTGCCGCCTCCTGGTGATAGCGGGTGGTCGTGAAATACATGTTCCCCGGTATGACGTCGCCCTCTGTGATGAGGAGTTGGCTCAAGATGTGCTCCGCTCCCCTCCCCTGGTGGGTGGGAATGAGCTCCTCGTAGCCGTACACGTCTCGGACGGCGTCGACGAGCTTGTAGTACGACGTAGCTCCTGCGTAGGCCTCGTCTCCGAGCAGCATTGCAGACCATTGACGATCGGGACATTGCGGTCGTACCCGAATCGGTCAACAGGTCGATGTACACGTCCTCGCTCCTGAGGAGGAACGTGTTGTAGCCTGCTTCTTCGATCGCTTTCTGGCGATGCTCGCGCGTGGTCATCGTCAGCGGTTCGACCATCTTGATCTTCCAGGGCTCCGCCCAACTCTTCGTCATTATGGGACGCCCTCCTAAACCTTCTCCAGCGCGTTGGCCAGGTCTGTGATGATGTCGTCAGGATGTTCCACACCGACCGACAGTCGGACAAGGGAGTCGGTGATGTCGAGGCGTATCTTGTCCTCAGGATCCACTCCCGCGTGGGTCATTGATGCAGGGTGCTCAACGAGGCTCTCGGTTGATCCAAGGCTCACGGCGAGATGTACGAGCTGGAGTGAGTCAAGGAAACGGAACGCTTCCGCTTCTCCCCCTTCGATCCAGAGTGAGATCATCGCCCCGGGCCCTTCGCACTGGTCTCGGTAGATTGCGTAGCCGTCGTCTTCAGGTGTGAGCAATCCGAGGTAGGACACCTTCGCGACCTTGGGATGATCCACGAGGAAGGCCGCGATCTTTCGGGCGTTCTCGGTCTGCTTCGTCATTCGGAGCGAGAGAGTCTCAAGGCTTCTCATCATCAACCAACCGGTGTGAGGCGAAGCCATCGTGCCGAGGATGGTCCTCATTTCAGCAACAGCGGCCATGAGTTCTCTTGATCCGAGCGAGGCGCCCGCGATGAGATCCGAGTGGCCCCCTATGTATTTTGTGGCTGAGTACAGGACGATGTCTGCGCCGTGCTTGAGCGGATGCTGCCACATCGGTCCGAGGAACGTATTGTCGACCATGACGGGCACAGGGTTGGTGTCGCTGCGGTAACGACCTGCGAGTTCTGAAGCAGCGGCGATGGAGAAAAGGTCGTTGGTCGGGTTTGCAGGCGTCTCTACCACGACAGCTCCGAGGGTTCGCTCTCCGATCTCGGAAGCAATTTCGTCCGGCGTCATGCCGTGGCGCCACGCGACGGTCGCGACGTTAAAACGCGAGAGGACGTGGTGCACGAAGTGGTCCGTGCCGCCGTACAGCGGAGCTGTGTACACCAGGACCGATCCTGGATTGAGGAATGTGAGTAACGTCGTCGTGATGGCCGCCATGCCTGATGCGAACACAAGGCTCGCCTCGGCGCCGTCCCAGAGGGTGAGTCGCTTCTCGAGGATCTCGAGATCAGGATTATTGAGCCTTGAGTAGATGAGCCCCGGAGTCTCCCCCTCGGCCGGTTCATCGAGGCCGTAGGCGATCTCGAAGAAACGTTTCCCTTCCGCAGCGGAGGCGAAGGTGAATGTCGAGGTGTGGAAGATCGGACACTTCAGCGCGCCCTCTGACCATTCGGGGCGGTATCCGTAGCCCATCATCAGGCTCTCTGGCGCCAGTTCGCGGTCGGCGATCTGGGTGATGTACTCGCCTGCCATGGCATCCTCCCGGACAATGCGTAGCGTTGCACTCTGTAACAGAAAGATACAACAAATCTGCGTCCTCTCTCCTGCCTGCGCAGGAGAGAGCAAGGAGAGGACACCGCCGGTTCGCTGGCGCTATGAGACCTCTCAAGACGCTCAACCGGGTCCCGGTACGGCATGATCCCTCTCCTCGCTTACGCAGGTGCAGGCTACGGCCTCACGAAGCTCCTCATGAACCCCCACGACCCGTCCAGCGACGACGGGCAGTCGAAAACTGACATCTGATATCTGACGCCTGACAAGCTGACGGAAGTCTGCCGCGTATTCTGTACGGACTTCTGTACACTTGCAACGTGTCTTGGAGGAGAACAATGACAACAGCGCCGATAACCGAAGCGAGAGATCGACTCAGCGAGATAATCGACGACGTGTCATTGCACGGCACAGAGTGGACGATCACGCGTCATGGGCGTCCTGTAGCGGTGCTCATCGGCGCAGAAGAGTATGAGTCTCTCATCGAGACGCTCAACATCCTGTCCGACTCTGACACCATGGACGCTCTGGCCGAAGCCGAGGCCGACATCGAAGCCGGTCGCGTGGACTGACGACGGAACGAAATAGTGGCGAGATGGACGAACAGGGCTACGAAAGATCTGTCCGGGCTGCCTCAGAAGATTCGCACACGTGCAGAGCAGATCGTTGCAGATGTGGACGCGAACATCCTTCAGAGCAAGGAGCTAAGGGGCAAGCTCGACGGCAAGTGGTCTGTGCGTCTTGGTCGATCCCATCGGATTATCTACATGTTTGATGAGTCGGGCCTCACAATTCTCACGATTCGGCCGAGAAAAGACGCCTACCGGTGACGGATTGACGCCCTGATACCTGATGCCTGATGCCTGTCTTGTCGGGACGGCCGGATTTGAACCGGCGACCCCCAGTCCCCCAG
>JASJYA010000124.1 GCA_030125685.1 Actinomycetota bacterium
CCGCCTGCGGCGTAGATGGAGCGCGCCATGACATCTGACCACATGTCGATGTCGTTTCGGGTGTAGGCCACGATGGTCGGTGTCCCCGTCGTACCCGACGATGCGTGGATCCGGACGACCTCGCCCATCGGCACGGCAACCAGCCCGAAGGGGGAGTTGACTTGCATCGTCTCTTTAGTGAGGAAAGGGAACTGGGTGAGGTCTTCGAGCGATCGGCAGTCTTCGGGATCTACCCCGGCGGCAGCGAACGCTCCGCTGTAGTGAGCGACGTTGTCGTAGGCGCGTCGAAGCGTGGTGTGCAGCCGCTCAAGTTGGAGAGACCGAAGTTCTTCGACGGAGGCTGTCTCGATGGCGTGGAGTCCTGGCACACACCGATCGTAGCGCGAGGAGACGGAACAATTGCTATGTGGCCAGCGCTGGATCGATGCGGAGCGGTACGACGTCCGCAATACGAGCGAAGTCTTTGTCGGCGGTCAGCAGCGTGGCGTCTGTTCGCAGGGCGATCGAAGCGATCATGCAGTCGATGAGACCCCCCGGTGTTACGCCATTCACTCTGCAAGCCCGATAGATGCGTGCAGCCCCTTCGAAGTCGGCCGCGGGTTCGCTCGGTATCCATCCAAATGACGTGAGGAGCCTCCGGAGCTGGGCCCAGCCGGCGTCGTCTCGCGCCTCGGCGAGAACCTCCATGAGGATCGGTTCGGTCACCGCGAGATCGCCCCCGGCGGCGATCAGTTCAGTGAGGTGTCGGTCGATCGGCGATCCGGTGGAGCGGTCGTACTCGATCCACGCAGAGGTCTCGACGAGGATCACCTCGGTCCCTTGTCCGCAGGAACGTCGAGGATTACTCGAGCTCCCCGCATGTCGAGAGCCTCGGCGGTCGTCATCGGGCGGCCGGCGAGGTGACGCAGCGCCATGTCGACCGCTTCGGTCTTGGTCCGTAGGCCGTATCGGCTCATCACGAGTTCGAGGAGTTCATCGTCGATGACGAGATTCGTTCTTCCCATACACCATTCATACACGGATAGTTTATGAATGGTGTAGCTTGTCTCGGGGCTGGTCGATCCTCTGGAAGGGCGGTTTGCCGATGGGCCTATGATCGTGCCATGACATTCGACATCGCTGCAGTTCGCGACGGATTCCCTGCGCTTGGGCGCACCCTGGACGGTCGCCAGGTCGCGTATCTCGACGGTCCCGGCGGGACGCAGATGCATGCATCGGTGATCGACGCAATGGCCGGTTTCATGACGAGGGGAGGGAGCAACACCCACGGTCACTTTGCCGCGTCTTTCGATTCGGAGGCAGTCGTCGACGACGCCCGAGATGCAGTTGCAGATCTGTTCGGGGCTCAACCGAACGAGATCCTTTTTGGGCAGAACATGACGTCCCTCACCTACGCGATGTCACGCGCCCTGGCGCGCACGTGGAGTGTGGGGGATAACATCGTGCTCACGAGGTTGGATCACGACGCGAACGTCGCTCCCTGGATGCAGGCGGCCCACGATGCCCTCGTTGGTGTGAGGTTCGTTGACTTCGATCCGAGCGAAGGCTGCAATCTCGACCTCTCGACCTTGGATTTGGCGCTCGACGAGAGAACACGACTCGTTGCGTTCACCCATGCCTCCAATGCTGTGGGAACGATCACTCCGGTCGCGTCAATCGTCGAGCGAGCACACAGCGTCGGCGCCCTCACTTACGTCGACGCCGTGCACTTTGCGCCGCACGGGCTCATCGACGTGGCGGAGACCGGTACCGACTTCCTCGTCGCGTCCGCTTACAAGTTCTTCGGGCCGCACACAGGCTGTCTCTTTGGGCGTGACGAGATACTGAGCGCGTTGGCCCCGTACAAGCTCCGCCCGGCGCCGGACGCCTCACCCGACAAGTGGGAGACCGGCACGCAATCTTTCGAGTCACTCGTCGGTGTCACCGCGGCCGTCGACTACATCGCGTCTCTCGGGTCAGGTTCGAGCCGGAGGGAGAAGATTGTCTCGGCGTACAGCGCTATCAGCGCTCACGAAAGGAATCTGGCGAACCGATTCCTCGCGGGGGTTGAGTCCCTGCCACACGTCACGCTGTACGGACAGCCGACCGCCACCGGGCGATCAGCGACTTTCGCTGTGGAAGTCGACGGCATCTCATCTGACACCGTCGCTGAGCGGCTTGGCGAGCGTGGATGCTTCGTATGGGCCGGCGACTACTACGCCTATGAAGTCATGCATCGCTTAGACAGGGGCGCAGCCGGTCTTGTGCGCATCGGTTTCGTGCACTACAACACCGAGGATGAAGTCGAGAGAGTGCTCGGAGAGTTAGACCGCCTGGCGTAGCGCCGCGATCGAGCGGCACCCTTGTTGTCTCTACGACGAAGAATTCATCTGCCCACTTCCCCCGGCGGAGAATTGGATCACCCAACGGATAACAGTGGGAGAGAAGATGTACCTGCCGCCTCCGAAGCTAGGTTGAGGATGGTCGCCAGGGTGCGCAACGGAGAGGCCACAGGTCGTGGCCTCTCCGCTTCAGGTAGTTGATCGCCCTGGTATTAGACGCTGACGGGTTCCGGCGTCAGCGCCTTCTCCGGAGGCAGCGGCACCAGATCTTCTTCCTTCGCTGCACCGACCCAGAGCAGGCCTGCGCCGAGGATCATGATCGTGAGACCCATGCCGAACACCAGCGCACTTACGCCAAGTCCGAGCTGCAGGGTTGACGCGGTTACCGTGCCGACGCCGAGTTCACCGAACAGTCCGTGGACGGTTCCGCTCCACGCCTGTCCGCGGGCTGGCCCCTCGATCGGGTGGCTCCGGTCGAAGTCGGTCCAGTAGCGACCGTCGATCGCGAACTCGTGCGGGCCGGCTGCGAACGTCTCGCCGTTGTATTCGACAGCCTCGTCAAGAACAACCGTCTGGGTGCCATGTAGGACGTGGTAGCCGACAACTGCCATCTGATACATGTACTCAGTGGCGGTGTTGACGAGGGGATCGGCCGGATCGAGCTCGCTGGCTCGCACCGGGTAGCCCCAGTCGTCCTCGAGCAACGACATGATGGCTGCTGCTGTCTCTGTCGATCCGCGATCGATGAGTTCACCATCGTCGTTGTACTGGAGGATCACGTTCTGCGCTGCGCTGAACGCTTGCAGCGAGTGGGCTCCTGCTTGTACCTGTGTATAGGCGAAGACGCCCGCCCCGGCGAAGATAACGCCGAATACGACCATCACGATTCCGAGCTTTCGGAGTCGGTTTGTCATTTCCTTCCTTCTTTCCTCATTCATGGTCTGCAGTGGTCGCAGACCATTCTTATATCCTTAGTCATAGACTAACCGATAAATGAAGATATGCGCAGTCCGTGTCTAAGCCACTTAGGAATACCTGACTCGGCCCCGTCGGATGCTCTGAAATCACAGGGCGCGGGTCGCCAGAGGAACACCGCGCGCGGGGGTGGATGTCTCGTATGATCTCTGCGTGAACGAATCCGACATCGAAGGCTGCGCCCAAGGCGATGACGACGCCTACTGGGAGATGCTGGCCGGAGAGTTGTCAGGCGAACCGGGTACGAGCGCCACAGACTCTGCTCCGACTCGACACGAGAGTTCGCGGCCAAGACGAACACGACTCCCTGTAGACGTGGACTCCGGCAAGCTCTTCTCCGAGCTGCGCGACACCTTCGGGTACGACTCCTTCCGCCCCGGACAGCAAGAAGTCGTGGAGGCCGCTCTCAACGGCGTCGACTGCCTCGCTGTCATGCCGACCGGGTCCGGCAAGTCGTTGACGTATCAGCTCGCTGCGAGGCTCACCGGTGGCACGACACTCGTGGTCTCCCCGCTTATCGCGTTGATGAAAGACCAGGTTGATGCTGCGACCGAAACGGGTATCACCGCAACATTCATCAATTCGAGCATCGAGCAGGGGGAGCGAGCGCGGCGGATCGCACGGCTCAGGGCGGGCGACTATGAGCTCGTCTATGTCGCCCCGGAAGGTCTTGCGGCGTCTGTCGGCTCTGTGCTCGATGACGTAGACGTTCGGCTCATCGCTGTAGACGAGGCGCACTGCATCTCCCAGTGGGGTCACGACTTCCGGCCCGCCTACCGCAGGCTTGTCGGCCTCAAATCCCGCTTCGGCGTCCCCGTCCTCGCGCTCACCGCGACTGCGACCGACCGTGTCCGACGCGACATCGCCACGCAACTGGATCTTGCGGATCCGCTCGTCGTCCAGACCTCGTTCTTCAGGCCGAACCTGAAGCTCCACGTGTTCAAGAAAGGAAAGCAAGCCGGTTCGGTGCAGGTCAGGGTGAAGGACTACATCGGGAGAATCTGCACTCAGCGCCGCGGCGAGAGCGGCATCGTCTACACGCTGTCGAGGAAGTCGGCGGAGAGCACCGCCGAGTATCTGCGGTCCATCGGGATCAGGGCCGGAGCGTATCACGCCGGCCTTGACGCGGAGACACGTACCCGTGTCCAGGACGACTTTATCCGGGACGACATCGACGTCGTGTGCGCCACGGTGGCGTTCGGCATGGGGATCGACAAGTCCAACGTCCGTTTCGTGATCCACCGTGACATGCCCAAGTCGATCGAGGGGTACTACCAGGAGATCGGTCGAGCAGGGCGCGACGGCCTCGACAGTGACTGCTTTCTCTTTTACTCGTGGGCGGACGTGATCCAGTTCGACAGGATGATCTCGGGGAGCGAGAACCAGACTTCCCAGGCGAGGCAAGTCCGCGCGATGTACACCCTTGCCGAGGGTGCAGGCTGCATGCATCGAGCGGTCGCCGGCTACTTCGGTGAGACGATCGACCGGTGTGCATCATCGTGCGACCGCTGCACCGACCTCGGCGCCGACCTCCACGAGGTCGCGATACCGAGGGCGAAGCGCACCCCTCCCGCCTCCCTGCCGGTGGAGGCGCAAGACCTCTTTGAAGAGCTGAGGGTACTGCGCAAGCGTCTCGCGAACGAGCGACAGGTCCCTGCGTACATGGTGTTCAATGACGCGACCCTGAGGGGGATGGCGACTTCGCTCCCATCGAACTCGACTGAACTGCTCGC
>JASJYA010000125.1 GCA_030125685.1 Actinomycetota bacterium
GCCTCGGGCTGCATGCCGATCACTTCTGAATGCGCGTGCTGCGCCATCTGGCGGATGACGGTCTTGCGGTAGCCGTCCGGCATCCAGTCTCTCGGTTCGACCTTCTCGTCGGCCTCGATGATGGCGTCGAATCGCTCCTGTCCTGTCAAGTCGCCCACGAGCCTCCTTCCTCAGATTCATGCACTGGAGCTACCACCATAACCAACGAACGTTCGTTTGTCTAGCAGATGCCAGATTCCAGATGTCGACGTCGGACGCCGGCTCTTCAGCGTCCGACGAGCAGCTGCTGGAGGCGGCGCGTTGCGATCATGGCGGCGGAGACATCGTCGATTCCGTCACGGCTGAGCCATACGTACCAGCGATCGAGTCGCGGCCTAAGTCGGTCATGCAAAGCCACGAACTCATCTATCGAGCCTCCGGCCTCTTCGAGCACCCTGGACACCACGTCACGCCTAAGCACCTGGATGTCGTCTCTCACCGCCTCGCCGGCAAGCCTATCGAAGGCCGTTACGCCGGGCAGGCGACGGACCTGCTGCTCAAGCCAACCGATCCTGAAGGTGTGGCTCGCAGCGGAGTACAGCGCCGCGATGTCGAGCACGTCCCGGTCGAAGATGTGCGCGATGTCAATGATGTCCGGTCCGCGGCGAAGCGCCCGCTGATATGCGTGACGGATTGCCAGGTCGTGGGGCACACCCTCGGCCTCAAGCTCTGCAGCGGCGATCTTGTACGGTACGTGCCAAGCAAGGGACGGCATGCTTGGGTACCCCTCCGACAATCGATCGAAGTCCGACGCGGCCTGCTCGATCTCTTCATCAATTGTTCGACCCTCTGATCGGAAGAGATACCAGCGCGCCACGTACGACACAAGATCATCGACATGCAACATCATTCGGTTCGCAACCTCAGAATCGACGCGGCCTGCGAGTTCTTCGATGTCACTCCAGCGCTGCTGAGCACTCGTCACAGCGCGTGCTACCCGATACGCCCAGACGATCTTGGCCGCAGATGCGCCTGTAACGGTGCGCATGCGGGAGTAAAAGGTGCTTCCCTGTGAGTTGACTACCTGGTTTGCGACAACCGTTGCGATGATTTCGCGCCGCATCGGATGCACAGCGATCTCGTCTGCGAATCGCTCCGAGACAGCGGGCGGGAAATATCCTAAGAGGTCAGCCTCGAAATGCGGGTCGTCCGGAAGCATCGACTGGAGGATGAAGTCCGTCAAGCTCCGCTTCGCGTATGCCAAAAGCACGGCGATCTCGGGAAGCGCCATGCCCCTGCCTTCGCGCGCCCGCCGGCTCATCTCCTCACCCGTCGGTAGGAACTCGATCTCCCTGTCGAGAATACCCTCCCGATCAAGGCGATCCATGAGGTCCGTGTACTCCTCGATGGACCGGTCAGAGGATGCTCCCTCTTGGGAGATGATCTGTGCTTGGAGAAAGTTGTCGTACAGGATGGTCTCGACCACATCGTCAGACACAGACTCGATAATCCGGTCGCGCTCGGCTCGGTCGATCGTGCCGTTCGCCTCGGCAAGCCCCAAAAGGATCTTGATGTTCACCTCACGGTCTGACGCGTGCACGCCTCCTGAATTGTCAATGAAGTCGGCGAATACTCGGCCGCCCTTTCGCTCAAACTCGATGCGACCAAGCTGGGTGAATCCGAGGTTGCCGCCTTCACCGACGACCCGGCACCGGAGGTCGCGTCCGTTGACGCGCACCGCGTCGTTTGAGCGGTCCTGCACGATCTCGCTGGTTTCAACCCTCCCCTTCACGTAGGTTCCGATTCCCGCATTCCACAGCAGATCGACCGGGGCCTTCAGCACGAGGCGGATAAGCTCGTTCGGTGTGATGTCTTGAGCGTCGGTATCGAGAGCTTCCCGGATCTGCGGCGTGAGCACAACTCGCTTCGCCGTTCGCTCGAACACGCCTCCACCCTCAGAGATCAGAGTCGCGTTGTAGTCTGCCCAGCTCGATCGATCCATGAGCGATATCCGCTTGCGCTCATGCCACGACGTGTCGGGATTCGGGTTTGGGTCGATGAATATGTGCCGATGGTCAAAGGCAGCCACGAGCTTCAGGCGCTTGGAGATCAACATGCCGTTGCTGAAGACGTCTCCTGACATGTCTCCGATACCAACAGCGGTGATCTCGTCTTCGTCAACATTGACGCCGAGTTCGAGAAAGTGTCTTCGCACTGACTCCCAAGCGCCGCGAGCCGTGATACCGAGCGCCTTGTGGTCGTATCCGGCGGAACCGCCTGAAGCGAAAGCATCGTCGAGCCAGAAGTTGTACCCACGAGCAATACCGTTCGCCATGTCGGAGAAGGACGCGGTTCCCTTGTCTGCGGCGACAACAAGGTACGGATCGTCATCATCGTGGCGTACGACCTGAGGCGGCGCCACAGCCTCGCCACCGACGAGGTTGTCTGTGACGTCAAGGAGCCCACTCACAAACACCTCGTAACCGGCCCTCACCTCGTCATGGGTGGGCTTCCCGGCCTCCGCAGGCTGCTTGATCACGAACCCACCCTTCGCTCCGGTCGGAACAATCACCGCGTTCTTCGTCATCTGGGCCTTCATGAGGCCGAGTACTTCGGTGCGATAGTCCTCCATGCGATCGGACCACCGGAGACCTCCTCGGGCAACTCTGCCGCCGCGCAGATGCACCCCTTCAACTTCCTTCGAGTACACGAAGATCTCAAAGAGCGGCTTTGGATCGGGCATCTCGGGTACGTCTTCGGATCGGAACTTCAACGCAAGCGACTTGCGATCCTCGACGTTGATGTTCGTGCGCACCGTTGCCAGGATAAGGCCGTGGAAGCCGCGCAGGATGCGATCCTCATCGAGGGAGGAGACGCCGTCGAGCGCCGTCAGGATCCGATCACTGATGACTTCCTCGGCCACGGAATCGTGGCTCTCTCCAAATCGCGCCTCGAAAAGACGCACCAGGTCCTCAGCGACACGTGGCTGCGCACCAAGGGCGCTGTCGACATACCCAACCGAGAACGAGGGGGTGACGAGGCGCCAGTAGTCGCGGTACGCCCGAAGAATCGTCAACTCCCGGTGATCAAGTTTGGAGGACACCAACAAGCGATGGAGAGAGTCTGACTCGATCTCTCCAGCGAGCGCAGCTTCAATCGCCGCACCGATCCGGTCACCAGTGGATTCGACATCGAGCGTCTTCCCTTCGACATCGAGCACACCGAAGTCGTGAATGAATGTGCTTGCCTCGCCTTTGAGCCGTGTCGGAACTTCCTCGACGACGACCAGGCCGAGATGCTCGATATACGGCATCATCGCGGAGAGATTCAGCTTCCCCGATGAGCGATACACGGTGATCCGCGTCAGTGATTCGAGAACTCCGGTCGGAATCGCATCCCCCCGTTCATTCTGAAGAGACACCACGACGTCTGCCTCGGAGTGGCTGAGACGCTCCAAGTTCAGTATGTCGCCAGCAGCAATATCGACTCCGGTCGATGTCCTGTAATACTCCGGGAACGTATCCACCCAGGTGTCAGCAAGCCGGTGGGCCCTCGATTCGTCTACCCGCGACTGGAGTTCCTCAAGTACCCGATCGTGCCAGCTCCGAGCGAGCGTTACGACCTCCTGCTCGAGCGCCCTGATATCGATGTCGAGCCGCGGCCCCTCATCCGTCCAAACGGTGAAGTGAATACGCGCGTCGCCCGACTCGCCAAGAGCCAGTCGATAATCGATCGTGTCACCTCCGAAAACGTCGAGGAACATCTCCTGGATCTGCTTTCGCAACGCAGCGTTAAAGCGATCCCGCGGCAGGGTGACGAGGAGATTCACGGAACGGTTCAGCGTGTCTCTCCGCACGATGAGTCGCACCGATTGCGCTTTCTCGGTCTCGAGCAGCTCCCCGATCGTCTCGCTGAGCGCAATCACTTCCATGGCGAAGAGCTCATCCTTCGGGAACGTCTCAAAGAGGTTCACGATCGCCTTGTAGTCGTGCGACCCCTCGATGACATCCTGGGCGTCAAGGATCTGGCCGAGTTTCCTCCTGAGAACGGGAATCTCGCGGGCGCTACTCAGGTAGGCCTTCGACGTGAAGAGGCCGAGGAGCCTGAGCTCAACCGTCATCCTGCCATCATCGGCTACTTGCCTGATTCCGACGTAGTCCATACGGGCGTCACGGTGAACGGTTGCGTGCCGATTCGTCTTGGAGATGACCAGGAGATCCCCGCGGATGAACCGCTCCTGAAGACTCTCGGGAAGATCAGACAAGGAGACGGTTGTAGGCTCAGACTCAGGATCCCGCAGAATCCCGAGCCCGGTAGACACGTCCGCTTTCAGGAACGTTTTGTGATCCACGTCCGTGATGTCGTACTGCCGAAAGCCGAGAAACACGAAATTGTCATCGAGCAGCCAGCCGAGAAAGTCGACTGTCTCGGAGATCTCCTCAAAGGAGTAGTGGTGCAAGCCGGCCTTCGCAGCGGCCATCATGTTCCTGACGGCCTCCTTCAACGGCGCGAAATCTGTGATCACCTTGGCAAGGTCGCTCAGCGTTTCATGGATTGCAGCGGTGAGGGCGACGGAGTCCTCTTCACTCAGCTCGCGGTCGAGCTCGAAGTGCTGCACTGACTCTCGTCGTGAGGCAGATCGCGCTTGTTCGATGCCTGTGAGCAAGCCGTCATGGTTCCGTATTGTCCCGATCACCGGGTGGAGGTGGCGCAAAGCGATCGCCTTCGAACGGGTGACCGCGGCGGTGACCGAGTCGACGAGGAAGGGGCGGTCATCAGTGACCACTTGGACGACGGTTCCAGGGGTTGTGTACCCGCAGTGCTCGCCGTCGGGTCTGAACACGCGCACGGCGGGCTTGCCGACAGGTCGCTCGCTCACGAACTCGAGCAAGTCGCAGATCTCGGCCAGAAGCTCCTCTGACGTATGGTCGGGGACGTCGACCTCCGAGAGGCGCTTGAGGTACATACGCACGAACGGCTCCATGAGCGCGCGCTGATCCTCGGATATATCAGAGGGGATTGCCGCAACGACGCGGTC
>JASJYA010000035.1 GCA_030125685.1 Actinomycetota bacterium
ACCGGTCTGAAAAACCGGGGGTCGGCGGTTCAATCCCGCCCCTGACCACCACCTCCCCCTACCTCGCGGCTTCTGGCGTCAACCAAGCCGATATATTGGCCTGATTGACGCTAGAAAGCAGGGGGTTCGGTGAGACGGTCGGAACTGTGGTTGGATCTGTGCCTACGTTGGTTCCCATGCCGCATCGCATGACAGAAACCGAAGACTTCTCGCATCTCGCTGTGGCACCTTGAGTCCTAGCTGCGACCCGTGGCGGAGCGCAAAAGCCCGATCGCCTATGCCGATATGTTCGGTGATTGCGCGAGTTTTCTGGTCGGGATTGTCGAGGACGGCAACGAGGACGTAAACGCTCGCCGGGAACGAGGACGAGGCAGTTGCCCGCTATCGAAGTACCCTGTTCAGGGCGATGTATGGAGAGGCTGGCCGAAAACTGGTCATGCGTGTGTTCAGACTGGTGATGCTTCTGGCTGTTGTCGGTGTCCTGCTGGTGTTGTCAAACGCCTTGCCGGCGCATGCATGCTCAAGGCTGGCGCCGCCGCACATCTCAGACATCTCACCCGGTCAGCCGATCCCTGACCACGGAGGCAGTGCTGTGGTGGGCGTCTTCGAGCAGGAACACATCGCTGAATCGCCGTGGTTCATCTTTATCTGGCTCTTCGGTGGGATTGTCGCGTTCACAGTGTTCCGTCGCCAAGGCAGCAGAAGAGTGTGACCATGCGCAGACGTCTTGCCGTAGATGATCTGTCTGACTTGGTAGCGTCCTCCGACAGGGAGGGACATGTAACACTTTCGACCCCTTGTGGTGAGTACCGGTGAAGGAGGTGTCGTGACGGGCCGGCAGAGTGACGCCGAGTTGCTCATCGCATCACGTGATGATCCAACCGCATTCGCAGAACTGTACGAACGCTCGTCCGAGAGCATCCTTGGATACTTCTATCGCCGTACCTGGGACCCACGTGCATCAGCGGACCTCGTCGCTGAGACCTTCGCTGCTGCGTGGCTGCGTCGTGGCACCTACCGCGAACGAGACGGATCACCGAACGCCTGGCTCTTCGGCATCGCCAAGCGGGAACTGGGCAGGTATCGGCGCCGTCGCAAGATCGAATTCCGCGCCGTCAAGCACCTCGGTGTCGAGGTTCCGCAGTTGGGAAACGATTCGATCGAGCGGATCGAAGAGATGGTCGACGCCCAAGCATTCCGAGGCGAACTGGAGGATGCGTTGAAGCGACTGTCGGCTTCCGAACGTAACGCGGTGCAGCTCCGCGTGATCGACGACCGGTCCTTCAAGGAAGTCGGAGAAGAACTGGGCTGCTCGGAGGGCGCAGCACGCGTGCGTGTCCATCGGGCTCTCAAGAAGATGGCCGATGCAATGGAGGATCGCGCATGAGCGAGATCCGTTACCTCGACGAACTCCAGATCGAACTCGAAAGAGCGGCACAGGCCTCACTCATTCCCGCACGCCGTCGATGGGCCGGAGCGGCAGCCGCGGCCGCTGCCTTCGTACTTGTTTTGGCGGCAGGCGCCGTCGTATGGCTCGTACGAGCCCCCGATGAGGCAGCTGCACCGTCGACGACGACAACGACCTCGCCCCAGGTCGACGCCGCTGATCTGCCCCTGGAGTGGGCACGCATCCCTCAACAGGACGTGCTCTCCTCCGATTCCTCCTTCACTCTCGCTCGTGTGACGCGAGGGCCGATCGGCTTTATCGCCATCGGTGATACGGTCAAGAGTGCGGAGCAGAGAGACGGCATGGTCCTCATCTCGGAAGACGGCGCCAAATGGACGCGTATCGACGATGCATCGACCTTCCAAGGCGTGAGCCTCCAGGCTGTCAGCGTCCTGGGTGACGTCACGGCCGTCGCAGGAATCGGCCCCGACAATGACGTCCGCTTCTACATCAGCACAGGAGGAACACACACAGGCGGCGTCCAATGGATTACGGCTCCGGTGGAGACGTCGGGGGATCTCGAGGGGCTGATCGCTCACGCCATTGCGCCGTACGGTGATGCGTTCGTCGCCGTCGGGAGTGGATTGACGGGTGACGGACCCGATGCCGCAGAGACCGGTGTTGTCTGGATCACCGATGCGGAAGGAACCTGGCGAGAGGTCGTTGCCTCTGAATTCGCAGCCTCATCACTGGAAGACGTACTCACCCTGGACGACGTCATGTACGTCGTCGGGCTGTCCCAGATCGGGGAGGGGCAGAGCGAACCGACGGTCTGGACCTCAGATGACGGAGGCGCGACCTGGTCTGTGACCCTGTTGCCTCGGATCGAAGAGCAGGGATTCGCAGGTGTGTCCGGAATCGCTACATCCGGCGGCACGTGGGTGGTCGTCGGCTTCGAGGGGAAATCAGGCGCCGTGTGGACATCGGACGACGGATCGACCTGGATGCGATACACACCTGAGGGTGACGAGTTCAGCGCAGAGAAGCTCCCCACCCGCATGTACGACGTGCTCATTACCAGCAAAGGGATCGTGATCGTGGGGGCCGAGTTCCTCGGCGCCGATATCGGACGCATCACGTGGGTGTCTCCTGACGGGGCCGATTGGACGAGGCTCGAGTTCGAAGAGCCAACGACGATCGAGGGCGCTTCCCCGGTCGCCTACTCCGTGGCCGGCGACCTCTCGACAATCGTTGCCGTCGGCGCCGAGATGGTCACAGAAGGCGACCGCCTCGGTTCCGTCTGGGTGTCGCCGCCGGCAGATGGGATAGCTTGGCTCGTTCCCATCGCCCCCACTGGACCTGAGGAGCCTGTAGACGGCGCCACGGACGCCGGAGACGCG
This sequence comes from Actinomycetota bacterium, assembly GCA_030125685.1. GTDB lineage: Bacteria > Actinomycetota > Acidimicrobiia > Spongiisociales > UBA5794 > B3-G11. The sequence continues at coordinate 2,788 of JASJYA010000035.1, forward strand.
CTCCCCGAAGGATGGCTGCGGCTCGGCATCGTCTCGATAATCGCCAACGGATTCGAGGACGTCGATGGCAAGATGGTCGAGTCCTCGCTCAATCCGTTCCTGATCTCGGACGCTGCGGATATCGCCCGGCTCGTCGTGCCCGGCGCCTATCGGCTCGACGCGACGACGGGAGAGCTGACCCCGTGGATCGTGGAAGGCATCCCGCGTCTCGGTGACGGCGTCGAGATGGCGGACAACGGCACGGTCACCGTGACGTATACCGTACGAGACGCGGCAGCCTGGGACGACGGGACGCCGGTTACCGGCGAGGATCTTGCTTTCACGCACCGATTGATCGTGCGATACGCCGACCGGTTCGACGGCGATTTCCGGGCGCACGAGCTGGTGGACGCCGACTCAATGGTCGTAGACGGCAAGTCGCTCACGTTCGAGCTGGTGACGCCTGACGTGAACTACGAGCGGCTGTTCGAGTGGGTTCTGCCAGCACACGTCATCGACCCGGACACGTTCCTCGACGATTGGAACGACAAACTCTGGCCGTCTGCGGGTCCATTCAGCTTCGTGTCCTTCGAGATTCCGACGGCTCGCTTGACGGAACCGAGCATCGTCGTCCTCGAGCGCAACCCGCACTACTGGGAGACCGATCCGAAAACTGGCGAGACCCTGCCGCTCCTCGATGGCGTCGAGTTCACCGTGTTCCCCGGGGGGACGGACCCCGGCGAGGGTGCGAAGCTGATCAAGGCACGAGATCTCGACGCTGTGATGGGCCCGGAGGCCGGTCAGCGGAATCTCGTCTTCTACGGTGATCTCGACGAGCAGGGCCTCGAGATCCGTCGGACGTGGGGTATGTTGTACGAGACGATGGCGTTCAATCTCGATGACGGCCGCCTCGAAGTCAACCCGAATTCGCGCAACGACGACATCACCTACCGACAAGCCGTCCTATCCGCAATCGATCGACATGCACTTGGCGGCACGTTCGGCAGCCCGGCTGTCGGGAGCATCGTCGGTCTTGCCGTGGACCGGTATGCGAACGATACGTGGTCAGCGTACGACGACGCCGAACGGGTTCCTGACCTCTTGGCTTCGGTCGATGCGCCGATCGAGGCGATGTACATCAGCAGCTTCGCAGACGCGACCATCGCGATCGGCGAAGCGGTTGCCCAGCAGCTCACAGAGGCGGGGATAGCAACCGAGACGCAGTTCGACGGCGACTACTTCGGCACGCAACTCCCAGAACGCAAGCTCGATCTGTATGCGTGGCGATCCTTCGCCGGCACCGGAGGCTTGGCAAGTGTGGCGAACCAGTTCGATCTGTACCTGCCGGAGCGGGGTCTCCTGGATTGGTCCGGTCTCGAAGCGGAGGGAAGCACCTTCGCTGACCTCATCCACGAAGCGAAATCGGAGCTCGATCAGGATCGTCTCGCCGAGCTACTTGCTGAGGCTGAGTCCGTACTAGCCGACAACGCGATCGTTTACCCGCTCGTCCTACGCCAAGGCACGAACGTTGTTTATTGGCCGGACAGGGTCCAGGGCATCACACCCAACCGCATCGGTGGTTGGCACACCTGGAACGCCGCTTGGTGGCGCCCGGGCGGGTAAGCAGCACGCTTCTGGCGTCCATCAAGGCGATATATCGCCTTGATGGACGCTAGAAAATGGGGGGTTTGAGGTGGAAGGGCTCCGTGGCTCGTAGGCTTGGCACGCATATGAGACCGATTCACGAAGACGAGGAGTATCTCGACCCCACCACACCGGGCTTCGTCCAAGACGGCGAGCGCTTCGACAGGCCTGTGCGCCGGCGAGGTTTCCCGAAGGCGATTCGCAGTGTCGCAGCGGTGATCGTCGCTGCAATGCTGATCGCCGCCGGAACTCCGCTCGGGTGGGTATCGGTCGCCACTGCGATCTTGATGCTGTTGATCTGGATCAACATCGGCAAGAGCGATCACGACGACACGATCTGACGGCTGCACCGCTTCTCGTAGTCGCGTAGCCCGCCAAGGATTTCGTGCTCACCGCGCCGCAAGCGCTACCGCTTCGGACACGGAATCGTGCAATTTCTTGCTCAGAGGCTCCGGCAGCAAGAACCCCTCGGACGCCCGATCCGCTATGGCGAACACGGCGGCTTGCTTCATCTTCGACGTCACGGACGATGCCCTGGCGTCGAGAGCCCCCTTGATAAGTCCCGGGTAGGCGAGCACATTATTCACGATGCTCCCGTCGGCAGCCACGGCGGCGCCCGCGGACAGAGCATCGGCGTACTCGATCTCCGGCACGGGATTGGTGAGTGCGAAGATGATCTGGCCACTCCTTACCCGGTCAGGAGAGAGCAATCCTGGCTGACCCGTTGCAAGCACCACCACGTCACACTGCGCGACCAGAGCGTCGAAGTGCTCCTGATCGGTACCTGTCTTGACATCAACGCTCGGTTCGACAACCTCGCGGAACCGTTCGATCCCGCTCTCTGAGGGGTCGTAGGCCCAGATCTCTTCGAAACCAAGCCCCGATGCCAGGCCCGCTATCGCACTTCCGGCGGCGCCGAGCCCCACCTGGCCGAAACGCAGATCGGAGATGTCACGATCGATCTTCTTCGCCGCAGAGACAACTGCGGCAGCAACCACGACTGCTGTTCCGTGCTGATCGTCGTGAAAGACGGGAATGTCCAGTCTCTGTTCGAGTTCACGCTCAATCCGATACACGCCAGGCGTGGCGATGTCCTCGAGGTGAATCGCACCAAAGCCGGGCGCGATGCGAAGCACCGTTTCGATGACCTCGTCGGGATCTTTGGTGTCGAGCACGATCGGCACCGCGTTGACCCCAACCATCTCGGCGTAAAACAGCGCCTTCCCCTCCATCACGGGAAGTGCAGCAGCAGGCCCTACGTCACCGAGACCGAGCACCCGCGTGCCGTTCGTGACGATCGCCACCGTGTTGCCGCGCCATGTCAGGCGATTCGCGACGGCATCGTCCTCCACGATCGCTTGCACAACCCGTGCCACGCCGGGCGTGTACACATCACGCATATCCTGGAGCGTTCGCACGGTTGCATTCGAACTCACCTTGATCTTGCCGCCCTCGTGCTGCTGGAAGACCCTGTCAACACGCCCGGGAAGCAGTTCTACGCCCTCCATCTTCTCGAACGCGGCAGCGATCTGCTCCACTACCTCCTGGCTCGGCGCGATGATCGAAACATCGCGTACGTTGTAGTCGGCACCGACAAACACGGTCTCGATCTCACCAATGTGAGCGCCGTACTCGCCTGCAACCGCGAGCGCCCGCGCCAACGTCCCGGGTACCTTCGTGGTCTTCATGCGGAAGACCACATCGCGTTCGATTGATAGGTCGTCCATACTTGCTCCCGTTCGGTTATCTCCTTCGACCGGAGCCTACGACGGATCATTCGTTCAGTCGTCGGTAAAGCGCTTCCGGAACAGGATGGGCACGCTCACCAGGACGACAAACACGACGACAGCGACGCCGTTGAGAGCGATGGCATAACTCGACCCGCCAGCCTCTACCACACCGACAACCCTCAGCAATTCCGTCAACACAATCGCAGTTACGACTGCGACTGCCAGTGCAGCGAGCACCCACGCAACCCCAAGCGCCACGAGTTTGACCGTCGACATCACTCGTGACGGTAGCCAACCGTTGACGGTAAGCCTTCTGCTCTCTGCTCTCTGCTTACCATCAAGGGGTGCCAGATAGCCACGTTTCTGTATCACTCGACGCAGTGATCGTCACGGTCACAGACGACGAACCGAAGGTCCTCGTCGTCGACGGCCCCGACGGCGGCCCGCCGTTGCTGCCATCCGGGCCTCTCGATCCGGATTCAGATGACACCCTCGACCTCGCCGTCCGCCGCTGGCTGGCCATCCAAACCGGAGTTACCGTCAGCTACATGGAGCAGCTCTACACATTCGGCGACAGGATGCGTTCCGCTCCCGAACCGGGCGAGCGCCAGCTCGCCGTCGGATACCTGGCCCTCGTGCCCGAAGAGACGCCGGCCGAGGGCGCCATGTGGATCGACACCTACGACCTCTTCCCCTGGGAAGATTATCGGCGCGGGCCGCCATCCGTGCTTCGAGACGACATGTACCCGAGGCTCGACGCGTGGGCTTTCAATGACGTCGCACGCCAAGGCCGGGCACAGATCACGTTTGGCATCGGAGCGCCATGGGATCCAATCCGGGTACTCGAGCGATACGAACTCCTCTACGAAGCCAGCCTCGTAGCCGAAGCGTTCACCGCCCGCCTCGAACCTTTGCCCGGCGCCTTGGGCGGACGTGCGCTCGGCCGGGATCACCGCAGGATCGTCGCTACCGCCCTCGGTCGGCTTCGGGGCAAGCTCACCTATCGACCGCTGATCTTCGAAGTGATGCCGGAGGCGTTCACCCTAACGGAGCTGCAACACACCGTCGAGGCGCTGGTCGGCATCGAGCTTCACAAGCAGAATTTCCGACGCATTGTTGATCGGGGCGATCTCGTCGAGAGAACCGGCGAGCACCGGTCGTCGACCGGTGGGCGCCCGGCAGCTCTCTACCGGTTCCGCTCCGATGTCGTGTCCGAACGACCCAGTCCCGGCTTCTCTCTCCCCCGCCCAAAGCGACTCTAGACGACTCCCAAGCGTCCTTCGATATGCGGAATGAACCGGATCGGTGTATCGTTCCTAGTAATGCTCAGATAGAGCATAAGCTGGAGAGAGGAAGCCAGTGACCACAGCCCTCAGCACCGTCAACCGCCTCGATGGCGTGCTCCCCGACATCGAAGTCGCCGCGCTCGCACCGCTCATGGAAGAGATCGAAGCTCTCAAACGTCAGCGGAACGCCGTCGTGCTCGCACACAATTACATGACGCCGGACATCTACCACGGGGTGTCTGACCTCTCGGGCGACTCCCTCGCCCTCGCGCAGCTAGCAGCCGAGACGGATGCAGATGTGATCGTCATGGCCGGCGTCCACTTCATGGCGGAGACTGCAAAGATCGTCAGCCCGGAAAAGACCGTGCTCATCCCCGATCTCGAGGCCGGCTGTTCACTTGCGGACTCCATCACACCCGCCGACATCGCCGGACTCCGCGAACGGTACCCCGACGCGCCGGTCGTGACCTACGTCAACACTTCTGCCGAAGTCAAAGCGGCGTGCGACATAACGTGTACGTCGGGGAACGCGCTCAGGGTCATCGAATCCCTCGACTCCGACCGCGTGATCTTCGTGCCAGACCAGTACCTCGGGCGCTGGGTTGCCGGCCAGACCGAGAAGGAGATCATCCTATGGCAGGGCTCATGCGAGGTACACGAACGGTTTACAGCCTCAGAGCTGCGTGATTACCGTACCGCCTACCCCGGCATCCAGATCATCGCACACCCCGAATGCCCAACGGATGTCCTCGAAGAAGCCGACTATGTCGGATCAACGGCAGGGATGCTCAACTGGGTACGCACCGAGACCCCGAAGCGCGTCGTCATGGTCACCGAATGCTCCATGAGCGACAACGTCGCTGTCGGCTCCCCTGACACCGAATTCATCCGGCCGTGCAACCTCTGCCCGTACATGAAGAAGATCACCCTCGAAGGCATCCGAGACGCCCTTCGATACATGAAGCACGAGGTCATCGTCCCAGACCACATCGCACAAGGCGCCCGCAGGGCTGTTGACCGCATGCTGGCACTGGGATGAACGCTCCCCGCATCGAGGTCAACCACCACGATGCGCCCATCGTCATCGGATCAGGTATTGCAGGGCTCTCAACGGCCCTGAGCCTCTCGGGATCGGTCGTCATCACCGCCGGCGCCGTGGCAGAAGGTTCGAGCGTTCTCGCCCAGGGAGGAATGGCGGCAGCGGTCGATTCGGCAGACGCGCCTGCTGCTCACGCCGCCGATACGATCTCAGTCGGCCGAGGCATCACAGACTCGCACGTTGCACGTGCAATCGCGTCTGCCGCACCCGACCTCATCGAGTGGCTCGTTGGCATCGGTACCGCGTTCGACCGCGACCCGCAGGGTGAACTCTCCCTCGGGAGGGAGGCGGGGCACACCGCCCGCCGGATCGTGCACGCCGGCGGTGACGCCACCGGCGCCGAGATCATGCGAGCTCTGCGCACAGCAACGCTGGAGCGGCCAGGTATACAACTCATTTCACAAACCAGGCTCATCGATCTGATCCGATTCGACGACACGATCGGGGGCGTCCTCGTGCTTACGACGAACAGCGAACTCGTCGCCTATCTAGCGCCGGCCGTCGTCCTGGCGACCGGGGGCATCGGTGGCGTGTACGCCCGCTCCACGAACCCCCGCGACGTTCAGGGCGCCGGTCTCGCCGCTGCTGCCCGTCAGGGAGTGGAGCTCGCAGACCTCGAGTTCGTTCAGTTTCACCCAACCGCGCTCACCGTCCGAGACCACCCCGCCCCCCTCGTGACCGAAGCTCTGCGGGGCGAAGGCGCCAAGCTCATCAATGAGCTGGGAACGAGGTTCATGGTCGACGTTCATCCAGACGCAGAACTCGCTCCACGCGATGTCGTGGCAAGGGCGATCTGGGCGCACCGAGCGGCCGGGCATCGCACATACCTCGATGCGTCGGTGATAGGCGACGAGATGCCTGAGAGATTTCCGACCGTATTCGCCGCTTCTATGGAGTCCGGGGTCGATCCTCGGCATGAACCTATCGAGATCGCACCGGCGGAACACTTTCACATGGGTGGCGTGGCCACAGATCTCGACGGCCGAACGAGCATCCCCGGACTGTGGGCATGTGGCGAGGTAGCCTCCACCGGCCTCCATGGTGCGAACCGCCTCGCGAGCAACTCGCTTCTTGAGGCGGCCGTGATGGGGCAGAGAGTCGCAGCCTCGATTTTGTCCTCCCCGGCCCTTCACTCCGCGCGGAAGCCAACCGTTCCGGTCGACGCCTTTGACCGCGCAGCGAGATACTTCGAAGCCGACACCGACGCTGTCAGGCGGATCGCATGGAATCACATCGGCATCACGCGAGATCGACACGGACTCGAGAGGGCTCTTGAGATGCTCCACGATGTTGCGGGCCCGCCATCGGACTCTTCGACCGTCGCCACTCTCATCGCTACCGCGGCGCTCGAACGCAGGGAGTCTCGCGGGGCGCACTTCCGTACGGATTTTCCGGAGGCGGATCCGAATCTCGCGATGCGGTCACATGTGACGCCTGAGCGAAGTGACATGGTTGCTCTCGACGCGACGCTGGCGGCCGTCGCCCGATGACCACGGAACTCCCCCCCTCTGCTGTCGACATCGTGACCAGCGCCTTCCAGGAGGATCTTCAAGACGCGGGCGACGTGACAACGCTCGCAACGATTACGGAGGGCCACCGATCGATCGGGAAGTTCGTCGCGAGGGAAGCGGGATGCGTCGCCGGTATCCCGATTGTTGAGATGTGCCTACTCCACATCGACCCGACCCTCGTCGTTACGCGTTTGGCGCAAGACGGTGATGTGGTCGACGCCGGAACCGTTGTCCTCGAGGCAGCCGGGTCGACACGATCACTCCTGACCGCTGAACGTGTTGCGCTCAACTTCCTCGGATGGCTCTCAGGGGTCGCCACGGCGACGCGGTCCTTCGTCGATGCGGTCGCTGGAACTGAGACTGCCATATCCGACACTCGAAAGACCACACCGGGCCTCCGCTCGCTCGAGAAGTACGCGGTGGCGATAGGGGGCGGCGTGAACCATCGTATGGGCCTGTACGACGCGGTGATGATCAAGGACAACCACATCGTCGCTTCGTCTTCGATCCACGAAGCCGTTGAAGCAGCAAGGGCGTTCGTGGGGTCAGAGGTGATCGTCGAGGTAGAAGTCGACACGCTCGGCCAACTGTCAGAGGTGCTCGCCACAACCGCGGATGTGGTACTCCTCGACAACATGAAGCCGGACGGTCTTCGGACTGCGGTCACGATGGTCGACGGCCGCATCTGCACTGAAGCGTCGGGGGGGATCACCCTCGACAACGTGCGAGATGTCGCCGCTGCTGGAGTGGACGTGATATCTGTCGGGTGGATCACCCACTCTGCCCCAGCCCTTGACGTAGCAATGGATCTGACAGAGTCCAGATAGCCGGTGTCTGGTGTCTGGTATCTGTCAATTCGAAAACGTGAACGACTGTGCGGGGAACCAGCGCGACGCAACCTTTTCGTAGTGGTCCTGGGACGCGGCGCCGTCACCGCGCTCGAGGGCGAGCAAGCTGTTTCTGACGTCGTCAACAGACTCGTCGAGAGCAAGGTCGGCTTCGGAGAAGACGCTCGCGACCTGACCGTAGTCGAGCTCGATCATCGAGTCCGTCGTGAACTCCATCAACCATCGCTCGAGGTGGTTGACGCGTTCCACGACCTGCTCGGGGAACCCCGCCCTCGCGAGAACCAGTGATGCCCAGTGCACCCTGTCAATCGTGTCGCCGAGGGATGCCCGGTAGCGGATTGAGGGACCGCTCGGCGTTTCGTACAGCTCGCGCTCAGATGGCGCGAACGCCGAGAACCATCGCAGCGGGACGTGCCAGGGGGAGGACAGGATGTAGCTACGTGACACTGGCGAGGCTTCTCGCAGATCCGAGAGTTCGTGCACCAATGCAAGGCCTTCATCCTCATTGATTACCTGCATTTCTGGATACGTCCTAGCGAAAACGAGCATTGCCTCGATCATCCGGAGCCGTGCGTTCCGCGGGCATGCATACTGCTCACCCTCCCACATCGTGAAGAACGCGTCGTCTGTCGTTGACTCCGTCCACATGAACCTTCCGTCGTGCATGACAGGCAGGTCCGTGTCATCTTTGCGACGCGGCTCGAGCGCACCGACTCGGGCTCCCGGCATATACGCGCGGAAGTAGGCAGTCTTGATCACATCAGTGATGCTACGGCGTTTGTCGAACCGAGTAGCCAGAGACACCATTACTAACATATGGGCGGCGCCGCAAGCGAGCGGTCGCGCGATCCCACCGGAGGCCTGGCTTGGGAGTATTCGAGACGATCGGAACGGAGACGCACGAATCCGTACACTTCGGAGTAGACGCTGCCACGGGTCTCGAAGCCATCGTCGCCATTCACAGCACAGTCCTCGGTCCCGCTCTCGGCGGGACTCGCTTCTATCCGTACACGGACGACGACGCTGCGCTCGTCGACGTGCTGAGGCTTTCACAAGGCATGACGTACAAGGCTGCCGCCGCCGGACTCACCCAGGGCGGCGGTAAGGCGGTCATAATCGGCGACCCGACCGAGCTAGGTTCTGACGACCTGTTTCGATCTTATGGAAAGTTCATCGACGGGCTCGCCGGGCGCTACATAACAGCGGAGGACGTCGGGACCACGGTCCCCAACATGGAGGTCGTTGCAACGATGACTCCGTTTGTGCGAGGCCTCTCGATCGAGACCGGTGGATCCGGCGACCCGTCGCCGGGAACCGCCCGAGGCGTGGTTGCCGGGCTGTCGGCCGTCAGCAACCATCTCTGGGGTACACGAGATCTTCACGGCAGGAGGATCGCTATCAAAGGCGTCGGCAAGGTTGGCTACGCGCTTGGTCGGATGCTCACAGCCCAAGGCGTCGAACTCGTCGTAGCCGATGTGAACGAGATCGCGACCGACGTTGCCGAACACGATTTCGGCGCGAAAGTCGTCGCGGTCGATGAGATCCACAAGGTCGACTGCGACGTTTACTCGCCATGTGCGCTCGGGTCTGACCTCAACCGTGATTCGATACAGCGGTTGGCCTGTTCGGCTGTGGTCGGCTCGGCGAACAACCAGCTCGCGGAGCCTGCGGATGCAGACCGACTCACGGCAAGGGGCATTCTGTATGCGCCGGACTTCGTTGTGAACGCGGGCGGCATCATCAATATTGCAGCAGAGACCGGCGGCTATTCGATCGAAAAGTCGAACATGATGATCGACCGAATCTACGACAACCTGACGGAGATCTTGACGAGATCCGACGCACTTGGCATCAGCACCGAAGAAGCTGCGGAACATCTCGCCGAGGCTCGGATCAAGGCTGCACAACGACAAGGAGAGGAATCATGACCTTGGGCCTAGACAGCGTGATCGATCACACCGCACTCGGTCTCGACGATGACGACGTCATCGACTTGTATCGCAAGATGCTGCTCGCCCGAAAACTGGACGAACGCATGTGGGCCCTGAATCGACAGGGCCGCGTCCCGTTCGTCGTGTCGGTATCGGGACACGAAGCGACCCAGGTTGGCGCCGCTGCCGCTATCGACCCGTCGAAAGACTGGTCTATGCCGTACTACCGCGATGTCGCCTTCGTCCTCGCGTTGGGGATGTCGGCTGAAGACGTGTTCGCCGGTGTGTTCGCGAAGGAGTCTGATCCTTCGAGCGGCGGCAGACAGATGCCGAATCACTGGTCAGAACCCAATCTCAACATCTTCACACAGGGTTCCGTCATCGGCGTGCAATACCCCCAGGCGTGCGGAGTCGCCTACGAACTCAAGCGCAGCGGCAGCGATGGAGTCGTGGTTGTCGACGGTGGGGAGGGTTCCACTTCCGAGGGTGACTGGCACGAGGCGATGAACTTCGCAGGTATCCACAAGTTGCCCGTCATCTTCCTCATCCAGAACAATCTGTATGCAATCTCCGTGCCTGCCGCCGAAGAGCTTGCAGGGCAGGTCGCGGATCGAGCCATCGGATACGACATGCCCGGGATCGTTGTGGACGGAAACAACGTGCTCGAGGTGTACGGCGCGATGTCCGCCGCAGTTGATCGCGCGAGGGCGGGAGAAGGTCCCACGCTGATCGAAGCCAAGACGTACCGGTATTACGCCCACACGTCAGATGATGATGACAAGCTCTACCGCAGCAGGGAGGAGGTCGAGTTGTGGCGTCGAAAGGATCCCCTGCCAAACTTCCGGCAGTACCTGGTCGAGCAACGGATCCTCAGTGAAGAGCTCGAACACGAGATCGAGACATCCGTCAAGGACGAGATCGCTCACGCAGTCAAGATGACCGAATCCGCGCCAGATCCAACCGACCCGTACAGTCACGTTTTTGTCAACGACATCGTTCCCGAGACCCCCGTGACCTCGATCGAGGCCGACCCCGAGGGCGAGGACGGGAACATGATCACAGCGATCAACAAAACGCTGCATGATCTCATGGCGGACCACAGTGACATGATCGTTTTCGGCGAGGATGTCGCGGACCCCAAGGGGGGTGTCTTCAAAGCGACCCAGGGTCTGACCGAGGCCTTCGGTGAGGACCGCTGTTTCAACATGCCAATCGCCGAGGCGCTCATCATCGGCGTGGGAATCGGGACCGCGTCGACCGGGACCAAGACGCTCGCCGAGATCCAGTTCGCAGATTTCATCCACCCTGCGTTCGATCAGATCATCTCAGAACTTGCTCGGACGCACTACCGGTCGAATGGCCGGTGGAGCTTGCCGATGACGATTCGGATTCCGTACGGCGGCGGCATCCACGGTGCTCTCTATCACTCGCAATCGATTGAGGTCTTTTACACCCATATTCCGGGACTCAAGGTCGTCGTCCCGTCGACCCCGGCCGACGCCGCGGGCCTGCTTCGATCGGCCATGGAGGATCCTGATCCGGTGATGTATCTCGAACCGAAGAAGCTGTACCGGCTCGCGCAGGGGCCGATCCCCGGGTCAGGGCACTCCGTTCCCATCGGCAAGGCTGCTCTGCGGAGAGACGGGAATGATCTCACGATCATCGCCTATGGCACGATGTCGCACTTCGCCGTCGAGGCGGCAGACGTGTTGGCCGAGAGAGGCATCGACGCAACGGTGCTCGATCTGCGCACACTCAAGCCTCTCGACTGGCCTTCGATCGAGGCCGCAATCGGGCGGACATCGAAGGCGCTCATCGTCCACGAGGACAACCGATTCCTCGGATACGGCGCCGAGGTCGCGGCTCAGATCTCAGAGAAGGCGTTTGAATGGCTGGACGCTCCGGTGATGCGTTACGCGGCGCCCGACATCCCCTCCTTCCCCTTCGCGGCCTCACTCGAGAAGCAGGTAATGCCAAACGTCGACGGCATCGTCGAACACGCAGAAGAGCTGCATCGCTGGTGAGCGATGCGTCCTCCCTTCAGGGGGGACGGGCGAGCTTGCGAGCCAGGGGCCTATGGGTCGGAATAGGCGAGCCCGCGAGCCTGGAGTGGCTGGAGGCATCTACCCTCGTCCCATGAAGATCCGCCAAGCAACCCACGCTGACATCCCTGAGATCGTTTCGTTCACGACGGATACCTTCGAGTGGGGGGACTACGTCCCGGACATGATTGCAGAGTGGATAGACGATCCGTCAGGCGTTGTGATGGTCGCTGAAGACAACTCGGAGGTAATTGCCCTCGGCAGGGTGACGCTGCTCTCGGACACCGAGGCGTGGGCCCACGCAGCGCGCGTCAAGCCGGAGCGGCGGGGAGAAGAGATCGCAGGCGATCTTGCGGATGTTCTGCTCGCATGGGCTCGTGACCGCGGAGCGCTCGTCGCGAGACTTCTCATCGAAGACGACAACGAAGCGTCTATCCGGCACATCACGAAGAAGGGATTCCGCCGAGTCGCGACGGTCGTGCGTGCATCGCGTACGATCGGAGATACGTCACCTAATCCCGAAGGGAACGGCGGTCAGAGAACCCCCGCCTCAGTCTCGGCGCGACGCGTTCGGACAGCGGACGCGAGCCTTCTTGCCGCAGGATGGTCTTCCTCGATCTGCGGTAGGCCGCTCAGAGGACTCGTCGGCGACGGGTGGCGCTTCCGGAGGCTCACTGACCAGGACGTGATCTCAGCGGCGCGAGCAGGCGACCTCTGGGAGGTGGGATCTTCGTGGGCGATAACACGCCACGTCGACACTTCATTCGACGTATCGATCATCGACACGGTCCCAGCAGACGCCATCTCGGTGATGCAGGCCCTCATCGATGAGGCAACCGCGCAAGGCGCCGAGTCGTTCTCCATGTGGCTCGCAGACCTCGAGTGGCTCACGCAGGCCGCGCGGAGCGCGGGCTGCGACCTCTTCCCAAGCGGCATCTGGATCTACAGCCTATAGAAACAGGGTTCAAACACCGTGGCGTGTCGGCTCGCGGGCTCGCTACTCCCCCCTGGCTCGCAAGCTCGCCCGTCCCCCCTAAAGGGAGGACAAGTTTTTCGCGTACAGCTCGACGGGGTGGCGGATCTCGT
>JASJYA010000126.1 GCA_030125685.1 Actinomycetota bacterium
GTGGGCCCGGCAGGACTTGAACCTGCGACCGAGCGATTATGAGTCGCCAGCTCTAACCAACTGAGCTACGGGCCCGCTCCGCGAATTGTACGGCGATGCCGGCGCTCGGGTGTGCCTCAGCGGTGCTCAACCCCGCCGTATGGAATTCCTGCGAGAGCCGCCATGTCTCGGTCGAACGTCGTCAGGTCGTCGATGGTGAAGTCGCGGAGCGACCGGTGACCGCAGGCACGGGCAAGAACCGTCATCAGCTCGGTCGCTGCCCCGAAGTAGCGGCCGAGACGGTGTGCAGCTTCGTCTACAGGGAGGCGATCACGCAGGTGTGGCTGCTGGGTCGCGATGCCAACGGGGCAATTGTTGGTGTGGCATGCCCGCATGCCGATGCAGCCAATCGCCTGGATAGCGACGTTGGACACCGCTACCCCGTCGGCGCCGAGGGCGAGAGCCTTGACGAAGTCAGCAGGGGTGCGAAGCCCACCCGTGACGATAAGGGTCACGCTCGGCGCGTCTGCTTCGTCGAGAAATCGGCGGGCTCGCGCCAGCGCGGGGATCGTCGGCACAGAGATATTGTCACGGAACAGCAACGGTGCAGCGCCCGTGCCCCCTCCCCTGCCGTCGAGGATGACGTAGTCGACACCGACTTCGAGAGCGGCGATCAGGTCGGCCTCGATGTGCTGCGCCGAGAGCTTGAAGCCGATCGGGATCCCACCCGTCCGTTCACGGACTTCGGACGCGAACTCCGCGAAGTGCGAGGGTTCCGACCACTCAGGGAACCGGGATGGCGAAATGGCAGGCTCCCCGACAGGCACATCGCGTACCTCCGCGATCTCGGGCGTCACCTTCGGCCCGGGAAGGTGCCCACCGGTCCCTGTCTTGGCTGCCTGGCCCCCCTTGAAGTGCAGGGCCTGGACGCCGGCGATCTTCTCCCACGTAAATCCGAACCGCGCAGAAGCCAGCTCGTAAAGATACCTGCTCGACTCAGCCTTTTCCTGAGGCAACATGCCGCCCTCGCCGGACGCGATCGCTGTACCGGCAAGTTCCGCGCCTCGGGCAAGAGCGGTCTTCGCCTCACTCGAGAGCGCTCCGAAGGACATGTCTGATACGAAGAGCGGAATGTCGAGTGCGAGGGGCCTCTTCGCGGCCGGGCCTATGACGATGCCCGTGTCGACAGGCTCGTCGTCGAGGAGCGGGGGTCGCGCAAGCTGAGCGGTAACGATCTGGATATCGTCCCACTGCGGGAGCGACGTTCTCGGCACACCCATTGCGGCGGTCGCTCCGTGATGGCCTAGCCGCTCCAAGCCGTACGCCGCGAGTTCTCGTATGTCCTTGACGAAAGGCTCGACGGGCGTGCCAGAGGGATCCTGGTAGGCGCCCTGGTACGCGTCACGGTTGTATGGCTGGGGATGTTCCTCCGCCCACGCAGCGATCTCGTCCTCATCGACCCAGATGTTCCCGGCTTCGACGCCGGATGCGAACTTGTGGAGCACGTCGGTATCGCGATAACTCGAGATACCGCTGTCGTATCGGTAGTCCCACGAATGCACGCCGCACACGAGATTTGCGCCTTCGATCCGCCCGTCGGCCATGAGGGCGCCGCGATGGACGCAGCGACCGTACAGAACACTGTGACCCGTGCCATCAGGCCAACGAACGACAACGAGGTCGACCCCGGCGACTAACGCATGCCCGAGCGCGCCCGGCTCGAGATCGTCCCATCTCACGATCGTGGTTTTCTGCATGTCGGTTCTGCCTCAATCCTACGCGGAGGCTCCTCGTATAACTCGCCGCCGACATGGACCATTCCTGGGCGCAGCCGAGGTCACTCCGCTCTTGTTACGAACCGGTTGAGCCCCTCGAGCAGCTCGTCCGGGATACGCTTCGGCTTGCCATGGATGTCGACACACGCGCCGTGCACCGTCTGACTAGCAAGCACGACAATTCCGCGCACGATCCGCTGGCCGAACCGCATCGATGCGCGTTTAACATCCTCGACCCAGGTCTCGACAACGAGTTCGTCTCCCTCAAGACCCGGCGCAAGGAACCGTGTCTCGATGCGCGCGACGACTACTCGGGTTCCGAGCTCTGACATCTGGGTGAGGCGCCACCCCATCTCCTTGAAGAGGTCGATGCGGCCTACCTCAAAGTATTGGATGTACACGGAGTGGTTGATGTGACCGTACGGGTCGAGTTCGTAGAACCGCACGGTAATCGGAGTCTGGTGGATCATCCGCTGCCACAGTAGCGGCAGCCAGGCGTCAGGTTTCAGGTATCAGCGAAACCGTTCTGGCGCCATGCCTCGTACACGGCGATCGCTGCGGCGTTGGCGAGGTTGAGGGATCGGCCTCCCTCGGCGATCGGAATACGGACGGACTCTGTCACGGAGTCACTCACCAGAATTTCATCCGGAAGCCCGTCTGACTCGCGTCCGAACAGGAGCACATCGTCCGGCTTGTAGGCGACCTCGGTGTACAGGCGGTCGGCGAGATGCGTGAACGCGAACAAGCGTTCCGGTCGTGCGATTTCCACGTACTCACCGTAGGACGAGTACGTGGCGACATCGGCGAATTCCCGATAATCGAGGCCTGCGCGCCTCAGCCTGGCATCGTCGATGTCAAAACCCAGCGGTTCGATGAGGTGAAGTCGACAGCCGGTGTTGACGGTCAGACGCATCAGGTTCCCCGTATTGGGAGGGATCTCAGGCCGCCAGAGCACAACGTCGAACACGGCTGCTCAGTTCTCCCCCCGTCGTGCCTTCTCGAACAAGAGCAGGAAACCCCATGCGGGATCCTTCGACTGAATCGTCTTGAACTGATCCCAATGCTCCTGTACCTGGCTTCGCATCCATTCCGCGATGTTGCCGATGTCCATCCATCGGTACACATATCGTTTCTCGGTGGGCGGTTTCGTAGCAAATACCATCTGGCGCAAGCGGATGCCTGCCGGATGGTGCGCCGTGCCGGTCTCGATCAGTTCCCTGACGAGCTGCTCTTCGACACTCAGGTCCATCGCGCCGAAGCGACGGAATGCAGCCTTCACAACCGCAGGGTCCCGCGCCGCCTTGTTCAGCTCGGCGGTACCCGACTTCACCTCACCGATGATCACCTCAATCTGACCGTCGGACAGCTCTAGTTCCGGATCGGGCACGATGCGGAGGCCTGCTGTTGGGTCGTCCGTCGCAAAGCCGCCAGCCCCGGGAAATCGGAGTGCGAGCACGTCGACATCGGTGACAGACCGCGTCGTCACACCGATGCTCTCAAAGATCGGATACTCGGATACCGTGAAGAATCCGTTCGCCTGCAAATAGCTGCGAACGAGTGCGACTGCTGTGTCCATGCGCGCCATGGTAGGTGGATACATGACGGTCGCCGTTCACGACCGGGTTCTGAACCGCCTCACGCCGAGACCGATCACGCGCCACCCGACCATCACCGCGACGAAGTATGCGCCAGTCACGATGACGAACACTTGGGCCGTCCCGTCGTCCCAGACGTAGTGGCGCAGCAGCATGCCAACGGCCAGCGTGATGAGGGCGAGGAGGATTCCGTTGAGGATCAAGAGTGGATTCTTCCACACCCGCAGTGCAGCGATACCGAGCGCAAGAGCGATCAGGAACGGTAGGGAGACCCGCATGACCCAGGCGACATCGATCGTAAATCCGTGGTCGGCAGCGCCGATGATCGCAAAGGAGATCACGACCGCGGCGTCGAGCACCCAGAACCAGCGTTTCATATTCGGGAAGGTATCGGATTCCAGTCCCTCTCCCTCTCCGCCCGAGTAGCTCTATGCTCGCCGGCAGGAGGACCGATGGATCTCGATTTCACGGAAGAACACAGAGCGGTACGGGGCATGGTCCGCGAGTACGCCAAAGACCGCATTGCGCCGAACGCCGAACAGTGGGATGCCGACCACCACTTCCCGACGGAAGTAGTTCGCGAGATGGGGGAACTCGGTCTTTTCGGGATCACCGCGGATGAGGAGTGGGGAGGCGCTGGCGCCGACTTCACGAGCCTCTGCATCGCTATCGAGGAGATCGCGAGGGTCGACCAATCGATGGCTATCACGCTCGAAGCGGGCGTCGGCCTTGGTATCAATCCGATTCACGAATTCGGGTCTGACGCCCAGAAGGCCGAGTGGCTCCCCGACCTCGTCGCAGGCAGGGCTCTCGCCGGATTCGGCCTCACCGAACCAGGCGCAGGCTCAGACGCAGGCGCGACAGCGACTAAGGCTGTCCTCGACGGCGACGAATGGGTGATCAACGGCTCGAAAGCATTTATCACAAATTCCGGTACGGAGATGACCAGCCTCGTGACCATCACCGCGCGGACCGGCCCGGACGAGATCTCGACCATTCTCGTTCCTGCCGGCACGGATGGTTTCATCGTTGAGCCTGCCTACCGCAAGATGGGTTGGCGGGCGTCGGATACCCACGGCCTGACCTTCGACGATGCGAGGGTGCCAAAGGCGAACCTGCTCGGTGAGCAGGGAAAGGGATTCCACCAGTTCCTCTCGACTCTCGACGACGGGCGCGTCGCGATCGCGGCGATGGCGGTGGGCGTACTTCAGTCCTGCCTCGATGAGTCTGTCGAGTATGCCAACGACAGGTACGCCTTCGGAAGGCCCATCGGGTCGAACCAGGCGATCGCGTTCAAGTGCGCAGACATCGAGGTGATGACCCACGCCGCAAGGTTGCTCACCTACAAGGCGGCGTGGCTCAAGGACATGGGGAGGCCGTTCAAGCAGGAGGCTGCGATAGCGAAGCTCTACGCTACCGAGTCAGCGGTCACCGCAACGCGGGATGCGACCCAGATCTTCGGCGGCGCGGGGTTCATGGACGAAACGCTCGTTGCACGCCACTACCGCGACGCCAAGGTACTCGAGATCGGCGAAGGAACCTCTGAGATCCAACGCCTGGTCATCAGCCGCGGCCTCGGCCTCCCCCTCCGCTGACCCCCAACCACTCTGGCGTAGATTTCGGAC
>JASJYA010000127.1 GCA_030125685.1 Actinomycetota bacterium
GGTGACGCGACGAGGAGATCGACCATTGCCGAGCCATCGACGATTACTTTCTCAGCTATGACTCTCAACCTCTGTGAATTGTTCAGCGTGAATTGTTGACGTACGTTCCGTTACCGGCGACCATGTGGGGATGGCGAGCCAGTCCATGACCACGGAAGTCGACAGGTACCTCGAACGCATTCGTGTGGAACGAGGCCTGAAGCCGAACACGCTGTCTGCCTACGCCTCCGACCTAGCGGGATTCGTCGAGTTCTCCGATCGGTGCAGCGTATCGGATACTGCCGCTGTCGACCGGCGGCTGATCCGCCGATACGTCTCGAACCTCACAACCCGCGGCTATGCGCCGCGGTCGGTTGGGCGGAAGGTCTCTGCGGTGCGCGCGTTTTTCGCAGACCTTGCCAGAAGAGGCATCATCGATCACAATCCAGCGATCAACGCACCGCGGCCGAAGCTTCCGAAGTCGCTCCCGCGAGCGCTCCCGGCAGCGTCTCTCTCTGAGGCGCTCGATCGACTCGATGGCTCTGACGCGGTAGAGCTACGCGACCGTGCAATCCTCGAGACGCTGTACGGCGCCGGACTGCGTGTATCGGAGCTAACGTCCCTCACCGTGTCTCAGATGAGAGGTGTCGAGTTTCTTCGAGTGACAGGGAAGGGAGACAAGGACCGAGCGATTCCCCTGGGAGGCGAGGCTCGTCGAGCACTCGACCGCTACATTGCCCTCGGTCGCCCCCATCTCGTTACGGTCCGATCTACGGACGCATTGTGGCTCGGGTTACGTGGACAGCCACTCGATACCAGGGGCGTCAGGCGGGTCGTGCGCGCGAGGCTCGGGACTTTCCCGCACGCGCTTCGTCACTCGTATGCGACCCACCTGCTAGAAAACGGCGCCGATCTTCGCTCCGTGCAAGATCTGCTCGGACACACCGAACTCGCGACAACACAGATATACACTGCTGTCACCCGCAGACACATGACTGAGACATACGAGAGAAGTCATCCGCGTGCGTGAACAACGAGACCAAGCGATCCACGACCTGTGGATCGAATATAAGGACTCGGGAGATGAGCGCGCCCGCGAGGGTCTCATTCTGCACTACTCACCGCTGGTGAAGTTCGTTGCAGGGCGAGTCGGATCGGGACTGCCACGGAACGTCGACCAGAATGACCTCGTCTCATTCGGCACCTTCGGCCTGATCGACGCCGTCGACAAATTTGAGCCGGAGCGCGGCTTCAAGTTCGAGACGTACGCGGTGAACCGGATCGAGGGCGCCATCCTCGACGAGATGAGAGCGCTCGACTGGGTTCCTCGTTCGGTTCGCTCTCGAGTTCGGGAGATTCAACGAACGATGGCTGAACTCGAGCACCGATTGCAGCGGACGCCGACCGAGGAGGAGGTCGCTGATGCAATGGGTGTGCCGCCAGACACACTTCGCACCCACCTCGGTGAAATCGCGAACCTCGGATTTGTGGCGCTCGACGAGCTTCTGAACGCCTCCGAGAAGGGTTCCGGCTCGATATCCGATATAATTCCAGACCTCACGGCGGTCGACCCTTCGGGAAGTTTCGAGAAAGAAGAAACCCGGTACCTGCTCGCGGACTCGATCAACCGGCTCCCTGACCGCGAGCGGCTCGTCCTCACCCTCTACTACTACGAGGGACTCACTCTGTCCGAGATCGGCGGCGTGCTGAATGTGACGGAATCTCGCGTCTGCCAGATCCACACGAAGGCTGTCATGAGCCTGAGGAATAGGTTCATAGAGCCGGCATCGCGATAGAGGGACTACCTCGATCGGCTCGATACACTCTCCCAATCACACACGCCCGTTGCAATCCTCGTGTGGTGCGGCTGCGCGTACGCAGACGTTCGAGGGCTTGAAGGATGGGCGGAGGACGAACCCGAACGAGGAGAATCGAACATGGCTGTTATCGCGATGCGCCAGCTCTTGGAGTCTGGCGTTCACTTTGGTCATCAGACCGCCCGCTGGAATCCGAAAATGCGTCCGTACATTTTCACGGAACGGAACGGAATCCACATCATCGACCTTCGTCAGACCCTCGCAGCGGTCGACGAGGCATATGGCGTCGTATCAGACATCACGGCGTCTGGTGGAACCGTGTTGTTCGTGGGAACCAAGAAGCAGACGCTCTCCGCTATCCAAGACGCGGCTGTTCGCGCGGATATGCCTTATGTCAACCACCGTTGGCTCGGCGGCATGCTCACCAACTTCCAAACAATCCACAAGCGGATTCTTTACATGCGCGAACTCGAGCAGATGGAGACCAGCGGCGAGATGGAGTCCCTGCCGAAGAAGGAGCGGATCCGTCTCCGGAGGGAGCTCGTCAAGCTCCAGACTGTCCTAGGAGGCGTGCGTGATCTTCGCAAACAGCCCGATGCAGTCTTCATAATCGACATCAACGCCGAGCACATCGCTGTCGCTGAGGCGAGCCGTCTCGGCATTCCGATCATCGCTCTCGTCGACTCAAACTGTGACCCTGATCTGATCGACTACGTGATACCGGGAAATGACGACGCGATTCGAGCCGCGCACCTCATGGCAGACGCCATCGCGGAAGGTTGTATCGCAGGTGCGGAGATCGCGCGAGCGAAACGCAAGGACATTGAGCCGGAAGACGTTGACAAAGATGGCGAGGAATAGCACCGTGGCGAATTTCACCGCACAGGACGTCCAGGCCCTCCGAAAGGAGACAGGCGCAGGCATGATGGATGCAAAGAAGGCGCTCACCGAGACCAACGGAGCCGTCGAAGCGGCGAAGGATCTGCTCCGCGAGCGGGGGATCGCCAAAGCCGGTAAGCGCGCAGGCCGTGCGCAAAGTGAAGGCGTCGTAGGCGCCTACCTCCACTCCCAGGCAGGTAGGCCTGTTATAGGCGTACTTGTCGGCCTTGGGTCGGAGACGGACTTCGTCGCCAAGAGCGCCGAATTCATCGACACGGCAAACGACATCGCGATGCACGTGGCTGCAGCCCGCCCCCAGTGGGTGAGCCGCTCGGACGTACCCGAAGACACCGTTGCCAGGGAGATGAAACTCATTGCAGCCGAGGCCCGCAACGAGGGCAAACCAGACGGAATTGTGGAGAAGATCGTAGACGGTCGAATCAACTCGTACTACCGGGAGAACGTCCTGGTGGACCAGGTGTTCGTCCATTCCGACCGGTTTGAAGGTACCGTGGGTGAACTGGTGCAGAGACTTGCGATCAAGATGGGCGAAAACATCTCGATTACAACCATGGCGAGAGTCGAGATCGGGGAGGCCTGACATATGAAGAAGCGACGGGTTGTTCTCAAGCTCTCCGGTGAGGCGTTCGCCGATGCTGAACTCGGATTCGGGATCGATCCGGTGACTGTCGACCGCACAGCAGTCGAGATCGCAGCGGTGCAGCGGGAGGGTTACGAGATAGCGATCGTCGTTGGCGGAGGCAACATCTTTCGAGGTATCAGCGATGCAGCGGCGGGTATGGACCGCGCCAATGCTGACTACATGGGCATGCTGGCCACTGTTATCAACGCTCTCGCCCTCAGGGATGCGCTCGAACGCGCGGGCGCCGAGTGCCGCGTCCAGACCGCCATTGTCATCCAGGAAGTCGCTGAGCCCTACATCAGACTTCGAGCGATCCGGCATCTGGAGAAGGGTCGAATCGTCATTTTTGCCGCCGGTACAGGAAACCCATACTTCACTACGGATACGACTGCTGCGCTCCGTGCCGCTGAAATCGGTGCTGACGCCGTGCTCAAAGCGACAAGAGTCGACGGCATCTACACGTCTGATCCATCGACCGATCCGGACGCCCAACTCATCGACGAGCTCGACTACATGCATGCCATCTCTGAGCGGCTCGGGGTCATGGACACAACAGCAGTTACGCTGTGCATGGAGAACGACCTCCCGATTCGCGTGTTCAACATGACCACACCGGGCAACGTCACCAAGGCGGTGCGAGGAGAACCTGTCGGGACGTTGGTGAGCGCCGGGAGGGCGAAGTGATCAACGATTTGTTAGAAGAGGCCGACACCAAGATGGACCAGGCGTTCGAGCACACAGTCCAGGAGTTCTCCGGCGTAAGGACGGGGCGCGCGAACGCTGGAATCCTCAATCGTGTCACGGTCGACTATTACGGAACCCAGACGCCGCTCCAGCAACTTGCGAGTTTCTCCGTTCCTGAGGCGAGAATGTTGATCGTCCAACCCTTCGACAAGTCATCGATCGCCGCGGTCGAACGCGCTATTCAGGCGGCCGATCTCGGACTCAACCCGTCAAACGACGGAAACATCATTCGCCTCGCATTCCCCTCCCTCACTGAGGAGCGGAGAAGAGAACTCATCAAGGTTGTGCGCGGCCTTGCAGAGGACGGCAAGATCGCGGTCAGGAATGTACGGCGCCACTGCAAAGACCTTATCGAGGCCGAAGAAGTCTCCGAGGATGATGTCCACAGGGCTGAGAAGGTGCTTCAGGAACTGACAGACGCCCATGTCGGCAAGATCGATGATGCGCTGACCCGCAAGGAAGACGAGTTACTTGAGGTGTGATCCGTGGTCGATTCGCAGCTGTTGGACAGGCGAGCGTGCGACGTGCGTAGCCTTCGGGAAGGCAACAGAACAGGTACCGTTGATTCATCATGAGTGACGATCGCACGACCGACCAATCCGGGGGAGGATTTGATGACTGGTTGGACGATGAGCCGGGTCCTGTCACTGATCCGTATAAGGCTCTCGCTTCCGATGCGGATGACGACGACATTGCTGACTGGGTGGATTTTGCGGGTGGACAGGTGGACGGGGGACAGGGGACAGGGGACGAAACGGGGGAGGTTGAGGCGGTCGCTCCCGAGACGAACGAAGATGCGGATCGTGCGGAGGAGGTGACGGGGGAAGTCGCCGAAGTCGAGCACGATGAGGACGATGAGGACGATGAGGACGATGAGGACGATGAGGACGATGAGGACGATGAGGA
>JASJYA010000036.1 GCA_030125685.1 Actinomycetota bacterium
GCCCGAGGCGCCGTTCTCATGTAGAAGCGGAGCTTGCGCATCGTGTCGGGCTCGGGTCATGCAGGGGGAGGTGCGCATGGACCGCAACTGGGTGCTCGAAGAAGGGGAGGTCGCCGCCGGACAGATTCTTTCGTGCCAGGCACACCCCGTGAGTGACACCGTTGCATTGACGTACGACCTATGACACGCCTTACTCGAGATGACATCGTCGCAGGCGCCGGCAGGCGTTTCGCTACGCATGGCTACCACGGCACGTCGATGCGTGATCTCGGTGATGACCTCGGAATTCTCGGGTCGTCGATCTACTCCCACGTTGGAGGGAAGCAGGAGCTCCTGGTGGCGGTTGTGGAGCGCGGCGCAGCGTTCTTCGAGGAAGCAGCGGCACACGCTCTCGATGGCGACGCCGCGCCGTCGGAGCGGATGCGTGGCCTGATCGAGGGCCACGTCGGCGTGCTCATCGACCACCGATCAGAAGCGCGGACATACCTCACCGAGGTTGACTTCCTCGACGAATCGGTCCAACTCAGGGTCAACATTGTCAGAGACCGCTATGAGGATGCATTCCGGTCGACCATCGCGGCAGGTATCGACCAGGGCGCTTTCCGGAAGAACTGCGACCCGCGTCTCGCGGCGATCTACATACTCTCGATCTTGAATTCGCTCGACCGGTGGTACGATGAGGCGGGCAGGTTGAACGCTACCGAGATCGTTGATGATCTCTACCGGTTCGTCATAGCCGCCCTCAACTGAGGATCATCCGGAGGCGCTGTGCGTCTCAGGGTCTGTCGCGTCCTCGCGCAGGTCGATCATCACTTCGGTTTTGACTCGATCAACGGAGCGAGATGCAGCGACTTCATCGAACTCAGCGTCCCTCGTGCGGCCGGCTTCAAGAATCCGTCGGATCTCTGCGACTTGAGCCTCCATTGAGGCGCGAACACTTTCGGCGTCCCGGCGTATGAGGTTCGCGTCGAGGCGAGCCTTGTCGAGGAGGCGATCAGCTTCGGCCTGAGTTGTTGCAGTGGACGCCTTGGCCGCTTGCACGAGTTGAGCGGCGTCCTCTTGAGCGACCGCGCGGAGATGCTCGGCGTCTTCGATGCGTAAGCCTGCAGTTGTATCGGCCTCAGACAGGACGGCTGTCGCTCTGGTGGCAGCGTTGGCGAGTTCGACCGATTCTCCGATGGTTGCAGCCTGGGCGGTTATGACAGCGGCTTCTTCCCTGGCCTCCTCGATGATCTTGCGGCGCGCCTCGGTAGCCTCAGACAGCAGGGTGTCAATTTCTCCGCGCAGCGTGGCGAGTTCCTCGTCGTTGCTCGCCGCCCGGACCTCAGCGATGCGGAGTCGCTCTTCGAGCGCTCCCGTGTAGCCGCCGACCTCGGCGCAGAACGTGTCAACTTCCGCGCGATCGTATCCGCGCAGCGCAGATGCGAATCGACGATCCTGAATCTGGCGGCCTGACAGCTCCATGGCGTACCTCCGTTTCCACTGGTCACCATCATACGCCCAATGGTCGGTTTGCCGAGCCCTTTCGGGAATGGTGACCCGTTGGCGACCGTTGTCCTTGACGGACGAAAGGAACGCGTATGGACCCATCCGACTTAGCCGCGTTAGTCTTGCGCGTCGCCCTGGGAGGCGTGATGCTCGCTCACGGCGTCAAGCACCTCCGAGGGAGACAGAAGACGTCGAACTGGTTCGGTTCGATCGGGTTCAAGGCGCCGGGTCTGCAATGGCTTGCATCGACGGTGACGGAGATCGGCGTAGGAGTGCTGCTGATCGTGGGGTTCCTGACAACGGCGGCAGCCGCGGGGGTGATAGGCGTTATGGCCGTCGCCTTCGTATCTGTGCATCGAGCGGTGGGCTTCTGGGTCACCGCGCGCCCGGACGAAGGGTGGGAGTACATTATGGTTCTGTCGGCAGTGGCCGCGGCCATAGCGATCACAGGCCCCGGCGCGATCTCCCTTGACGCTTTCATTGGCCTCGACACGCTTCTCAACGGCTGGATCGGCGCCGGCGCGGTTCTCGTGGGAGTTGTCGCCGCAGGCGCGCAACTCGCCCTGTTCTACAGACCCCTGAAGACCTGAGACCGGTCGCCTGTGACCTGTGACCTGACTTACTGTTCATTCGTGCCGTAGATCATGTTGCGGAGGCGGCCCTCCACGGTCGCCTCGTCGTCGTGGTTCGTCTCGCGCGCCATCACGAGTCTCATCCGATCGCTGACGGCCGCGGCGTAGGCCTCGTGGTCACGTTTGGAGCCGCCGGCGTTTCTCCTGAACAACTTCATGGGTGGTTCTATCGGCTGTTGCGACCAGATCCTTGAGTGAAGGTCTACGATCGGCGTGACTGGAGGGGTCAGAATTGAGCAAGAAGGTGATTGTTGGCGCCACTGGCGCTGTTGCGGCTGTAGGAGTCGCGATCGGGTGGAGGGCGTCGAAGCGGTATCCGAACGGCGATGGCGACAGGAAGGCGCAGAAGCGTGCGCCGCTGCTCGTCGAAGGTGTGAACGCCGAACGGTTTGTTGAAGCGCTCTGTGAAGCGATCACGTTTCCAACAGTCGTTCTTGATGATGGGACGTACGAGACCGATGTATTCGACCGTTTTGCCTCGATGCTCGTCCGGCGTTACCCACGTATCTCTGCAGAGCTAGAGCGCGAGGTGTTCAATCAACACGGTCTCCTGTTTACATGGGAAGGGACCGATCCGGACCTCGACCCGATCGTGCTGATGGCTCACCATGACGTGGTACCGGTAGAGAAGGGCACCGAGGAGGACTGGATCGCTCCACCGTTCGGTGGAACCGTCGTCGACGGCAAGATCTACGGCCGGGGGGCTCTGGACTGCAAGGGACCACTCATCGCGATATTCGAGGCGATTGAGTACTTGCTTGAACGAGATGCATCGCCCGAACGCACAGTGTATGTGGTCTCCGGCCATGATGAGGAGATAGGCGGTCGCAACGGCGCGCAGGTCATCGCGCACGAACTCAGGACTCGCGGTGTGACCCCGTGGTTCGTCGTCGACGAGGGCGGCGCGGTGGTCGATGGGGTGCTCCGAGGGGTCAGCGCGCCGGTAGCGCTCGTCGGCATTGCCGAAAAGGGGTTTGTGAATCTCAAGCTCACCGCTCATGGTGAGGGCGGCCATTCATCCGTGCCTCCCCACGGAACCGCCATTTTGACCCTCGCGAGCGCGATCGTCGCGCTTGAGGCAAACCCCGTACCCGCACGGATCGATGCCATCAGGCCGATGCTCACTGCGCTTTCCGACCACCTCCCCGGAGTTGTCGGAGCACTCGCTTCTCGACCGGCAGCGGCCGCATCGTTGCTTTCGAGGGTATTCGCAAGGGATGTTCTGATGGACGCTTTGCAACGCACTACGATGGTACCGACGATCATCGAGGGCGGGGTGAAGGCGAACGTTCTTCCCCAGTCTGCGTCAGTTGTCGTGAATCTTCGAATCATCCCCGGTGACACGTCAGAGACCGTTGTTGACCATGTTCGATCGGTCATTGGAGAGAGCGTCGACACCGAAATCCTTCCCGACTTCGTGAGGGAACCGAGCGAATTCTCTCGCATCGATTCAGACGCGTGGGAGACGCTTACCGGCGTGATCGATGAGATGTTCCCATCGGCGATCGTGGCCCCTTGGGTGTTGGTAGGAGCGACTGATTCGTGGTTCTTCGAGTCGTTCTCGCGGGATGTGTACCGATTCTCACCATTCGTACTCGATGAGGAAGGACGGGGCGGATACCACGGCACGAACGAGTTTGTGCGCGAAGACGGGGCCGGGAGAGCTGTCTCGTTCTTCGTTCGGCTTATCGTTGTCGCGGCCGGGACGGGCGATGTACTCTCAGGAAGTTCATGAACCGTCTCACCACTGTGTCGGCATGAGGATCCACCGGGCTCGGAAGAGCTGCGCGTGTGTAGCGGACGGTTGATCCGGCGTCGAGGTGTGGGAGTGCCCCACTGTTTCTCTGGTAGTAGGACACGGCTTCAACACGTGGAAGTGGAACGACCTCTTGGAGCTGGTCTGGCGTTGTGAGATCGATGGTCGCTTCGGAATAGCTGTCGAACTGCATTGGACCTCTCCCCTTCATGTGCCTTCGGGAGTTCCCGTTGCCTTCCACTACCGTACACGAGAATCTGGTTCAGAAAGGACGGTTTCGTTGCACCCTGTCATGACTAGTCATGACAGCTATCAGAATGCGGTCTACGGTCTACGGTCTACGGAGGTGAAGCATGCAGAAGAACACGGTCAACGTCAAGGGCCTTGACATGGCGTACGTCGATGTCGGCGAGGGCGCGCCGATCGTCTTTCTCCACGGAAACCCGACATCGTCGTACCTGTGGCGCAACGTGATCCCCCACCTGTCTGACCGGTACCGGTGCGTCGCTCCAGACCTCATCGGGATGGGTGATTCGTCCAAGCTCCCCAACAGCGGCCCCGACTCTTACCGATTCACAGAACATAGAGAGTACCTCGACGGGATGATCGAATCGCTCGATCTCGGTGACAGCGTCACGCTGGTGGTCCATGACTGGGGATCGGGTCTCGGGTTCGACTGGGCGAACCGGCATCGTGATCGAGTGACGGGAATCGCCTACATGGAATCGATCGTCCAACCCGCTTCGTGGTCGTCGTGGCCTGAGGAGGCCAGGCCGATCTTCGAAGCGATGCGCAGTGACGCCGGTGAACAGATTGTGCTTGAGAAGAATGTATTCGTCGACAAGATCCTTCCCGCTTCGATCATCAGGAACCTGACGGATGAAGAGATGTCGGAGTATCGACGACCCTATCTCCAGGCAGGGGAGTCGCGGCGTCCAACATTGACGTGGCCACGCCAGATTCCGATCGAAGGATCACCAAAGGACGTGCACGAGATCGTCGCGAGCTACTCCGCATGGATGGCTGAGAACGAGATTCCGAAGCTGTTCATCAATGCGGATCCGGGGAGCATCCTTCGTGGCGGTCCACGCCGATTCTGTCGTACATGGCACAACCAGACAGAGGTGACCGTGCCAGGGGTTCACTTCATTCAGGAGGACTCGCCGAATGAAATCGGTCGAGCGATCAGAGATTGGCGCGCAGCCCTGGATTAAGGAGAGAGCACAGAGCGCAAAAATCCGCTGGCCGCCATACTTGGGGCCGTGGGCCGAATGATTAGCAATGTGAAACGCGCCGCGCTTCTCGACGCGAACTTCTACAGCGAAGTCGCGCGAGATGCCGGCGTGATGAAGCAGGCAGCATTGGTGGTAGTCCTAGCCAATCTGCTTGGGGGAGTCGGCGCCGCCATCGCGACCGAGTCCAACGTGGTAGTCGGCGCCGCGGCAGGTGTGGTGACAGGCGTCGTTGGCTGGTTCGTGTGGTCAGGAGTTGCCTACCTGATTGGTGTTCGGGTGCTCGGCGGAGACGCCAATTATTCGGAGATTCGTCGAGTCATCGGGTTTGCCTATGCACCGCTCGCGATCGGCGTGGTTCCATGGCTCGGCTTCATCGGAGCGGCGTGGACTGTCTTTGCAGCGGTCGTCGCCATTCGTGAGAGCATGGAATTTTCGACACGGAGATCGATCGCAACGATGGGTCTTGGCTGGGCCGTGTGGCTCGGCCTCTCGGTGCTGCTCAATGTGATCGTCGGTTGGGACTTCCTGACGGCCTGGCCTATGTGACCGCTCGTGCGTGTGATTCGCAGAACTACGGCTGAGCGTGCGCCCTGCCGCGCTGAGCCTCCTGCCAATCGAGGCGCCAGCTCCCGTTTGCTCTCCAGAAGAGCCACGACGCCATACCGATCGGAATCGGTGGCAGGAAGCTGAGCGCTCGGAAAAGCAGAACGCCTGCCGAGATCAAATTGTGGTCGACGGGCAGGCCGGGATTCGTCGTCTGCCACCCGAGAGTGAGCAGGCCGATCCATCCGAGATCGACTAGGCCGAGGCCTCCCGGACTCACAGGAATCATCACAAGAAACCGACCGAGGGCGAACGCGAACACGACCCACGGAATCGGGATCTCTTCGGTGGTCACACCGACGGCGTAGACGCTTACCGCGAAGAGGGACGCCATAGCCACATGGTTGCCGATCGTTGCAATGGTGATCCTGGACGCTCGGGACCGGACGATGCTGGTGAGGTCTGTCCGGAACTGCATAACAGCGGTCTCGATGCCCGGCTTGTCGCGCTTGATGAGACGGAAGGCGTGTGCTCCCATCCGATCCGCCCACTGAGCGAGTCGCCTGGCGTCCTGCTCGCGGCCAAGGATCCTCTTGAGCACCACGATCATCACGGCGACAGCAACCGTGCCGCCGATCGAGACGAGCCACATCCATCCGAGGGCGCCACCGATGACAGCGACGCCGATCACGGCAATCACCGGGAGCGAGATCCGCAACAGCCAGTCCCACACCCCGGCGCCGAGCATCGCAGCGGAAATGCTCTCAGGGGTGAATCCCCACGACATGTAGATGGCATAGTTGACCGGCAGAGCGAGGGCGCCGCCGGAGGGGACGGAGTTCGTGATTGCCGTCCCGGTCATGTGGTTGACGAAAGCCTCGCGCACCGGGAGCGTTCGGAGAGTCTGGGTGAGGACGATCGGGTACGCGAGAAGGAACCAGAGCGCCATTACGGCGAGCACCCACCACTCCCTCGTGGTGATGGCGCCGATGTAATCGAGGATTGCTTCATAGTCGGCGAGCTTCGGCAGAACGAAGCCGAAGACGATGACAAGCACGAGAACCGTGACGCCGATCGAGATCGCTTGTTTCCACCGCGCGCGGTGTGGCTTTTCTGGAATTGGGGCGTAGGTCGCTCCCTCGGCCTGGTCTCGTGGGTCGCCCTGTGTCGTGTCACGCATGCGTTGAGTGTTGCAGAGTGAGCGGTGGTATCGCCGGTTATCCGGCGCCGAGTCGACGATTGTTCGGGGCGAACTCGCTATGCGAGGGACACGAGCTTCTCGGTCACATCCCAGAGCCGATCGGCTTGGCTGACATCGCGGGCATGGCGGGTCGACTTGGTCGGCTCACGATCCGAGAAATATATACCGTCTGACGTGTCGACTTCCGGCTCTGATGCGAGCCAGACAATGGTGTCAGCGCCCTCAGCGGGCGTCCGCATCCACCGCTTCCCGAACTTCGTCGCCGCTCGCACGACTTTCGAGCCGCCCCGTCCGCCGAAGGAGGATCCGACCACGCCGGGGTGGACAGCGAATGCCTCGACGTTCGGGCCTGTGCGGTCATTGAGGCCCTGTGCGTGGAGGATATTTGCGAGTTTCGAATGGCCGTAGACCTCCATCATCTTGTACCGGCGGTTCTTCCACGCGAGATCGCCGAACACGATGCCCTCCTTCGCGTACCTGTGCGCGACAGATGAGACGTTGATGACCCTGGAACGTCCCGCCGCCTCGAGCGACTCGCTGAGGAGTGAAGTGAGGAGGAAAGGGCCGAGGTGATTCGTAGCAAAGGTTGTCTCGTGTCCGTCAACCGTCTCGCGGCGTGATCCGAAGACACCGCCGGCGTTGTTCACGAGGAGACCGAGGTGCTCGTTCCGGTCGCGGAAACGATCGGCGAAATCGCGTACCGAGCCGAGATCGGAGAGGTCCATGAGCTCGACGCGGACACTTCTACCTGTCGCACGGGATATAGCGGAGCGGGCCTTCTCCCCTCGTGCTGCGTCGCGAGAGGTGATGGTGACGTTCGCCCCCATACCGGCAAGCGCCTCTGCGGTTGCCTGCCCGATGCCGGAGCTGCCACCGGTAACAAGTACGCTCTGCCGATCAATGTTCCACGTCACAAAGCGAGAGCCTACGCTCCGTACTGGCAATGGGCGCCGATCTCTTCCCTGTCACCTGTCACCTGACACATGACTGACTTTCTCACGATCCTCTTACTTTCTCGTCTTATGCTGGCCTTATGAGCGAACCGGATCCGACAATTCTCGTCGTCGAAGACGATCCAGGAGTGCGCGACGCGCTCGAGCGCGCGCTCGGGTTCGAGGGCTACGCGGTCGAGACCGCTCGCGACGGCGCTGTGGCGCTCTCGATGCTCAGGGACAACACGTACGATGTGATTCTGCTTGACGTGATGATGCCCCACCTCGACGGACTCGAGACTTGCCGGCGAATCAGGGTCCGCGGCGACGACGTGGCGATCATCATGCTCACGGCTCGCACGACCGTGCATGACCGGGTCGAAGGCCTCGATGCGGGCGCAGATGACTACGTTTCGAAGCCGTTCGCACTCGATGAGCTACTCGCTCGAATCCGAGCGCTGCTGCGGCGCTCCTCCGGAGATGTGACCTCCACTCTCCGCTTCGAGGATCTCACGATCGCTTCGGCATCCCGTAGCGCGACACGCGACGGGCGCAGGCTTGACCTGACCAAGACTGAGTTCGACCTCCTGACGATGCTCGCACGTACACCAGGCAATGTTCTCAGCCGCGAGCGTATCTACGACGAGATATGGGGAATCGACTTCAGCACGACTTCGAACTCCCTCGACGTATACATCGGATATCTGCGCCGGAAGACGGAGGCAGGGGGGGAGCGGCGAATCATTCACACCGTGAGGGGTGTCGGCTACGTGCTGCGCGCCTCACCATGAGCATTCGCGGTCGCATCGCCCTTGTCTCTGCAGCAGCAGTCGCTGTTGCAGTTGTGCTGATCTCGATCGGCACGTTTATTGGTGCGCGCAACCAGGTGATGACCCAGATCGACGACAGCTTGCTCATGAGGGCGTCAGCCATCGGGGAGATGCGCCCAGTTGCGATTCTGGGCTTGCTCGGTGTTGAGAGAGGTGGTGGTGCGCGTGGCCGAATTGTTCCGCCGCGTCGCGGTGATTTCGACGCTTCCTACTACCAGGTGATATTGAGCGACGACCGTGTCGTCAACATCGGCGACGACGACCTCGTGCTCCCAGAACCGGATCGAGGTGATCTGACTCGGACACGTCCGACGTTGCGTTCCGAGGGGGTTGACGGTGTGCACCTGCGAATAGTGACGACCGTCGTGGGTCAGGGGGGAATTATCGTCCAGATCGCTCGCCCCCTCACGGAGGCCGACGCCGCAATGGGTCGCCTCGCAGTGGTTCTCTTCGCGGGAGGTGTCATCGGCATCGCGCTCGCGGGCGGGCTCGGTCTGTTGGTCGCGAGCCAGGCTGTGAAGCCGATCAGCGCCCTCACGCGAACCGTCGGTGCTATCGCTGCGACTCAGGATTTCTCTGAGAGGGTCGACGTCGATGGCGATGACGAGATATCTGAGCTTGCGAGCGAATTCAACACGCTCCTCAACGAACTCGAATCGTCGCAGCAAGAACAGGTGCGCCTCGTCAGGGATGCCGGGCATGAACTGAGAACCCCGCTGACAGCACTGCGCACGAACCTCGAGATCCTTCAGCGCCACGAATTGAGTCCCGAGGAGCGAACGACGACGCTCGCCGCGGCACACACCGAGATCGAGGAACTTGCCGCTCTCGTCGCGGAAGTCGTCGACTTGGCGACAGATCGACACGAGGAGGAGGCGTTAGGTCCTGTTGATCTCTCCGAGGTCGTTGAGGCCGTTGCAGAACGCTATCAGAAAAGGCGGGGTCGCCTTGTGACGGTCGCTGCTGACAAATCCAGAGTGGTAGGGAAGCGCCAGGCGATCGAGCGGGCGGTCCTGAACCTCGTTGCCAACGCGGACAAGTTCTCTCCCGTTGGAGACCCGATCACGATCGATGTCACCCGTGGTGTGATCACTGTCACTGATACGGGATCAGGGATCGACAGCCACGATCTCCCGCACGTCTTCGAGCGGTTCTTCCGCTCTGACACGGCTCGTAGTCAACCCGGCTCCGGTCTCGGATTGTCGATCGTCAAGGCAATCGTCGATGACCACGGCGGCGATGTGTTCGCTCGGAACCGTGCAAGCGGTGGCGCCGAAGTGGGGTTTTCGTTGACCGTTGACCGTTGACCGCTTCCGTGTTCTCACGATGTTCTTAGACCACGTTCAGGTTCCTCACAGAGTGACACGCCATCCTTACCGGTGTAGTTCTCAGCCAGAGGAGGCAGACAATGAGAAAGATCATCGTTTCGATGGCGGCGGCCGGAGTGCTCGTCGCAGGTGCATTTGTCGCATCGACACTTGCGAGTTCAGAGGCGTCCGCGCAGACCGACGAGTCCCCCGTCGTTGCTGCAGAGGCTCACAGGCCGGCGCCGGGCGGCATCCTCGATGAGGTGCTCGGCGATCTCGTCGAGGACGGGACCCTCACGCAGGGTCAGGCCGACGCTGTCAAGGACGCGCTGGTTGCGAAGCACGACGAGTTCAAAGAGAAGTTCGGAGACCGAATGGAGCGGAGAGACCGTCGTCACCGTGCGCACCATCGGATCAGTGAGTGGCTCGAGGACGGAGCCATTTCCGCTGACGAGCTAGCCGAGCTACCGGAGGACTCGCGCATCTTTGCCGATGACCACCCACTCGCGGAGGCGCTTGAGGACGGCCAGATCACGCAAGCCGAATGGGACGAGTTTGTCGAGCAGCGCATGGCAGACCGCGAGGCCCGCCGCGAGGCGCGAAGGAATGCCGACGACGGCTGACAAAGGCTCGATGTGTGAAACGCCCGGCCTCTACGCCGGGCGTTCTCGCGTCCGATCGATCAAGAGGTTCGTCTGAGCCCACCCAGCCATCGTATCGTGTGACAATCATGGGACCAACGAGAGATGACCTGCTGGCCGCGTACGGCGCCGCCGTGGCAGCCGCCGATCCTCGATCGGCGGTCGCTGGAGCGATGTCCCTTGTCGGTGGCGTCCTCAAGGTCGGATCCTGGGAGTTCACCGATGTTGGGCCTGGCGACGTCGTCGTCGTCGCCCTCGGTAAGGCCGCTTCGGCGATGGCTGCGGGTGCATTCGCAATCACCGGCGCGCGCCGCGGGATCGTGGTCACGAACAACAAAGACGACGAAAGCCCCTACGAGGTGCTTCTCGGTTCACACCCGATTCCGGACCAGTCCAGTGTTGCAGCCGGAGAGGCGCTCATGGTCCTACTGACGGGAACGTCACCTTCCGATGTGGTGATTTTTCTGATCTCCGGCGGGGGATCCGCTGTGGCGATCCTCCCCGTCGACGGCGTCTCGATCGAGGACATCGGGGAGATGAACAGGGTTCTTATCGAGAGTGGCATGCCGATCGAGGACATCAACGAGGTGCGTGCGGTCGTGTCGCGCATCAAAGGAGGCAGGCTGGCGGCAGCGACGCGAGCCGATCGCGCGGTCACGCTCGTTCTCAGCGACGTGGTTGGCGCCGGTCCGGAGCACGTTGCATCGGGTCCTTCGATCGGGTTCGGTCTGGGCGCCGGCGCTCGCGTCGTGATTGACGCATACGACATTCGCAACGATCTGCCTGTGCCTGTCGTTGAAGCGATCGAGCGGTTCAAGCTGATCGACGGCAACGTGTCGCCGCGGTTCACAGTGATCGGATCGCCTGAGATAGCTGCTCAGGCGGCCGTCCGAGAACTGCAGCAGCAGGGGTGGAACGCTTCGCTCGTGACGACTCACCTCCGGGGAGAAGCACGGAACGAGGCTATCAGCCTTATCGACGGCGCAGAGCCGGGGACGGTTGCGGTGGCTGCCGGCGAAACGACGGTGAGCGTACAAGGCGGAGGCGTAGGAGGCCGTAACCAGGAGGCTGCTCTCGCCGGGGCGTTGCATATCGAGGGCCAGGACGTCCTTTTTGCTGCGCTCGGCACGGACGGCGTCGACGGGCCTACGGAAGCTGCCGGGGCCGTGGTCGACGGGAGTACCGCAGTGAGGGCGCGGGAACTCGGAGTGGATCTAGCCAGTGCGCTGCGAGACAACGACAGCAACACCGCCCTCCATGCTGTGGGTGACACCGTGGTGACAGGACCGACCGGGACGAACGTAGCCGACCTGTGGATGGTCGCCAAACGGAGCTAAGGCCGGTTCGCTGTGAGGAACTCGATGATCGCTGCCTTGTAATCGTCCGGCGACTCGTTCCACGAGCGGGTGTGGCTAGCTTCGGTCGTTACGAGGGTGACGATGTCCGGTCGTAGTCTCGCGAGTTCCTCACTCGTTGCAAGGGGCACTGAAGTGTCGTTCGATCCGTGGAAGATAAGCATCGGCGCGTGCAGCTCGTGGGACTTGGCGAGATAGTCGGTCGCGTCCCAATCGATGTCGAACCGCCAACTCGCCAACCACTTCGCGAAGCTCGTCAGTGAACCGGGAAGGCTGGCGCCGATGAATGGAAGGTTCGTGTTCTCTGCCTGGAAGTCGACGACGGCCTCGAAGCTGAGAATGGGGGAGTCGAGGATTGCTGCCCGTGTGCGGTTTCGCAGAGGTGACTGGGTGAGATAGCTTGTCACGATACCTCCACCCATCGAGTACCCGACAAGGAGATGATTCGTCGATCCGTTTTCTTCCGCATAGGTGACCGCTGCTGCAATATCGACCCACTCGGTTGCGCCGAACTGGTGATAGCCGGAGGGATCCTTCGCGTTGCCCGGGTCATTTCGATAGTGGATGACCATGATTGGGAAGTCCAGCGCGTGGAGGATCGGCAGGATCCTGAGACTCTCTGTGAGATCGGCCCCCTTGCCGTGCACGATGATCGCCCAGGTGTCCGAGCCGCCCGGAATCAACCATGCGGGGAAGCTGTCGATGTCTGAGGTATATCTCACCGTCTCGAAGGGGATACCGAACGCCTGCTCGGGATCACCGGGAAAAGCGAAGGGATCCAGGCGAACAGCCGTTCCGACCGGCGGCGCGGTACCTCCTTCGACGATCACCCTCATATCGGTGCGGATTCCTGAGTCGTCGACCGTCGAAGACACGAGTTCAGATGTCTGGACGTATCCGTCGGCCCACTCGATGCCCTGGATCCCCGGCTGGCCGAGCTGATCGTCAAACGAAGCGGAAGTCACCGAGATGCGGTCGCCCGATAGCGCCGTGACCTCGAGTTCGAATGTGTGCTCGTACGAGCTAGGAGGCTCGAGGGCGCCGTCGCGCAGCTCACCCGAGTAATAGAAGCCGCCAATCAGAAACAGGGCCGCGGCCACGATTGCGACGACGGAGATGATGCGGATCAGGGAACTGTTGAGCGAGCGCTGCTTCTTGCGCGCCTTCGGAAGTGAAGGCGGGGTTCCCTTGCTGGTTCTTCGTCCCATATCTCCCCTGAAGTTCATCGGTCGACAGGCTTAGTTGCGACCATTCGCGTACGGTAAGTCATCGGCGGACCGCCAGGTTCTCTTGACCGTCTTGGAAGACATCCTACCTCCCTGTGTCGAGCCGTTCGTCAAATATTCTCTTCGGCCCGCCTATCTGATGCTTGTTACTGGTGGTCGTTCTGAAGTCGCTGTAGCGTCGGGGCTCATGGCTCGCCTCACTTCAATCACCGGCATTGGAAGAGGGCTCGATCTTGATCTGCGATCGAACCGTGTTGCTCTGGCAGGCGCCGCCGCTGCAACGGTTGCATATGCAGGATTTGCTCTCGCCACCGGCGGCGAGATCGCCGATTCTCTGATAGCGGGCATCGTCGTGTTCCTTGCGTGGGCCATTGGGAGGGAACTCGATCCGGACCGACCCCATGTTGCGGCATGGGCGATGCTCGTCGCGTTCGGTGCTGCGGTATACGATCTTCCGTCAGGGATCGTGACGGCTGTCGCTCTCATCGCGATTCGGCTGGTTGCAGGCACACCCGGCGCAGCGGTCACTTGGGTCGACGTCGCCGTGCTCGTGCTCCTCGGGTTCGCTTCCGGCTCTTCGCCGGTGCTGTGGATCGCGGCGCTGATCTTCGCAATCTGGCTGTTGACCTCCCCCGAGGTTGGTCCACTGAAATGGATTGCCCTCGGATCGTTGATCGGGGGGACGGTCGCAGGATTTCGGGCCGCGGAGGCACCGGTTGTCGTGGTAGGCCAGGACGCCTACATCCTGGCAGCGGTTGGCGGTGTCGTGATGATGCTCGCGATGCGCCCAAGCGTCGTCATATCGAGAACGGATGCTGGAACGGAACTGATTCAACAGGGCCGGATCGGCCTTGCCAGGCGAACCGCGGGGACGTTCGTCATGTGGGCCGCAGTGATGGGGGGTGTCGCAGGCTTCTGGGCGATCAGCCCGGTGCTTGCCGCGCTCACCGCTACGGCGTTCGCGAAGTGGTTCGTTCGCGGCGCGTGAGCGCCGCAGCCTTCAGCTCTTAGCTCACAGCCTGGAGGCGGGGGAATCTGCCCGCTTTCGGGAGCATTGCGTCGAGTGGTCGATCGAGGAGGGTCGCCATGTGACGTGATACCTCGATGACCGCATCGAGCGACACATTGGTCGCTATCCCGGCGCGGTCGAGCATGTATACGAGGTCGTCGGTCGGGATGTTGCCGGTAGCCGACGGGGCGAAGGGGCATCCCCCGATGCCTCCGACGGAGGAGTCGAGTGTCGTGACACCGGCATTGATGGCCGCGTACGCATTCGCCATTCCCGTGTTGCGGGTGTTGTGGAAGTGGGCTCGCAAGGGGATTCCCTGAGCTACCTGTCGGACGGCGGTGATGCGCTCGGTGACGCTCCAGGGGTCGGCGACGCCGATCGTGTCGGCGAGAGCTATCTCTGCAACGCCGGTCGCTGCGATCGCTCCCGCGACGAAGAGGAGACGCTCGATCGGCATCTCGCCTTCGAAAGGGCAGCCCCACGTGGTAGCGATCGTTGCGGTGACGGGGATTCCTTGTTCGGCAGCGTCGAGCACGATTTGGCCGAGAACGTTGATGGTGTCTTCCGTGTCGCTTCCCTGGTTCCTCTGGTTGAAGGTGTTTGACGCGGAGACGTTCATGTTGAGTTCGTTTACAGCGGTGTCGGTAGCTCGCCTCCAGCCGCGCCAGTTGAGAATGAGGCCGATGTAGCTCACGTCGTCCCTCGGTGGTAGGGCTGCTAGCACAGCTTCCGCGTCCGCCATCTGGGGCACTTTGTCCGGATGCGCGAATGACGCCACCTCGATACGGCGAAGACCCGCGTTAGCGAGTCGCGTGATCATGTCCACCTTCTGGCTCGTGGAGAGAATCACGGTCTCGTTCTGTAGCCCGTCCCTGGGGCCGACTTCAACGATCTGTACCTGTTTGGTCGTCGTGTTCATTAGGGCTGCACAATAACGGGCACTTCGCGTGTCGGGTATTGGATCTCGGATTTCGGATGTCGTACTACGTAATACGCTGTGTCGTGAAGGTGAGGTACTGATGTCTGTGTCGGCTGAGAAGTTCAAGAATGTGATGGCTCGGGTCGCGACGATGGTGACGGTCGTGACAGCTACTGGCGAGGGCGGGCCGACAGGCTTGACGGTCTCGGCGTTCACATCGGTCTCGGCGGATCCCGCGATCGTGCTCGTGTGCATCGACAAGGCAACGGCGTCGGTGGACGCAATGCTGGACGCGCCCGGGTACACGGTGAACTTTCTGCCTGAAGGCACAAGCGACGAAGCCATGCTGTTTGCGACGCACGACGCGGACAAGTTCGGGAATTCTTCATGGAGGCACGCATCTACGCCTGACGCCGGACCGGTTCTGGAGTCGGCGTTCGCGTATCTCGAATGCATGACAATCAAACGAGCAGAGGTCGGCGACCACTGGGTGATCTACGGCGAAGTTGCGGCGTTGGGCCTCGGAGACGACGGGGTAGCGCCCCTCATATGGCACGACCGCGGCTTCGCGAAGCTCGCGGAGTAGCTCCCCGTTCTGTGGGCCAGAAGTATACGTTTCGGTAGTCAGGAACCTAGGTCACGCGGCTATGGGCAGAGATCGGGGTTGGCCCGCGACGGCGACCCTTGGCAGGTCGGCGAACGCCGCGCGCGCATCCTTTCGAGTGAACTGAGAACGAACGATGAAGGGTCA
>JASJYA010000128.1 GCA_030125685.1 Actinomycetota bacterium
GTGCACGTTCGGGAGCTGGAGGACGGTTGGCTGTGCTAGTCCGCCCATAGCCTCTCGTTCGAGCGCCGGAGAATTCGAATCGATGCCCCCGAGAGTTCGGGCGGTGGTCGAGCCACCTGAGCTAACCACCCGGCGAGGAGTAGTAAGTTCGCGTCTAGACAAATCGGGGCAGATCGCGTGGGTCGGTGACCTTTCTCGCAGACTTGCTGGCGCAATTGAAACGTATGTGCCACACGATGAACCAGGAGGACTACATGTCAGACATCGTTGAGATTGCCCGGTTCTCGAGCGACTTCGAAGCTCGCACAGTTCTTGCCCGCCTCAACGCGGATGGTATCGACGCGAAGATCGTCACCAGATAACGCTGGCGGGGCGTTCCCATCGCTCACAATGTTTGGGGGGAGGCGTCAGGTTGTTTGTGCGGTCCGAGGACGCTGAGGCGGCAGCGACCGTGTTGGACGGCCTCAACGGCGACGATGCCGGCTAAGTAGCCGCCACGCTCGTTGCAATCGAGTCGTATCGGTTGCTGAGAGCACCGCCCATAAACTGGACAGCGGCGAAAGCGATCACTGAAACCCAGGGTTCCAATCCACGGCGAGGGCCTTTAGTCTTCCGGGTTACGGAAAGGTGCGTATGAGACGAATCCTCGGGATGGTGGCCGCAATCTCCATCGTCGCAGCCGCGTGCAGCACCGGTGACGAGGTGGTGGCTTCGGTGAACGGCGTCGACCTCAACCGGTCGCGTGTCGAGATACTGATTCCCGAATCAGCGGGGGAGACGGTCCCATCAGAGTTCAGCCGATTCTTGACGGTCGTCATCCAGTGGGAGGCCGTTGCTCAGGCGGCGGAGTCAGACTTCGGCATCGAACCGACGGAGCAGGAGATCGACGTCCGTCTCGAAGAGTTCGTCGCCGGCCTCGCCGATGACACAACCCTCGAAGCGTACCTCGCCTCTGTGAATGCTTCAGTTGCAGGGATCCGAGAATTCGCTCGACAACTCGTCATCCAGGACGGCATCGAGTCCCGCTTGGCGGGTGCTGCCGATCCGATATCTGATGACATGATCACTGACGAACTGGTCAACGCTCGACTCGATTGGACGGTTGTGTGCGCATCTCACATCCTCGTCGAAACGGTGGAGGACGCGGAAGCAGTGATCGTGCGGCTCGACGGCGGCGAAGCTTTTGCCACTGTAGCTGGTGAGGTGTCCCTTGACCCTGGTTCCGCCTCCGACGGCGGCGACCTCGGATGCAACTCACCGTCAGGCTTCGTTGACTCCTTCGCTGCTGCGACGATGGTGGCGGAGATCGATGTTCCCACGGCGCCGGTCGAGTCCGACTTCGGATTCCACATAATTCTCGTGTCCCAGAGAGAGGAAGCCACGCAGGAACTCGTACGTGAAGCTCTTGAGATTGATGCGTTAGCCGCCGCGGTCGACGACTGGTTCGTCGCCGTGATCGCGAGTGCAGAGGTGTCCGTGGACGAAGCGATCGGCGTGTGGGTGACGGAGCCGACCCCTCAGGTGCTCGCGACCAACTGATCTACAGACGCTAGACGCCAGACGCCGAAATCTGACATGCGGTATCTGGTATCTCTCCTACTCTCTTGCGCATGGTGGACGACAGGGGATCCCCGGAGAACGCCCGCAGCGGGGTTGCTGCTGCTGCGATCGGCGCCCTACTCCCGGGCCTAGGTCACGGCTACCTTGGCCGGTGGGGGCGAGCGGCGGCCATGAGCCTCCCGACCATCGCCCTCGGGGCCATCCTTGTCGTCGCCCTCCGGATGCCGAGATTCGATCTCCTCGGGATCCTTGTGTCCCCGGCGGTGCTACGGGGAGTGCTGGTGGCCAACATCGTGATCGTTGTCTGGCGAATCCTTTCGGTAACCGACCCGTACCGGCTGAGCAGAGACGAACACAATCCCTGGACGTTCGTCACCGTTCTGCTCCTCGCATTTCTCGTTGCGGTGCCCCATGTGGTTATCGCGAAGTACACCCTTGACGCCGCATACGCCCTCGACCAGGTGTTCGTCACCGGGGACATCAGCCCGATGGCTCTCCTCGACGATCCGGCATCGGTCGATGAGCCCCTCGGAGGTCTAGATTCGACGATCCTTGAGGTTGCCGACCCAGCAACAGCGCCTGTACTCGCGCCCCGCAGCCGCCCACCGCGGAGCCTCCTGTTCACCGACGACGTGGGTGATCCCGCTGCTGTCGGTACTCCGACGCGTCGCCCTGGATCCGTCAGATGGGATCTCGGGACCCTCCTCGGTTCCGATTACGACGGGGTCAGCAGGATCACGATCCTCCTCGTGGGAGGTGACGGAGGCCCCGGCCGATCGGGGAACAGGTCTGACAGCATCATGGTCGCAACGTTCGACACGGACACCGGCAAATCCGCTGTGTTCGGGATTCCCAGGAACATGACCCATGTGCCTCTGCCCAGCGAGTGGTCGACCGCATTCATCGACCTTGAGAAGCGCCTGACGCCATTCGAGGTGCGCAAGCAGTGGACCGACGAGGATGGAGATGGCGAGCCGGACCAGTTCGAGCCGTGTCACTGCTTCCCCGACCAGATCAACGCGATGTACCCGTTCACTCGCAAGTGGGTCGACACGTATCCCAATGAAATCGATCCCGGTCTCGCCGCACTCCGGGACACGCTCGAGATTCTCCTTGGGCTCGAGATCGACTATTACGTGATGGTCAACATGTCCGGCTTCGTCCGACTCGTCGATGCGCTCGGGGGTGTGCGAGCGTATGTCACCAGCCATGTAGTGACAGAAGTCTCGCCCGCCCGTGAGGGGGAGGAGTGGATCGAGATCGATCTCGAACCCGGATGGCATCGCCTCGATGGTCACGAAGCCCTCGCATATGTGCGCGAGCGGAAGTCTGTGTCGGATTACACGCGCATGAAGCGCCAGCGGTGCCTGCTCAAGGCCGTGGCTGCCCAGATCGAACCGGCGACCGTCGTGAGGCGCTTCTCTGCGATTTCGAGGGCCTTCGCGTCGTCTGTGCGCACAGACATACCGCGCGAATTTCTGCCCGGGCTGCTCAGGCGCGGTTCGTCGCTCGATCTGGGTGACATCGCCACCATCGGGTTCGTGCCCCCGTTCTACACACCTGTGCTCGATCACCGAGGGAAGCCGACGCCTGACCTCCTTCGGATCCACGCCATGGTCCGTTGGGCGCTCAGCGCGGAGTCCGACACGGAGTTCGACACCGGACGCGACAGCGAGTGTCGAATCTGATTGGGTGTACAAGTTTCTGCATGCGGTACCGTTCGGGTGTCAGATATTCCAAGGGGGATGATGGCGACGGCAGCATCTTCAGTGAATAGGTCGGGGCCGCGTCCCTGGGTCGCTGCAGCCCTGAGCATTCTGCTGCCGGGTCTCGGGCACGCGTACTCGGGGAGGTACCTGCGAGGCCTGCTGTGGCTCTCTCCGGTCATCGCCGCGTTCTTCGGGGCGTTGCTCGTTCTCGACTTCGCGGTCTCTGATCTTGTAAATGCTGCTCTGTCTCCCACCGTGCTGTGGGGCGTCTTCTGGCTCAATATCGTTGGCGCGGTATGGAGGATCAGCGCCGCGACCGACGCGTTCTCACTCGCAAGCGCGGAATCGGCTCACGTCACCACTGCAATAGGTGTTGCTGTCGGTTGGTCGATGCTCCTGCTCCTTGCGGTCGCACCGCACCTCATAGTCGCAAGGTACACGCTCGACGCCATCTCCCTTGTTTCGTCGGTCTTTGTCGCCGACGGAGACTTAGGGGTGCATGAGCCTGTCATTCCGATCGGGACGGACGCAGATATCGTGCCTGATCCTGCCCTGCCTGTGGTTGTGCCTGGTTCCGCGCGTGTCTTCGAGTCGATATTCGACGAAAGCGCGTGGGATCCGGATGCGATCAAGGTACGAATCAAGATCGCGGGGGATCGCCACCAGAGCGATGACGCGCCTTTCCTCTCGTTCAACGAGCGCGTCGGCGCGCGACGGATCACGGTACTGATCGCGGGCGGGGACGCGGGTCCCGGCAGGGGAGGAATGCGGACGGACACGATGATCGTTGCGTCGATGCATACCGGGACAGGTAGGGCTGCACTCTTCAGCTTCCCGCGTAACCTTGGATCGATCCCCCTCCCGGAGAAATTCAAATCTGCGTTCGAGGGACTCGAGAAACGACTCGCGCCTGCTCCCCAACCTCTGGCAGAGGGTGAGGAGCCGCCTGAGTGGGAGAGCTGTGAGTGCTTCCCAGACCAGATGAACTCCATTTACTCCCACACTCGCAGGTGGACCCGCAGCTATCCCAATGAGGTCGATCCGGGCATGGCCGCGCTTCGGGACGTGATCGAGGGTCTGATGGGCGTCAACATCGACTATTACATGCTTCTGGACATGGCCGCGTTCGTCGACCTCGTCGATGCCATCGGAGGGGTTGACGTGTACGCGCAGAAGCCGCTCCAATCGGAGGTGTCGCCACCGAGGGAGGGTGACGCGTGGGCGAAGGTCGACATCGAGGTCGGTTGGAATCATCTCGATGGGCCACAGGCCTTAGCGTATGTCAGGGCCAGGAAGGGCTCGAGCGATTATGCGCG
The DNA here is from genome assembly GCA_030125685.1 of Actinomycetota bacterium. Taxonomy (GTDB): domain Bacteria; phylum Actinomycetota; class Acidimicrobiia; order Spongiisociales; family UBA5794; genus B3-G11. Next base: position 4,586 of record JASJYA010000128.1, read on the forward strand.
GATGCAGCGCCAGCGATGCATGGTGCGGGCAGTCGCAGCGAAATCACATCCCATCACGTTGCTGCGACGCTTCCCTGCGATTGTCGACGCGGTCCGGCACTCCGTCGTGACGGACATTCCAAGATTGTTCGTAGCGGACTTCATCGCTACCGCGTCGAACCTCGACTTCGATGACATTCAGACCGTTGGGTTCACTCACGCGTACTGGCAGGACGAGCGAGATCACCTCGGACACCCTGTACCCGACGTGGAGAAAATTCAGAATAAGGTTCGGCGGGTGTTCGCGGGCCTCGGTGGAGACAAACCCGTCGACGTAGGTGCGAGTGAGTGTGACGCGTAG
>JASJYA010000129.1 GCA_030125685.1 Actinomycetota bacterium
GCAGTCAAGACCCCAGAATCGGGGAAGAGCTCAATGCCGCTACGTCCCGACTGGTTCTAGTGCCCTGTCCAGCAACCTCTGCATTGTCCTGTCGGCTAGGAGCACCGCTCGCTGTGTCCTCGTCCTCGACGCGGTCCAGATTGCGCCTTCGTGCTGTGTCCTTGCGACCATCGCCCCCGACTCGACATCGACACCCCGAACGTTGCTGGACAGGGCACTCGTGTCCTGAGTCGCACATCATGTGCAGAATCTCGCCGGCCCTCAGCGTCCCTGCCGGCGTCCTGCGCCTCGGGGCAGTCTCGACTGCGCCTGCGTTGTGCATCCTTGCCAGGAAGACCGAGGCCACGCCTACAGTCCATCGCGTCATCGACCGCGATCGGTGCGCAAGCCCACGGCCCAGCGCAATCGGCGTTGACCGCGTTACGCTGTCGATCAGGGGAAGCTCCGTGGGACAGGAGAGACATGCGTAAGAGAATGACCAGTTCGAAGGCCTGGGCTATCGGTTTCGGCATCTTCTTGTATTTCGCGGTCACGACAATGTGGCTCCCGTCAGCGCTTCTCACAGGGCCTCTCGCGTCGGCCAGTCGCCCCATTCAGGACCTGGTCACCGTCGCGATATGGGGATTCTTCCTCTCGCTCGGCATGTGGGGGCTTCGCAAAGCGCAACGCCGCGGCTTGATCTGATGCAGGAACTCGACTTCTTCGACATCAACATTCCATGCCTCGCAGCGTGCCCTGTTCACACGAACGCAGGACTCTATGTTGCAGCGATCGCTGAGGGGGATGATGAAGGCGCCTACCTCGCGGCGAGACTGCCGAATCCGTTTGCTTCTGTGTGTGCGAGGGTGTGCGCTGCTCCGTGCGAGGACGCTTGCCGCAGGGGCACCATCGACGCTCCCGTTGCGATTCGGGCGTTGAAACGGTTCGTGACGGAGCGGTATGGCATTGAGGCCGGAGCGTCTTCTCTCGTCGGCGAGATCACCTCTGCACCGTTCGTCGAGCGAGCAGAAAGCATCGGCATCATTGGCGGCGGACCCTGTGGACTCGCAGCCGCACACGATCTGAGAAGGTTCGGGTACAAGGTCACCATCTACGAGGCAACCGAAATCCTCGGCGGCATGATGGTCATGGGCATCCCCGAGTACCGGCTTCCCCGTGACCTCATCGCACAAGAGATTCAGTCGATCATCGACATGGGTGTCGACGTCCGCTTGAACACGAAGCTCGGTACCGACATTATGTTCGCAGACTTGAACGAGCGTCACGATGCCGTGCTCGTCGCCATCGGCGCAACACTCGGTAGAGGGCTTGACATCGACGGTCACGAAGCTGACGGCGTGCTCAGAGCGATCGAGTATCTGATCAACGTGAACCGTGGATTCTCGGTTGACGTCGGTGAACAGGTTGTCGTCATCGGAGGCGGCGACGTTGCAATGGATGCCGCCAGGACAGCCTTGCGGACCGAGGCGTATGAAACCAAGATGGTGGGACAGAGCACAGATCGCTTAGCGATGACGGCCGCGCTCGACGCAGCGCGAACAGCGGCTCGGTCGGGAGCGAGACAGGTTACGGTCATCTCCCTCGAATCCAACAAGGAGATGCCTGCCGATGAGTTCGAACTCGAGGAAGCGATCAGGGAAGATATCCACTTCGTTCACCGGAGGGGGCCTGCCCGGATACTCGCAGAGGGCGGACAGGTGGTAGGACTCGAGACCGTCGGCGTGCTGTCGGTCTTCGACGACGATGGCCGTTTCGCTCCGGTGTTCGACCCGGACGACATCGCCACGATCGAAGCAGACACCGTCATCATTGCGATCGGCCAGGCTGTTGATGTCGCCGCGATCGGCTCTGACGGGCCTGAGATCACGGATGGCAGGACGATCCGGGTCGGTTCTGACAACTTGGCGACGTCGATGCCCATGGTATGGGCCGGTGGTGATGCCGTTCATGGGCCCCGAAGCCTGATCGACGCCATCGCCGATGGCCGCAAGGCGGCTGCCCAGATCCACGAGTCGTTCGGGGGAGTGGTCGAGGAGCGGCCCAAGGGGCAGATGGTGAAGCTTCGCCAGTTCCACCGCTTTGATGACCCGTATGACGCGATCGATCGGGTGCGTGTGCCGACGATCGCGACAGATCGTCGTATCGGCCTGAGCGAGGTCGAAATCGGATTCACACCCGATCAGGCACGTTGTGAGGCCCAACGGTGCTTGCGGTGCTTTGCGAACATCCTTCTCGAACCGGAAAAGTGTGTTCTCTGTGCCCTCTGTGTTGATGTGTGCCCGGTCGACGTCATATCGATCGTGCCTTCTGCGGAGATTGACCCGGAGAGGGTCGGTGCGACCGCATTGGTGCTCGATGAGCGTGGGTGTATCAGATGTGCGCTCTGTATCGAGCGGTGTCCGACGAACGCGCTCGCGATGGGTGTCTGGTCGGGCGTCGGTGTTCCGGCAGGAGTATCGATGCCGGTAGATCTCAAGATGCCGATAAGCGTGGGAGTCATCACATGAGCCTCATGGATTCGATTCGGAAGTCGGCGGTTGGTCGTTCGATATGGCGCACGCCCAAGCGCGTGACCGACCGCGATCGTGCCGCTGCCCACTGGGGCAACTTCTTTCTTCACATCTATCCGGTGAAGATGCGCCGGGAGCAGATCAGCTTCAAATGGTCCTGGTTCCTCGGCGTTGCGTCGATGGTTCTGTACGGGTCGCTGGTTGCATCTGGTGTTTACCTCATGTTCTTCTACGTACCGTCGCCGACGACGGCATACGGCGACATTATCTTCCTTCAAACCAATGTCGCGTTCGGCCAGTACATACGCAACATTCATCGCTGGTCTGCCCACCTCATGGTGGTCGCCGTTGCCGCTCACATGGCCAAGATGTTCTACCGCGGCGCCTACAAGCCACCGCGAGAATTCAACTGGCTGATCGGTGTTGTGCTCCTCATCCTGACGCTCTTGCTGTCGTTCACGGGTTATCTCCTGCCATGGGACCAACTGGCGTATTGGGCGATCACGGTGGGAACGTCGATGACAGAGTTCGTTCCAGTCATCGGAGATACCGTCCGTGCGATGTTGATCGGAGGAACCGAAGTCGGCGCGCAGACACTCCTGCGGTTCTACGTTCTCCACGTGGCCGTTCTCCCATCGCTGCTCATCGGCTTGATCATGATCCATCTGTGGCGGTGGCGGAAGGATTCGATGCTTGAGGTTGATGTGGAGGTTGGCAATGAGTGACATCGACCCGACCACGTCCAGCGACCAGCGGGTGCTGGGGTTCGTTGAGGGAACGCCACCGGTAGGGGATAGGAAGATTCCTCGAGAAGAAGATTCGGTCATGGTGTGGCCTCACTTGCTGGTTCGTCATGCGGTCGTGGCGCTTGCGGTGATCGTGTTCGTTCTCTTGCTCGCGCTCTTCTTCAACGCTCCGCTTCGAGAGATGGCGAATCCAACAGTGACACCGAATCCCGAGAAGGCTCCCTGGTACTTCGCTGCGCTCCAGGAGCTCCTGTTCCGGTTCCACCCACTGGTTGCGGGAGTGCTCGTGCCCGGTGCCATCATTGTCGGCTTGGTCGCCTTGCCGTTCATTGACCGCAACCCTGATACTCGACAGCGGAACCGCAAGGTAGCGGTCGCCACGTTCACAATCTTCATGGTGGTGTGGATCTTGCTGACCGTGATCGGGTTCGCCTTTAGAGGCCCGAACTGGGGTTGGGTGTGGCCATGGCTGGAATGGTATGGAGAGCTATGAGTCAAGACCTAAAACGACGAGCGTTTCTTTCAAGACTCTGGAGGTGGGGACTCGGCGTCATGGCGGGAGCTGCGGTGTGGACCTCGTGGGACTTCCTCCAACCCGTTGCTGGCCAGGCGGGCGGCCCCGTGGCCACAGTCACCCCTGATGCTGTTCCGTCGGAGACCGTCCTCGAGATTCCCTCGATGCGGGGCTACCTGACCGAGGCCGAGGGCGAGATTGTGTCCCTCCGTTGGAAGTGTCCTCACCTCGGATGCAAGGTACCGTGGTGCGAGAGTTCAGGCCAGTTCGAATGCCCGTGTCACGGATCCGTGTTCAACCGTGTCGGGGAGTACCGGCGTGGCCCCGCAGCACGAGGAATGGACAGGTACGAGTACGAGATCGTGGACGGGATCATCGTTCCGGACACGTCGAAGATCATCCGCGGTGCACCCGTCGGGACACTCGAAACGATCAATGAACCGCCGAAGGGGCCCGAATGCCTCGAAGCGACTTCGGAGTAGGAGCTGGCGATGTCATCGAACGACAAGGAACTCGAGAGCCGCACGAACAGCTGGATGGTCGCCGGCATCGTATTGATGCTCATCGGACTGCTCGCGTTTCCCATCTATCGCATCTACGAGCCGACGGCCAGAGCCGAAGCGGCCGAGGAGACACAGGACAATCTCGCACGCGCCGGCGCGACCCTGTGGAGTTCTTCATGTGCCTCGTGTCACGGAGAAATCGGGCAGGGGGTCGACGCACCCGCGCTCAACTCCGTGCAGTTCCTCACCATTGCCACGGATGAGCAAGTATTCTCAATCATGAGTTCCGGAGTTCCAGGAACCGACATGGCCGCGTACGGTCAGCAATTCGACGGCCCCCTGACGCGTGCACAGATCGCATCGGTGGTCGCCTGCATCCGATCGTGGGAGGAGACGGCGCCGGACCGGCCCGACTGGCGCGACATGCTTGAAGCTCCCGCCGATGGACATGATGACGGAGGCGGCCACGACGAGGTGGCGTCCACCGAAGGACCACCGGCCTGTGGTCCCGATTTTGACCCGGAACTGTTCGACGATCACGATGAGGTACCAGCGGACGATCACGATGAGGTACCAGCGGACGATC
>JASJYA010000037.1 GCA_030125685.1 Actinomycetota bacterium
CGATCGTGGTCGCTGTGACAGTGGTGGTCGTACTCCTGGCGTTCCCTGTAGTTCGGGATCGGATGCAGGCTGGTGCCGCCGTTCTCGAGACCTTCGGTGTCGCTGTCCCGCGGCCCTTCGCCCCGGACCCGGCGCCCGAGACGGCGGTAATCGGGGGAGTGACCGGTCGTCTCTACGCGGTCGAGGACGGGCAGGCGATTTTGGTCATTCCAGGCGCCACACCCCAAGGGGTGGAGGACTCCAGGGTGAACGATGTCGCGCGATCTCTCGCTCGCTCAGGGCGCACGGTGTTCATCCCTGAGATGGAGTTGTACCGTGAGCGGTTCGCCATCGAGGATCTGGATCGGATAGTCGCAGCGGTAGTCGGCCTGGCCGAGCGGTCGAACGAACCTGTGACTGTCCTCGGATTTTCGTACGGCGGCTCGTTCGCTCTCGTGGCTGCCGCTGACCCCCGAATGGAGGGCCGACTCTCGCGTGTTGCGACCTTGGGCGCGTATTACGATCTGGTCGGCGTCATCCAGGCGGTGACCACCGGCGGTTCACTCATCGGCGACGAGTTCATCCCGTGGGAGGGGCACCCGATTGCCAGGGACTTCCTTACCGCCAGAACCGCGGAACTGCTGCCGGAGAATCAACGCGATGCGCTGATGGAAGCGGTGGAGGGTCGAGCCGATCCCGATGATCTGGCACCCGATGCGCGTGCGCTCTACGACCTGCTTGTCAACACGGATCCCCGCCAGGTGGCTCAACTGGTTGAGCACCTGCCTGCGGAGTTCCGCACGGTTATTGACGAGTTCTCGCCGTCAGCGATAGCCGACCGAATAACCGTTCCGGTTTTTGCCATGCACTCCACCGACGACCCGCTCGTTCCCTACGCGGAGCTGGCCAGGCTCGAGGCCGGGATGCCCCAAGCCAGGACGTCGACAGTGCATCTGCTCCGACATGTCGACTTCGAGCCGATGTCAGCCGCGGACTGGAGAGACGCGCTCCCGGACCTCCTGCAGCTCTGGAACTTCACCTCGTGGATTCTCGATGGGTGAGTGAGACGCTCGGCAGGCTCTGAACTCCGAAGCTAGGCTCGCACGACCGAGCCAAGGATCGGGAGGCCGGAGCAATGCCGAACATGGAAAACTACGATGAGACGAGGGCCGGCTTCCAGGTCGAGGTGCCCGAGTTTTTCAACTTCACGAATGACGTGCTCAGCGCTCGAGCCGCGGAGAGCCCCGACAAGGTTGCCCTGATCGCCGTTGAGTCCGACGGCGTCACGATCAATCGCTACACGTTCGGCGAACTCGCCGGTCTCGCCCACCGAACGGCCCACCTCCTTCGGAGTCACGGCATCGGCAAGGGGGACAGGGTGTTCGTGCAGTTGCCCAGGGTCGTCGAGTGGTACGCCGCTCTCCTGGGCTGTTTCCAGATCGGGGCGGTCCCCATGCCTGGTACCACGCAACTGATGCCAAAGGACCAGTCGTATCGCATCAACCAGTCGGGTGCGGTGGCAGCCATCTGTGATGAGCCCGGCGCCACCCGTCTCGACGAAGTCGTCGAAGAGTGCCCCTCCCTCATCGCCCGTTTCGTCGTCGGCGCCGAGCGGCCCGGATGGACGGCGTTCAGTGCGGCGCTTGATTCCATGCCCGACGAGCCCGCGTCCGTTGAAGCTACGAGGACCGACGACGCACTCATCCTCTACTTTACCTCCGGTACCACCGCGCACCCCAAGATGGTGCAACATGTCGGCGCCTACGCGCTCGGTCACGAGATCACCGCCCGCTTCTGGCACGACCTGAACCCGGACGACATCCACTGGACGGTATCTGAGACCGGCTGGGCAAAGGCCGCGTGGGGGAAGCTCTTCGGGCAGTGGATCGTCGGCGCCACCGTGGTCATGTGGAACATCGTCGGCAAGCCCGACTTCGACCGGATGCTTCGCCTGATCGGGGAGCTGGGCGTTACTTCGTTCTGTGCGCCGCCGACGCTGTATCGGGCGTTCGCTCAGATGGATCTCTCCGTCTACGACTGGTCGACGCTGCGCCACTGCACCAGTGCCGGTGAGCCTCTCAATCCTGAGGTCATCGAGACCTGGAAGGCTGCGACAGGGATGGTTCCCTACGACGGCTACGGCCAGACCGAGACCGTGTGCCTGGTCGCCAACTACCCCTGCCTCCCCGTGAAACCAGGCTCGATGGGCCGTCCTGTCCCCGGCATCGTCGTCGAGGTCGTCGACGACGACGGGAACATCTGCGGGGACGGCGACGAGGGGAACATCGCCGTTCGCACCGACCCGTGGCCGGTCGGGCTGTTTCGCGGGTACTGGCGAGATGAGGAGCAGACCGCCGGGGTGTTCCAGCACGGCTGGTACTACACGGGTGATCGGGCGTATCGCGACGAGGACGGCTACTTCTGGTTCGTGGGGAGGTCCGATGACGTCATACTCTCGGCTGCGTACCGGATCGGCCCGTTCGAGGTCGAGTCCGCGTTGATCGAGCACCCGGCTGTCGCCGAAGCGGCGGTAGTCGCCAAGCCGGACGCTGCGCGAGGCAATATCGTGAAGGCGTTCATCGTCCTGGCCCCAGGCTACGAAGGATCAGAGGAGCTCACCCTCGAGATCCAGAACCACGTCAAGGCGATCACCGCCCCCTACAAGTATCCGCGTGAGATCACCTACCTCTCCGAGCTTCCGAAGACGATCTCAGACAAAATTCGAAGAGTCGATCTCCGCGAGAGGGCGTAGAGGCCCGCTGCGCTCGCCGACGTGAGACATGAGACCGCTTCGCTGTTGGAGACGGGACATGGAGACTCGTGTCCCGTGTCCCGTGTCCCGTGTCTCTGGCATCTGGCATCCGGTGTCTGGTATCTGGTGTCTGGTATCTGGTATCTGGCTGCCCCTATACTGCCGCCGGTTCCTAGGTCCCCCGAAACAACACCAGGAGTGATTTCTGTGAATCCCGACATTTGGCTGTACGTCGCCATGTCCATGGGCCTCGCGGCGCTGATTTTGGCTGCCGTGTATGGCCGCCAGGTCATCGCGGCCTCGCCCGGAAACGACCGGATGGTCGAGCTCATGGACGCCATCCGCGAAGGGTCGATGACGTTTTTGCGCCGCGAGTACACGGCGATCGCTGGTTTCGTAGCCCTCATGGCGGTCCTCATATATGCCCTCCTCGATTGGGGCAGACCATGGGGCGCCGTTGCCTACGTATTCGGCGCCGTTCTGTCGGGGACCGCGGGCCTCATCGGCATGCGCACCGCTACCGCAGCCAATGCTCGGACGGCTGAGGCGGCTCGCCAGGGGGGCGCCGCACAGGCGCTTCCTGTAGCGTTCCGCGGTGGAGCTGTTATGGGTTTCACGGTTGCAGGGCTCGGATTGCTCGGATTCGCTGTCGGCGTGTGGTTTTTCCGCGACGTGCTCAACGACTCGAACTGGGTCCAGATCATCACCGCTATCGGCCTCGGCGCCTCGTCGATTGCTCTCTTCGCTCGTGTCGGTGGCGGCATCTACACCAAGGCGGCCGATGTAGGCGCAGACCTCGTCGGGAAGGTCGAAGCCGGGATACCTGAGGACGATCCCCGAAACCCTGCAACGATTGCGGACAACGTCGGTGACAACGTCGGCGACGTCGCAGGCATGGGCGCCGACCTATTCGAGTCGTACATCGGATCGCTCATTGCGCCGATCGCATTCGCGGCGCTCGTGTTCTCAGGGAGCGCCTTTCTCCCCCAGACGATTTTCTACCCACTCATGATCGCCTCCATCGGGATGGGCGCCTCGATCATTGGCTCGTTCCTCGTCAAACCGAAGGGAGACAACCTGGCCAAGGCGCTCCACACCGGGACCTGGTCCGCAGCAGGCATAACCGTTGTGGGAGTCGCGATCCTCACGCCGCTGATGTTCGATGGCGTCGAGGGTGTCAAGAACTCCTGGGGATTCTTCTTCGCAGTCATCATCGGTCTCGCAGTCGGAATCACCGTTGGAAAGATCTCTGAGTGGTACACCTCCGACCACTACAAGACGGTCAAAGCGATCGCGAAACAATCAGAGACAGGGCCTGCGACCGTCATCCTCGCCGGCATCGCAGAAGGCAAGAAGTCTGCCGCCTACTCCGTCATCGTGGTCGCACTTGGCATGTTGGCCGCTCACTGGGCAGGCGAGCTCGCCGTCGAGAACGGCGGGATCTACGGCGTCGCTATCGCCGCCATCGGCGTCCTGGCGACCCTCGGCATCACCGTGTCAGTGGACGCGTACGGTCCGATTGCAGACAACGCAGGCGGCATCGCCGAAATGGCGAAGCTCGACCCTGAGGTTCGCGAAGCAACCGACCAGCTCGACTCCCTCGGTAACACAACCGCAGCGGTCGCGAAGGGCTTCGCGATTGCATCGGCCGCTGTCACATCGCTCGCTCTCTTTTTCACCTTCGCCCAGGCAGTCGGTGTCGAGGGCTTCAACCTCCTTGACATCAGGGTCGCTGTCGGGCTCTTCCTCGGCGCCATGTTCCCGTACCTATTCGCAGCACTGACGATCCAGGCCGTCGGCCGCGCGGCCTTCCAGATGATCGAGGAAGTTCGTCGCCAGTTCCGCGAGATCCCAGGGCTTCGCGAAGGGAAGCCCGGAGTTGTGCCCGATTACGCGAAGTGCGTCGACATCTCAACGAAAGCGTCTCTCAGGGAGATGATCATCCCCGGCTCCATGGCAGTCGCTCTGCCGCTCGTCATTGGATTCATCTCCATCGAGATGCTCGGTGGTCTGCTTGCAGGCGCCCTGGTCTCCGGGTTCTTATTGGCCATCTACATGGCGAACGCCGGTGGAGCATGGGACAACGCCAAGAAGTTCATTGAGGCAGGAGCCTACGGCGGCAAGGGATCCGATGCTCACAAGGCTGCCGTCGTCGGCGACACAGTCGGTGACCCATTCAAGGACACCGCCGGACCTTCGATGAATATCGTGATCAAAGTGATGACGATCGTCTCGCTGATTTTCGCATCGGCCTTCGTCAGCTTCGGCGGAATCTTGTAACAGCTTTCAGGTATCAGGTCTCAGGCGTCAGGTTTCGGAACGGAGATGATGGTTGCCGGCTGACTACTGATTGCTGGTAGCTGACGGCTGGCTTGTCACACGCCTAGGCTTCGGACTGTATGCGTATCGTCATCGTAGGAGCAGGGGCCGTCGGGTTGTATCTCGCGGAGAAATTCTCGCATGAAGGCCAGGATGTGGTACTTGTCGAGTCTGACGCCGACCGCGCCGCAGAGGCCCAGGCTGAAATCGACTGTCTCGTCATCACCGGGAATGGCGCGTCAGCCGAGACGCTTCGAAAGGCCGGCCTCCAGGACGCTGACTTGCTCATTGCCGTGAGCTCGTCGGACGCCGTCAACGTGCTTGCGTGTGCAGCGGGGACGCGCCTGAAGATCCCGCGAAAGGTAGCCAGGGTCGAGGATCCGCAGCTCAAAGCGGAGGTCGAGGCTCTCGGAGTCGATCTCGTCATCGATCCAGGGGAAGCCGCGGCACGAGAGCTCCTCAAGCTCGCCTCAAGCGGTGACATAGCTGAAAAGATCGAGTTTGCCGACGGAGAGCTCGTGCTGCTTGGCGCCTACATCGATCCTGAAGCATCCTTCGTCGGGCGCACTCTCGCCGATCTGCGAGCATCGCTTGACGGTTGGGACTGGCTCGTCGTCGCAGTGATCAGACACGGCGAGACGCACATCGCGCGCGGCGCCACAACACTCGAAGCCCACGACCACATCCTGATGATGGCGCGCAAAGACAGCATTGACCAGGCGTACCGCTGGCTGGGACTGTCGAGCAAACCCGCTGAGAAGGTCATTGTGCTTGGCAGCACCCGTGTTGCGAGATTGACGGCGGGCATGCTCGTCGAACACGGCATTCACACGACGCTCATTGAGCCGGACAGAGGTCGGTGCCGCCACATCGCCGAAGAGCTCCCCGGTGTTGTGACCGTGCGCGGCGCGATCATCGACCCGAAACTTCTTCGCTCTGAAGGAGTCGCCGTGACGGATACCGTAATGGCGCTCACCGGATGGGATGGAGAGAACGTGCTGGCCGCGCTCGTAGCGAAGTCACTCGGGGCGCGAGAGGTGATAGCGCGGTTCACCAACACCGACCTCGTCGGTCTGGTATCCGGAATCGGCATTGACGCAACGGTGAGTTCCCGTCTCTCCGCCGCCAGCGAGATCCTGCGGTTCGTACGCCGTGGGGTCATCTACTCCGTTGCTACTTTTTCAGATTCGGACGCTGAGGCGATCGAACTCGAGGTCGGTCCGAACAGCAGCGCGATCGGTAAGACCCTTGCTGATCTGGCGCTGCCGCACACGCTCATCATCGGGGGTGTACAGCGGGGCAGTGAGGCATTCGTGCCGCGCGGCGACACCAAGATCCAGGTCGGTGACCACCTGATCGTCATCGCTCTCCCCGAGGCCATCTCGATCGCAGAGAAACTCTCCGGCTGAACCCATGTCCTGGCGCCATCTCCTCCACGTCGTTGGCGCGGTTCTCGGCTCATTGGGCGTTCTGATGTTGGCGCCCGTGGTTGTAAGCGCTATCTATCAGGAGTGGACGCATCTCCCCGGCCTGTTGCTTGCCGCCGCCACCACCACGCTCATCGGCTACTCCGTGTGGAGGTCCTTTGACAGACCGGGGGAGTTGAGCACCCGCGAGGGTTTCGCGACTGTCGGCCTCGCCTGGATCGTGCTCACGGTTGCAGGCTCGCTCCCGTACCTGTTCACCGGAGTGATCAGCAACCTCACTGACGCGATCTTCGAGTCCGCTGCAGGCATCACAACCACGGGCGCTTCAATCTTCCCCGATCCGGGTGTGCTCCCGCACGGCATCTTGTTCTGGCGTTCCCTCACCCAATGGATCGGGGGCATGGGGATCATCGTGCTCTCCGTAGCCGTGCTGCCGCTCCTCGGCATGGGCGCGGTCCAGCTTGCTCGGGCCGAGTCTCCCGGTCCCATGCCCGACCGCCTGACGCCGCGGTTCAGCGAGACTGCGAAACGTCTCTGGTTCGTCTACTTCGTGCTGACCGTCACCCAGACCATCTTCCTCTGGGTCGGGGAGATGACGCTCTTCGAGGCGATCAACCACGCGCTCACAACACTGTCGACCGGCGGATTCAGCACCAGCGCAGGCTCACTCGGCGCGTTCTCGGCATACTCACAGTGGGTGGTCATCGTCTTCATGGCCATCGCAGGCGTTTCATTCGCCCTGCACTACACCGTGGCTACTCGCGATCCGATGGCTTACTTCAAGTCAGTGAGCCTCAGGGTGTACCTCGGGGTCGTATTCGTAGCTGCGACGTTCATGGCCATCGGGACATGGGGTGGCTCTGTCTCCACGACCCTTCGAGACGCCCTCTTCACGGCTCTGACGATTGTGACCACCACTGGGTATGCGACTGCGGACTTCGCTCTTTGGATCCCGGCTCTCGGGATAATGATCGTTGGTCTCATGTTCGTCGGCGGCATGGCGGGTTCGACAGCCGGCGCCATCAAGTCTGACCGGCTCCTCATCCTGTACGAAGCGTCCCATACCGACGTGCGTCGCCTCATCCACCCCCGTGGGGTGTTCGTCACCCGGATCGGGAAGAAACCCGTTCCTGACCTCGTCGTTGAGACCGTGCAGACCTTCTTCCTCCTATACATGTTCGCGTTCATGACAGGTACGTTCCTCATGGCGATCTTCGGTTCGATCTCAGGTCAGAACCTCGACATCGTCACGACAGTCACTGCCGTTGCGTCGGCGATCGGCAATGTCGGGCCGGGCCTCGGGGACGTGGGCCCGACGTCCAACTACCTCGGTCTTCCGTGGCCGAGCAAGTGGCTCCTCGTCTCGCTCATGATCGTCGGTCGTCTCGAGATCCTGCCGATCCTGATCCTCTTCAACCGCGAAGTTTGGCGGCGATGAGCGTCATCCTTCATCCGTCTTCTTCATGTCCGGATCATTCGCTCTTCGTTCCGCGTCAGGATCCGCCCGGTTCATGTACTTCCTGTATGAACGCTTCCGCGTTCGGCTGACGACGACGTAGAGGCCGACGAATCCAGCCGCGAGGATCACCCATGCAATGATCTCCTCCCCCACCGGCAGAGTGAGCGCTGATGTTTCCTGGGCCAGGATCAATGCCGCAAGCATGGCTCTAGCCTACGCTCGTCGCAGTCGAAGAATCCATTGGTGGAGAGTCCATTGGCCAAGACAGTCACCCTCATACGTCATGCAGAGACGAATTCTAACCGTGTCGGTCGCTGGCAGGGGTCCGCCGATTCGGGCATCTCCCCACATGGTGAGGATCAGCTCGCGGCTCTAGCCGGACGCCAGAACGGATGGCGATCCGACGTGCTCGTGTCGTCCGACCTTTCAAGGGCGATGCGCACCGCCTCAGTCATCGGTGACGCGATCCCTGATTCCGCTTGGCGCGAGTTCCATGTGGGTGGGTGGGAGGGCATGACGTCTGCTGAGATAACTGAGCGCTACCCGGGCGAGATGGAAGCGTTTCTCCGAGGCGAAGACATAGCCCCTGGGGGAGGGGAGCAGATGTCTGCGTTCGGGAGACGCGTCGCCACGGCGTTCGACGCGATTGTGGCCTCGCTCGGTGATGGGCAGAATGCAGTTGTCGTGACCCACGGGGGTGTGATCTGGGCCATCATGGCGAACACCCTCGGCGTCTCGCTGCGTCCACTCAAGATGATCCCTTCGCACAACACCGCCTCAACCGTGATTCGAATCGGCGACGACGGCGCGAGGCAGGTCGCGGTGTTCAACGACGCTACTCATCTCACGAATGTGCCGACCCAATTCGGACCGGTAGGCACGACTGTCTCGCTCTACCGCCACGGCCAGTCCGAGGGAAACCTTGCAGGTCGTTGGCAGGGGCGCACGGACAGCCCGCTGACGCCGGTTGGACGCGATCAGGTCGCTGCGGCGTCGGTGGTCGCACCACCGATCGAGGAGCTGTTCACGTCACCGCTTGGGCGAACGGTTGAGACAGCGGCAATTATCGGTGACGCTCTGGGCGTTGCTCACACAGAGGACGGCGGCTTCATCGAGATGTCGTTTGGGAGGTGGGAGAACATGACGACCGCCGAGGCCGCCGTCCAGGATCCCGAACTCTTCAGACTCATCTTCGAGGAGGGCCAGGACCTGCCGCGCGGCAGAGACGGCGAGTCCTTCGCCCAGGCCGGAGTGCGCGTGGCCGCCGCGGTCGAGTCCATCGCGGGGGGTGTGGAGAATGGACACATTGCAGCAGTGTCCCACGGCGCCGCGATCCGGGCATTCATCACGAGCGTGATGGGACTCACGTTCGCGACGAGGGATCGGTTCCCTATTCCTCGCAACTCGTCTCTCTCTCAGGTCCGAATCTCACCAACCGGGCCTGTGCTTGCGGCGTACAACGTCGCTCCCCACATGGACTCCTGAGGTGCGTCTGCTCATCGTCACGAACGACTATCCGCCGAAACCCGGCGGTATCCAGATGTACCTCAAGAATCTCGTTGCTGCGTACCCCGATGAGGTGCATGTCGTTGCTCCGGCAGACAGCGCGACGGATCTGGACGAAAGCGGCGTGACGCGCGGCCACGCAACGTACATGCTGCCGACGGCAAAGACGAGAGCCACCATTCTGGAGGCTGCAGAGCAGTTCGAGCCAGACGCGATCTTGTTCGGCGCTCCTCATCCGCTCGCGTTCCTCGGCGATCGGCTTCGTGACCGGATCGGCGCGCCGACGGGCGTCCTGAGCCATGGCGCCGAGGTCACGATCCTCGGAGCGGTTCCAGGTCTCCGGCAGGTTCTCGGGAGAGTTCTCGCCTCGGCGGACGTCCGCTTCGCGGTGAGCCGTTTCACGGCCCGCAAGGTGCAACGGATCTCTGGTCGGCCTGTCGAGTTCCTCGGCGCCGGGGTAGAGATCGAGACGTTCACACCGCCGGACGCGGCGCCGAACAATCCGGTACCCGTCGTTGGATGTGTGAGTAGATTCGTGCCGCGCAAAGGGCAGGATCGCCTCCTCGAAGCTGTTGCGAAGCTTGATCGCGATGTCGAGGTGCTCTTCGTCGGCAGGGGGAGAACCGAGGCGGCGCTGCGTAAGAAGGCCGCCTCTCTCGGCGTCGAGGCGCGATTCGAGATCGACGTGCCGTGGGAGGAGCTTGCCGGACTGTATCGACGGATGGACGTGTTCTGCATGCCGTGCAAGTCGCGCTGGGGCGGACTGGAAGTCGAGGGACTCGGTCTCGTGTTTCTCGAAGCGGCGGCAACGGGGCTGCCTGTGCTTGCAGGCGACTCAGGCGGTTCACCCGAGACGGTGCTCCCGGGTGCGAGTGGTTTCGTCGTTTCGGATGTCGACGCCATCGTCGAGGGGCTCGATATCATGCTTTCGGACGTTGCTACGTCTCGTGAAATGGGGGAGAGAGGCCGCGAATTCGTGGTCAATGAATACACGTGGGGGAGGGTTGTGGAACGTCTGTATGCAGGTTTTGATCCGTATCTGGTGTAAGTTCCTGCCCGTCGTGACTCTTGACATGGCGTCGCGACTCACGTAAATCTGTATTCCGACAAGATCCGAACCAGGAAACCATGACCAAGAAGCTCGTTATCGTTGAGTCGCCCGCCAAGGCCAAGACCATCAGTCGTTTCCTTGGAGATGACTTCATCGTTGAGTCATCGATCGGCCACATTCGCGACATACCCGCCCGTGCGGCTGACCTGCCGGAGAAGAAGCGCGGCCTCTGGAAGAGCACTCGCTTCGGTGTCGACGTCGACAACGACTTCACGCCGATCTACATCGTCACAGACTCTTCCAAGAAGCAGGTGAGGTTGCTCAAGGCGAAGCTCAAGCTGGTCGACGAGCTGTATCTCGCAACTGATGAGGACCGCGAGGGGGAAGCAATCGCGTGGCATCTGGTCGAGGAGCTGAAGCCGAAGGTGCCGGTGCGCCGCATGGTGTTTCATGAGATCACAGAGGCCGCGATCTTGGAGGCTGCGGCGAATCCTCGAGAGATCGATCTCCCTCTCGTCCAGGCTCAAGAGACGCGGCGGATCCTCGACCGGCTGTTCGGGTACGAGGTGTCACCTGTTCTGTGGCGCCGGGTGCAGAAAGGTCTCTCGGCCGGGCGAGTCCAATCGCCCGCCACGCGCATCCTCGTCGAGCGCGAGCGTGAGCGCATCGCCCACGTGCGAGCGGAGTACACGGGGCTCAAGGCTGTCCTCGCTACAGATGAGACCGAGTTCCCGGCCGCCTTGAAGACCGTCGATGGCGTGCGGGTTGCGGAGGGGGCGGACTTCGGCGCAGATGGCGAGCTCCGAAGGGATCGTCTGCTCCTCACGAACCAGGACGCCGTGGACCTGTCAACCGGCCTCGTCGAATCGGAGTTCGCAGTTGTGGACGTCGAGCGCAAACCATACACACGCAGGCCGTATCCCCCATTCCGTACATCGACTCTCCAACAGGAGGCTGGCCGCAAGTTCCGGTTCGGCGCCGGTCGGACGATGAGCGCGGCGCAGCGTCTCTATGAAGCCGGCTACATCAGCTACATGCGAACAGACTCAACGAACCTTTCGTCGACGGCCGTCCAGGCCGCGCGTTCCCTGGTAGCTGAACGGTACGGACCGAGTTTTCTCCCCGCCAAGCCGCGGTCCTACGGCAAACAGACGAAGGGCGCCCAGGAAGCCCACGAGGCGATCCGCCCAGCGGGTGACCGTTTTCAAGACATTTCAGCGGCGGCAGCCAACTTCGGCGCTTCGTCTGATGAGGCCAGGGTATACGAGCTCATCTGGATGCGGACGGTCGCATCCCAAATGAACGACGCGAAGGGGGAGAGCCTCATCGTACGGATCGAGGCAGACACCCTTGACGCACGCACCTGCGGGTTCCAATCGTCCGGTCGCACGATAACCTCCCCCGGTTTTCTTCGAGCCTACGTCGAAGGCCGGGATGATCCCGACGCTGCACTTGACGATCAAGAGACGCACCTGCCGCACATGGATGAGGGCGACGCAGTGCGTGTCGTGGAGCTCGACGCGACGGATCACGAGACAAAACCTCCGGCGCGTTACACGGAGGCGTCGCTTATCAAGCGTCTTGAGGAACTCGGCATCGGGCGGCCCTCTACCTATGCGTCCATCATCGCGACGATCCTTGACCGCGAGTACGCCAGAAAACAGGGAACCGCTCTCATCCCGACGTGGCGGGCCTTTAGTGTTGTCAGCCTGCTGGAGCAGTTCTTCTCCGACTACGTCGACTACGACTTCACGGCGCGGATGGAGGCGGACCTCGACCGCATCGCTTCCGGCGAACAGGAGATGGTCCCGTATCTCGACGCCTTTTACAACGGTAACGGGTCGCCAGGTCTCAAGGCGCTTGTGGCCGAGGACGTGCTCGATCGCATCGACCCGAAGGCTGTGAACTCCTTCCCGATAGGGGTCGGTGAGGACGGCCAGCCGATCGTCGCGCGCGCGGGCCAGTACGGCCCTTATCTTCAGCACGGGGAGCGGCGGGCGTCCATACCGCCGGATCTCCCGCCTGACGAACTGACCCTCGAACGATCTCTTGAACTGCTCGCAGCCCCGAGCGGTGATCGGTCGCTGGGCAC
The DNA here is from genome assembly GCA_030125685.1 of Actinomycetota bacterium. Taxonomy (GTDB): domain Bacteria; phylum Actinomycetota; class Acidimicrobiia; order Spongiisociales; family UBA5794; genus B3-G11. Next base: position 12,586 of record JASJYA010000037.1, read on the forward strand.
TGATCCAGGCTCAGGCCTCGAGGTATTCGCGAAGGCGGGGCGCTTCGGACCATACGTACAGCTCGGCGAGCGAGACGCAGGCACGAAGGAGAAGCCGAAGACGGCGTCGCTCTTCAAGACGATGTCGCTCGATGAGATCGAGCTTGAAGAGGCACTCAATCTGTTGACGATCCCACGTGTCGTCGGCGCCCACCCCGACGACGGCGCCCCGATCGAGGCTCTGAACGGACGGTACGGGCCGTACGTCAAGTGGGGGAGGGAGAGCCGTTCGCTCGAAACCGAGGAGCAGTTGTTCACGGTCACCCTCGAGGACGCGCTTGCTCTCCTCGCACAGCCCCGACAGCGACGAGGCGCCAAGCCTCCTCTCGCAGAGCTTGGTCCCGATCCTGTGACCGGCAGAGAGATCGTCGTCAAGGACGGGCGTTTCGGGCTCTACATGACAGACGGCGAGACGAACGTCTCGTTCCGAAAGGCCGAGACAATCGAGAACGTCACCGTCGAACACGCCTCGGACCGCCTAGCAGAAAAACGAGCGAAGGGTTCGGCCAGGAAGAAGAAGTGAAGAGCCGACATCCGACATCCGAAATCTGTGCTCTGACTTCTGCGAGACTGGAGCTATGACCAACGATCACCGATTCACCGGCGCCCGCTACATCGCGTTCGAAGGCGTCGAAGGCGCAGGAAAGTCGACGATCGCCAAACGCGTCGCAGACCACCTCGAAGCCGCCGGTGAGACCGTTCTGCTGGTGCGTGAGCCAGGCGGCACGGAGGTAGGCGAGAAGATTCGAGAGATTCTGCTCTTGACCGACCACCACATCACCCCGCGCGCAGAGGCCGCCCTTTTCGCAGCCTCGAGAGCGCAGCTCGTCGCTGAAGTTGTCGCTCCTGCGCTGGCGGAGGGGGGATGGGTGCTATCGGATCGCAGCGCGTATTCATCGCTTGCCTATCAAGCAGGTGGTCGAGGTCTCGGACTTGACGAAATTTTCGACCTGAACGATGTCGCACTCGACGGCGTCTGGCCTGACCTCGTCGTACTGTTGCGGATTGAACCCGGTGTCGGCGTCGCCCGGCAATCGGAGGGAGATAGGATCGGAAACGAGGCAGCGATCTTCCACGAGAAGGTGGCGCAAGCCTTTGACGACCTTGCGGAGGAGGAACCCGATAGGTTTCTCGTGGTCGATGCCTCGCTTCCCGAGGACGACGTGGTCGACGCCGTGATCTCCTACCTGGGAGTAGCGCCATGACGCGCTTCGCCGATCTCGTCGGCCACGGTGGCGTTCTCAAGCTGCTCGAGTCCGAACTTGAGTCACCCGCCCAGGCCTACCTCTTCGTCGGACCGTCCAACGTGGGCAAAGCCAGTGTTGCTCGACGTTTCGCTGCGGCACTCGTCGGAGGCGAGGTCGTCGACGCCGTCCGCAGGGCCAAGGCGGGATCGCACCCCGACCTCGTTCTGATCGCTCCCGAGGGTCGCTCATCAATCACGGTCGACCAGGCCCGAAGTGTTGTCGCTGCGGCAGTCAGGTCGCCGCTCGAAGCCGACCGTAAGGTGTTCCTGTTTGAGGAGGCCTCGACGCTTACTGATGAGGCTGCGAACGCGCTCCTCAAAACACTCGAAGAGCCGATTGCGTCGACAACCTTCGTGCTTGTGGCCGAGTCAGAGGACGATCTGCCTGCGACCATTGCGAGCCGGTGTCGCACCATCGTGTTCGGACGTGTCCCTGAGGCCGATATAGCGGCAGGCCTGATTGAGTTCGGCATCGATTCTGATCGCGCGCTAGAGGCGGCGCGAATCTCGGGAGGTCGCCCCGGTTTGGCTGTCGCTCTTGCGAAGGAACCGAGGGTCGCGGCGTTTCGAGACACCTGGCTTTCGGTGCCGGAGCGAGTCACCGATCATCCAGGGGACGCCTACAGGCTGGCGGCCGAAGTCATGGAAGCCACCGAGCCGCTCCTCGAAGCGGTGAAACGACGCCAGGAATCAGAACTCGCAAGGGACCATCCGAACGGAGACGCTCCGAAAGCGGTGATTGAGCGCCAAGAACGAGAGATCGGTCGAGCGTCTGATGCTCTCTTCGTCACAGGCCTCGAACTCCTAGCGACATTTTATCGCGACACAGCGAGCGCTCAACTCGGCGCGCCGGTCCAAAACACGGACATAGAAGTGGCTGCATTTACCAGAGTGACGATAGAGAATGCCGTTCAGAACGCATCACGGGTTCTCGATACGATCGAAGCCCTGAACGCCAATCAGCGACCGGGTCTCGCTCTTGCCGCTCTCTTTCTCGACCTGGGCGTCTATGCGTGAGTTCGGGCCTGATCTCGACTTGGCCCTTCCGAGGTCTCTCGCCCGGGTACTCCGAACACCAAATCGACTTCTGTCTCGCGCGTTCTTCGACCTCGAGGTCGAAGGTGGCGTGAATATTCCGGGCGACGGCTCGGTCGTGATCGCCGCCAACCACTTCTCGCATCTCGACCCACCGCTGCTCGGCATGAATCTCGACCGGTACGTCCGGTTCCTCGCCGTCGATGAGATATTCGGGGTCTCGCGAGGACTCGATCTTGCCTTGGGTTTCTTCGGCGCGATCTCGCTCGACAGGGACGGGTATCCGATTCGAGCCATGCGTGAGGCGATCAGTCACCTTGAGTCAGGTGGGGTGGTGGGCCTGTTTCCCGAAGGGAGACGCGTTGAACGGTGGGGGGAGGATCCTCCGGCCCGCGGCGCCGCCTGGCTCGCCTGGATGACGGGGGCGCCCCTTGTGCCGATAGCCATCGTCGGAACGCAGCACTCGCTCGCGCCGGGGGAGAGCGCGTTCAGGCGCACGGCTGTGAAGATCTGGATCGAGGCGCCGATCTGGTGGCATGACTATCGGGGCGAAACCGACCCCGTGGGCGCGATGATGGAAGATTGGTATCAGGCCGTTGATGCAAAGGTAGGGATGTGGACATGAACACAGACACCACCTGTCACCTGTCACCTGTCACCTGTCACCTGTCACCTGT
>JASJYA010000130.1 GCA_030125685.1 Actinomycetota bacterium
CGTGCAACGTCGAGGCCGGTGACATCGAGCCCGCGTGCTGCGAATCCCAAGGCAAGCGTGCCTGTGCCGGTCCCGAGATCGAGGGCCCGTTGACCAGGCGCCATCCAGCCTCCCTCCAGCAAGCGGTCGAAGAAGCTTGCAGGGAAGCCGGGCCGGAAGCGGTCGTAGTCCTCAGCCGTTCGGCCGAAGTCGATAGTCCGCCCTTCGTGATCCGTGTACTTGATGGCGCACCTCCGCCTTCACCCCGAATCTAACTCGCATCCACCCCCTGGACAGTACGGCGACGGTTAACTACACTGTAGTCATGCCTGTTGTATCCATCCGATTCTCCGACGAACCGCTGCATCGGCGGCTCAAGGCCAGCGCGCACAGAGACAACGTAGGTGTCTCGACGCTCGCAGAGCGCCTCATCGATGAAGGGCTCCGCATGGAGGCGCACCCGATGGTCTTGTTCCGCGACGGACCAGCTGGGAGACGGCCTATGCTTGTCGGAGGCCCCGAAGTCGCCGATGTTATCGGGACCATTGTGGGCGGGGACGTACCCGTGCCTCAGCGCAGATCCCGGGCCGCCGAACTGCTCGGTGTCGCCGACGTGTTGGTCGACGCCGCAATGGCCTACTACGCCGACTACACGGATGAGATCGATGCAGACCTGCAACGACGCCGCGAACTCGCTGACGAGGCGGAGGCTGCGTGGCGGCGCCAACAAGAGCTCCTCGGGACGTGAAGCTCCTCCTCGACGAGATGCACGCACCGCGCATCGCCCAGAGACTCACCGAGGAGGGATGGGACGTCGTGGCCATTGCAGCGGATCCCGGACTTCGCGGTCTCTCGGACGCAGACCTTCTGGTATACGCGACAAGAGCTGATCGCTGCGTCGTCACCGAGAACATCGCGGACTTCTCGATCCTCGCAAGCCTGTGGGCAGGCGATGGCCGCAACCATGCCGGGATCGTCTTCACGAACCCGAACCGGTTCAATCGAGCGTCGCTCGCGTATCCGACCAACCTCGTCAGAGCGCTTCAAGATCTACTCGAGGAATCAACCGCTCCGGGGACATCCTGGATCGGGTGGCTATGAGGGCGTACCCCAGCCGCCGCCGCCGGGGGTGAAGACGAGAAGCTCGTCTCCGGGTTCGACCTCGACGGTGCACTTGGATGGCAGTTGGGTACGGTCTCCGTTTGCGCGTATCAACCAATCCTCACCGACGGCGCCATCTCCACCTCCCGAGAGACCCCAGGGGGCAGTGAGGCGGCGTTCGCCCATGAGGGACACGGTAGCGGCTTCGTTGAACCGGATACCACGTTCGATGCCATCGCCCCCGACAAACCGGCCTGCCCCTCCGCTGCCCCTCCGAAGCTTGTAGCGGGTGACCGTGAACGGATAGTGTGTATCAAGGGATGTGATCGGCGTGTTCTTCGTGTTCGTCATGCCGGTCTGGATACCTGACTGGCCATCCCGCTTCGGTCGCGCCCCCTGGCCGCCGGCGACGGTCTCGTAATAGGCAAAGCTGTCGTTACCGATCAGCACGTTGTTCATCGTACCCTGTCCACAAGCGGGCACGCGGTCAGGTGCGAACGTGGCCAACGCACCGAGGATCGTGTCGGAGATCCGCTGAGATGTCTCAACGTTTCCCGCGGCGACGGCTGCCGGGGGTGCGGCGTCGACGATCGAACCCGGTCGAGTCACGAGACGGAGAGGCCGGTGGGCGCCACCCGTCGCCGGAATCGTCGGATCGGTCGCAACCCGGACCGCGTACGAGAGACAGGATTCCGTAACTGCACGTACGGCGTTGATGTTGCCCATTACCTGGTCGGCTGACTCGGACAGATCAGCGGTCAGCTCGTCTCCTGCAACTGTGACACTGGCCGTGATCTGGATGAGATCACCCTTCCACTCCATGTGGTCGGTGAACGTCGCTGTCCCGTCAGGCAGCGCAGTGATCGCGGCGCACATTCGCCGCTCACCGTACGTCATGAGAGCTATCGACAGGCCTTGATGCGCGCTAGCGCCGTACCGCTCGATGAGCGCAGCGAGCCGAATAGCGCCTGCCTCGTTCGCTCCAAGTTGGGCAGCGAGGTCTCCGCGCCTCTCAGTCGGAGTGCGAGTGGCGGCGAGGAAGGGCTCAATGAACTCCTCTGTCCACACTGAATCACGCACAGCCACCATCGGGGGCACGACCACCCCCTCCTGGTCGAGACGAGTTGCGTGGGCAGGCATCGACCCTGGCGCCTCTCCTCCGACGTCGGCATGATGCGCTCTATTGCCCACCCACGCCACGAGCCGGCCGGCGCCGTGAACCGGCCGGACGAGGGTGAGGTCGTTGAGATGCGTCCCGCCCTGAAATGGATCATTGACCGCGTACTGGATGCCGGGTTCCGGCTCTGTTCCGAACCGCTCGATGATCGCCGCCACCGACGCAGGCATCGAACCGAGGTGCACGGGGATGTGCTCCGCCTGAGCAAGCATCTCGCCCTGAGGGGTGAACACCGCGGCAGAGCAGTCTGCTCGTTCCTTGATGTTGGGCGAGAATGCTGTCATCCGCAACACGACGCCCATGTCTTCCGCGATGCTCGACATCTGGTTGCGTATCACCTCAAGTGCGATCTGGTCGATAGTCACCATGTCACCTCGATCGCTCCGGACTCGTGCACCACCGCAATGTCACCCGGCGAGAGGTACGTAGTTGACTCGACTTCCTCGATAACCGCGGGACCTTCGATCACATCGCCTACCTGCAGTGCGGACCTGGCCACGATTCGAGCAGACACCGTTCCGACATCGGCTGTGACATCACAGTAGGTATCGGATTGCTCCGTGGTGGGACGCCACTGCGAGACGTCTTCGATCGTCAGCGCGGGAGCGGCGAGGCCGACGCCGCGCACCGCAACGATCTCGATAGCGTCGTCCGGTCTATCGAAACCGTTGCGTGTGCGGTGCACGCTATCGAATCGCCATCGAACGTCCGCCAGACGCTCACCGGGTCGCCACGCAACGGAGATCTCGTGTGCCTGCCCGAGATACCGCGCATCGACCGAGAACGACACCGTAGCGTCGTCAAAGCCCGCCCGCGCAAGCGCAGCAATGACTTCGTCATTCAGCTCATCGGCCGCGATCTCAACTGGTCCGAAGTCGTCATCACTCACGAGAACCGCTCGTTGCGCGTCAGCCCGAGGTGGCGCGAGGAGCAGGCCGAGCGCGGAGAACACACCGGCGAAGGGAGGGATGATCACCCCGGACATCCCGAGCGCACGAGCAAGCGCTGTCGCGTGCAGACCACCTGCTCCACCGAAGGCGAGGAGATGCGCTCCGCGCGGATCGCTCCCTTTCTCCACGGACACGGTCCTGATCGCGCCAGCCATCACCTCCTCGGTGATCCGAACGATCCCGAGCGCCGTGTCAACAACGGAGAGTCCGAGCTGCCCGGCGAGCGCGCCGATGGCCGCTTCGGCCTCCGCCCGATCAAGTCTAAGACGACCACCGAGCTTCGTTTCAGGCGCGATTCGCCCAAGAACGACGTTCGCATCGGTTACGGTCGGCGCCGTGCCGCCCTGGCCGTAACAGGCAGGGCCCGGCTTCGCCCCGGCGCTCCGGGGTCCGACTCGCAGTGCGCCGCCGGGATCGACCCAGGCGATCGAGCCACCACCGGCCCCGACCGTGTGCACTCCCACCGATGGGAGGCGGCATACGTAGCCGTCAATGCTTCGTTCATAGGACACCTCGATAACGCCCTCTTCGATCCGGCAGACATCGGTGGACGTTCCGCCCATATCGAACGAAACGACCCGGTCGTGCCGGAGTTCCTGCGCGAAGGCAGCCGCGGCGACCACTCCACCAGCCGGTCCCGACAGGAGGACCGCAGCCGGGAGCGCCGAGGCGTCTGCGACGTCCATCAACCCTCCCGACGAGCGCATCACGCCGAGGCTCCCGACTATCCCGGGTTCTACAAGCCGCCTGTCGAGCGCCCTGAGGTAAGTCGAAGTGATGGGAGTCAGATATGCATTGAGCACCGTGGTTGAGATACGTTCGTACTCTCGGAACTCCCCCGCAACGACGGAGGAGAGGCACACGGGAACGCCGGGCTGCTGCCGGGCGATGACCGTGGCAAGTTCCTGTTCTCTGTCACGATCGACATGCCCGTTGACAAGAGCAATCGCGATCGAGTCAGCTTCCGGAACTGCGGGCAGTGACACACCGCCGACCCCGATCCGCATCGAACGGTCGACAAGGGGGGTCGGACGGTCGGCGTACGGGTCGTAGAGCGAAGGCCGATCCTGTCTCGCGATCTCGATGATGTCTTCGAAACCTGCATCGGTCACGAGCGCCGTTCGCGCACCCTTGCGTTCCAGCAGGGCATTTGTCGCAATCGTGGTTCCGTGCACGAAGACGTCCACCGTCGATCCGCAGGCGAGCTCATCAATGCCGGCGGCGATGGCATCCTCCTGGTGCTCAGACGTCGGGAGTTTCGCCGTTAGGACCTCGCCTTCCACGACAAGTACGAGATCGGTGAAGGTACCTCCGACGTCGGCGCCGAGCATCATGATCCGCCACCGCTACGATTCGGATCCAGCGATAGAAGGACCGTAATGGGCATCACCGTTGAGACAACGCCGAACCCCCGAGCGATGAAGTTCAACGTCGGCTCACCGGTCGGGGGAACCGCTACAGCGACGAGCGCGGACGGCTCGGACAAGCGAATCGCTCCCTTGTTCGGTATCGATGGTGTCATGTCGGTGTTCATGACAGCAGATTTCGTGACCGTGACGCGCGCTGAGGACGCTGAATGGGACGCGATGGTGCCGGAAGTCGTTGCAGTGCTTGAGGTCTCGTTCGATTGAAAGGAT
>JASJYA010000038.1 GCA_030125685.1 Actinomycetota bacterium
GAAGAGGCGGCCTGATGGCGAGCGTCGCCACCGATCCTGGATTCCTCCTGTCGACCATCGGCAAGGGTGTGAACTGGGCGCGCACACGCTCAATGTGGCCCGCGACGTTCGGGCTTGCATGCTGCGCCATTGAGATGATGGGAACGGGTGCGGCCCACAACGACCTCGCGAGATTCGGAATGGAGGTCTTCCGCGCATCACCGCGCCAGGCAGACCTCATGATCGTCGCTGGTCGTGTGAGCCAGAAGATGGCGCCCGTGCTCAGGCAGGTGTACGACCAGATGGCGGAACCGAAATGGGTCATAGCCATGGGCGCGTGTGCGTCTACGGGTGGCATGTTCAACAACTACGCGCTGGTCCAAGGAGTCGACGTGATCGTGCCTGTCGACATCTATGTGCCTGGCTGTCCTCCCGGCCCGCAGTCTCTCATGCACGGGATCTTGACGTTGCACGAAAAGATCATGTCCGGTGAGATCCAGCGATCGACCGGGATCTTCTGAATGAACGAACTCATCGCAACACTCGTCGAACCGTTCGATGCAGCCGAGGTGGAGCTTCGGTCCTACGCGTCGAGCGAGACCACCTACCACGCGATCACGATCCCCGTCTCCGACTGGGTCGGCTTCGCCCTTCACGCCCACGAGATCGGTTTCGACACCTTCATCGATCTCTTCGCCGTAGACCACTTCACCGAAGCCCCGAGGTTCGAAGTCACGCTGAACCTCCTCTCGATGACCGCCAAGGAGCGCATCCTCGTCTCCACACGGGTGCCGTATGACGGCGCCACCGTGCCGACGATCACCGATGTGTTCCAGGGCGCCAATTTTTACGAGCGCGAAGCGTATGACCTCCTTGGCGTCGACTTCCCCGGCCACCCGGACCTCACCCGCATCCTGATGCCTGACGACTGGGTCGGGCATCCTCTGCGGAAGGACTATGACATCGGTGAGGTGCCGGTCGAGTTCAAGGCCGGGAGCGCGGATCTATGAGCGACGCGCCAGAGAACATGGAAGCGGGAGAGCCGAATGGCGACCTCGAAACCGTGCAGCCCGAACAGACCGTCGAGGAGGCTCGACGCACGCAGCACGAGATTTGGGTCTCAGGCACCGAGGAGCGGATGCCGTTCGCTCACGCCACAGACGAAGGCAGCCAGGAGCTCCTGCCGAGCGACCTGGATCCGGCGCTCGACATCCAGCGGGGGGTGGCTGTCGACGACGATTACGTCGTGCCGGAGCGCGTCATCGACGACGAGCGCCAGATCATCAACATGGGGCCTCAACACCCATCGACCCACGGCGTGCTCCGCCTCCATCTCGAGCTCGAAGGAGAGACCGTTGTCAGGGTGAAACCCATCATCGGCTATCTCCACACCGGGATGGAGAAGACGGCTGAGACGCTCAGCTACTCCCAGGGGTCGACAAACGTCACGCGGATGGATTACCTGGCGCCGTTCCACAACGAACTCGCGTTCTCTCTCGCGACCGAGCAGCTCCTCGGGCTCGAAGTTCCGGCTCGCGCGAGTGCGATCCGCATCCTCATGACAGAACTCAACCGCGTGTCGAGCCACCTTCTCTCCACAGCGACCATGGGGATGGATATTGGGGCTCTCTCCATGATGATCTACGGTTGGCGGGAGAGGGAGATCTGCCTCGATTTCTTCGAGAAGACAACCGGTCTGCGCATGAACCACAACTACATCAGGGTCGGTGGTGTGGCTGCCGACCTCCCAGACGGCTGGGAAGAAGACGTCGTGGTCCTGATCAAGAAGGTCAACGACGGCGTTGACGAGTACGAGGAGATCTTGAACGAGAATCCGATCTTCCTCGATCGGACGCTCGGCGTCGGCGTCCTCACACCGGCCGAAGTCAAGCAGTACGGCGTCACCGGTCCCGTGGCGCGAGCATCGGGCGTCGATTGGGATCTGCGCAAGGCCGCCCCATACTGCGGCGTCGACCAGTATCAGTTCGATGTCCCGCTCGGGAAGCATGGAGATTCGTTCGACAGGTACAAGGTCCGGATCGACGAGATCCGGCAGTCGCTCCGCATCGCTGAGCAGATCGTCGCGACGATTCCGTCAGGTGACTATCGCAGCACGGACGCCAAGGTGACGCCGCCTCCGAGAGCGCGCATCAACGAGTCCATGGAAGCCCTTATTCACCACTTCAAGCTTTTCACCGAAGGAGCGAACGTTCCTCCCGGAACGGCGTACCAGTCAGTTGAGGGCCCGAGGGGTGAGATCGGAGCGTACATCGTCTCAAAGGGAGGGGCGCGGCCGTGGCGCCTGCGCTGGAGAGCGCCGTCGTTCGCTGCGGTCCAAGCACTGCCGGCGATGATGACGGATTCGTTGATCGCAGACGTCATAGCGGCCCTGGCCTCCACCGATCCCGTGCTCGGGGACGTTGACCGATGACCGCCGTGATCAGCAACTGGAGCCATGACAACCAGGAACGAGCAAAGCGGATTATCGCTTCTTACCCCGAAAAACGTTCGGCTCTGATGCCGCTGCTGTACATCGCGAGCCTTGAGCATGCGTACGTATCCGATGACGCGATGCGTGAGGTCGCCGAGCTGACGGGCATCACCCCCGTCCAGGTGCAATCCGTCGCGTCGTTCTACACGATGTTCAAGCGCGGCGGAGTCGGTGACTATCTCGTATCGGTCTGCACCTCCATCTCCTGCTATCTCGGCGGCGCGGACGACGTCCTCGCCGCTGTCGAGTCCTCAATCGGCGACGTAGCAGGCGAGGCCGCAGCCGAGCGGCCCATCACTGTTGAGCATGTCGAGTGCATCGGCGCCTGCGGGGGAGCGCCGGCGGTGCAGGTCAACTACGAGCTGATCGAGGGAGTAACCCCGGAGAAGGCCGTTGCGCTCATCAAGTGGCTCACGGCGACCAGGCCTGAGGTCATACTCACTGACGAGATGCAGCAGCTCTTCGGCGGGCGGCGGTCCTTCGAGTGGGGTTCGACGGACTCTGAGGGTGCAGTCAGGCCGATACCGGCGTTCGGTCCCTATGGATCGGTTGGTGGCGGATCGGTCGGCGGCGGATCCGCGGGACGATGACGACCAAGATCCTCACCACGCGCATGGATGCCCATCCGACCGACAGCCACACGCTGAGCCGCTACCTCGCCACCGGCGGCTACGAGGCCCTCACGAAGGCCCTCACCGAGATGTCCAGAGACGACATCATCGAGGAGGTCAAGGCCTCCAACTTGCGCGGTCGGGGAGGGGCGGGTTTCCCGACGGGCGTCAAATGGGGATTCCTCGCTCCAGATGAGCCGCGATACCTCGTCGTCAACTGTGACGAGTCGGAGCCGGGCACGTTCAACGACAGGCAACTCACCGAGCGCGACCCCCATCAGCTCCTTGAAGGCATCATCATCTCAAGCTTCGCACTTGATGTGCACCACGCGTTCGTCTACATCCGGGGCGAATACCCGAAGGCTGCTCGCAGGCTCCAGAGTGCAGTTGACGAGGCATATGAGGCCGGCTACCTTGGGGACGACGTGCGTGGCAGCGGGTTCGCTCTCGACGTGACGCTCCATCTCGGCGCCGGCGCATACATTTGTGGGGAGGAGACGGCGCTCCTCAACAGCCTCGAAGGCCGTCGTGGCGAGCCGAGGCTCAAGCCCCCGTTCCCAGCGGTCGAAGGCCTGTATTCGAAGCCCACGATCGTCAACAACGTCGAGTCGATCTCGAACATCCCATGGATCACGAGCAACGGCGGCGCCGCCTATGCGGCGATCGGACCAGAGCGGTCGGCGGGCACGAAGATGCTCAGCATGTCGGGTCACATCAACGCGCCGGGCAACTACGAGATCGTCATGGGGATGACGTGGCGGGAACTGATCTTCGACATCGGCGGCGGCATTCCGGATGGCAGGGCGCTGAAGGCCTGGATCCCCGGCGGCGCGTCTGCTCCGTGGTTCGTGCCAGACGAGCACCTCGACACGATCGTCTCGATCGATGACGTCGCAGCGAACGGTTCGATGATCGGCGCTGGCGCCGTCATCGTCATGGACGAGACGACGAATGTTGTCGCGGCCGCGCATCGCATCCTCCGTTTCTTCGCTCACGAGTCATGCGGCCAGTGCACGCCGTGCCGGGAAGGGACTTCCTGGCTCGAAGCCGTGCTCAAGCGGATTCTCGACGGGAATGGTCGTCCTGAGGACATCGACCTTCTCCTCGACATCGCAGACAACATCTCACCGGGACTCGTGTGGCCGCCGTTGATGACCACGATCTGTCCCCTCGGCCCATCCGCAGTGTCGCCGATCACGTCGATCACACGCTGGTTCAGGCCAGAGCTCGAAGCGATGATCGCCCGAAGCGAGGTCCGCGTTGGCTGAGCACGGCACGGTCTCGATCATCATCAACGGCGTCGAGCATGACGTCCCGGAAGGCGAACGCCTCATCACCGCCGCGGAGCGAGTGGGGGAGTACATTCCCCGGTTCTGCCATCACGACAAGCTCGCGCCGGTCGGGAAGTGCCGGATGTGCCTCGTTGAGGTCGAAGGTCCGCGCGGCAGCGCGCTCACGACTTCCTGCACCGTGCCTGTCACTGATGGGATGGTGGTTCACACCGAAACGGACGTTGTCAAGAAGGCCCAGGAGGGCATCCTCGAGTTCCTCCTCCTCAACCACCCACTGGACTGCTCCGTGTGTGACAAGGGGGGCGAGTGCCCGCTGCAGGACCAGGCCCTCGCGTTTGGAGCGGGCGAGAGCAGGTTCATCGAAGAGAAGCGCACGTTCACCAAGCCGATTCCGGTGTCTGAACTTGTGCTCCTCGACCGTGAGCGCTGCGTGGTGTGCGACCGCTGCGTACGTGTCGCAGACGACATCGCGGGCGACCCTCTGCTCGAGTTTATCGACCGCGGCAGCTATGTCCAGATCAACACCTTTCCGAACGAGCCGTTCTCTTCCTACTTCTCTGGGAACACGGTCCAGGTGTGCCCGGTCGGGGCGCTCACGTCCGTCGATTACCGATTCAAGGCGAGGCCGTGGGATCTGGAGTCTGTCAGGTCTGTCTCCCTCGTTGACTCCGTGCAATCGTCTGTCGATGTGCACACGTCGCGCGGTAAGATCCTCAGGGTCTACGGTGCCGAAAACGACGCGGTCAACGAAGGGTGGCTCTCGGACAAGGATCGCTTCATATTCTCAGCGTTCCGATCCCCTGACCGGATCACCACACCGCTCGTGCGAGACGGCGACGGGTTCAAGGAGACCTCCTGGTCCGAGGCGGTAGAGCTGGTAGCGATGCGTCTCGGCGGCCACGTCGGCACCGAGGTGGGAGCGATCGGTGGGGCGAACGGCACTAACGAGGAAGCGTTCGCGCTGGCGAAGTTCATGCGAACCGTCGTGGGCTCACCCCACATCGACGCGCAGCTCGGAGACGGCCTCGACCCCCATCTGGCTTCATCGATCACAGCAAGGGGGACAATCAGCGACCTCGACGCCGCAAGCACGATTCTGGTCTGGGGACCCGACCTCAAAGAGACGCTCCCCGTTCTGTACCTGAGGGTCAGAAAGGCAGTGCGTAACGGCGCCGCGCTCGTCGTTGTGAGCCCGTATTCGACGGGCCTCGACTCGATAGCGACACACTCCCTCCGGTACCGCGCAGGGTCGGGACCCGAGATTCTCAGGAAGCTGGCCCATGGCGACGCCGGTTACGAGGCGGTGACGGAGACCCTCGCAAACGGCCCTGTTGTTGCGCTTGTGGGACGTAGCTCGATCACGGAGAACCCGATGCTCGCAGAGGCCGTTGCTGCCTTCGCCAGATCACTGCCACACGCGAAGCTCCTGCCGCTTCTCACCCGGGCGAACGTGTTCGGCGCCCTCGACATGGGGCTTGCGCCGACGCTGCTCCCCGGTCGTGTGAGCACCGGGGACGCGGCAGGTGTGTCCCTTCTCGAGGACTCCTGGGGGCCTCTGCCCGAAAGTGCAGGCAAGGACACGATGGCGATGCTTGAAGCCCTCATCGACCGCGATCTGGTCGCTGTCATACTTGCCGGCGCCGACCCGATCAGGGACTGCCCCGACCCTGCGGTTGCAGAATCGGCCCTCGACGCGGCGGAGTTCGTCGTTGCGTTTGACGCCTTCATGACAGACTCCACTCGAAAGGCACACGTCGTTCTCCCTGCCGCCCTGTGGGGAGAGGTCGATGGTACGGTTACCAACCTTGAAGGACGCGTCCAGCGACTTCGGCGGTCCGTACAGCCGCGAGGCATGTCCATCTCCGTATCGGCTGCCCTTGACGACATTGCGCGGGCGATGGGGGCAGAACTCGGGGCGGCAGACTGGCAGCTCATCAACAAAGAGATCGCCGCTGTAGCTCCGGCGTACGCAGGCATGACGGCGGACTATCTCACGTTCGAAGCCGGTGAAGAGGGAGCGGTCGTCCCCATCCCAGGCGCAACCCAGCCGCTCGGGCACATTCCTGTAGAGGTGAACGTGCCGGTGGTGACCGGTCGCTTCACTCTCCATCTCGCTCCGGCGCTGTACGACGCCGGCGTGCTTGTCAGGAACTCACACATGCTCGAAGGGTTCGCCGACCCCGGCGTCGTTCGGATGCACCCGAGGGACGCCGCGTCGCTCGCCGTTGCCGACGGAGATCTGATCGATGCGGAGGGAGTCGGGCTCCCTGTCAAGATCGATCCGGAGGTTCCCGAACGTTCGGTTGTCATAACCCGGAATCTTGACACAACGCGGGGAATCGCCGCTTCGGCCGATATCCGCGTGGAGACCGTGCGAGGTGAACCGTGAGCTTCTTCATCGAAGCGGGCATTCGGGTGGTCTTCGCTTTCGTGTTCCTGATGGTGACTGTGCTGCTTCTCGTCTGGGTGGAGCGAAAGTTCATCTCCGACCTTCAGAACAGGATCGGGCCGGATAGGGCGGGGCCGTTCGGGATTCTCCAAACGCTCGCAGACGGGGTGAAGAGCTTCTTCAAGGAGGGCATCATCCCCGCCAGAGCCGACGTCGTCCTCTTCATAGGGGCGCCGGTCCTTGCCATGCTCACAGCGTTGTTGACCTTCCTCGTGATTCCAATCGGCGCCCCTATCGAAATCAACGGAGTGTCGTACTCACTGGCCGCCATGGACCTCAACATCGGCCTGTTGTACGTCCTCGCCATGTCCTCGATCGGCGTCTATGCGATCACGCTCGCCGGTTGGGCGTCAGGCTCGAAGTATCCGTTGATCGGGTCGGTGAGGGCGTCGGCGCAGATGATCTCGTACGAGGCCGCAATGGGGCTTGCTCTTATCCCTGTGGTCATGTTCACAGGTTCACTCTCGTTGGTCGCCATTGTGGAGGCGCAACAGGGAACGTTCGGGGGTGTCATCCCAGCCTGGAACATTGTGTTGCTGCCATCGTTCGTGATCTTCCTCATTGCGGGGTTCGCAGAGACGAACCGGCCCCCCTTCGACCTCGCTGAGGCGGAGCAGGAGATCGTCGGTGGCTACCACACCGAATACTCCGGCATGAAGTTCGCCCTCTTCTTCCTCGCCGAGTACATCAACGTGTTCAATATCGCCGCCATCACGACCGTGCTGTTCCTGGGCGGATGGTCCGGGCCCGTGTTCGGCCCGACGGTGTTGCAGTGGTTCCTCCCTGTCTTCTGGTTCCTGGCCAAGACCTGGCTCATCATCCTGTTCTTCGTGTGGGTGCGTGCAAGCCTGCCTCGCATGCGATACGACCACCTCATGGCTTTCGGGTGGAAGAAGCTGATCCCGGTCTCGTTGGTGTGGATCATTCTCGTGGCTGTAGCTTTGGGATTCAGAGAGTTTGGGGCGCCGTGGGCATGAGGATCACACAATGAGCTGGTTTGCCGATCTCCTAGGACCGTTCCGGGGGTTTGCCGTCACCTTGCGCCAGGTCACGAGACCTCGCGTCACGATCAAGTACCCCGACGAGAAGCGCGTCAAGCCTGACCGGTTCCACGGTCGTCACGTGCTCAACCGGAACCTGGACGGCACCGAGAAGTGCATCGGCTGTGAACTCTGCGCAGGCGTCTGCCCTGCGAAATGTATCTATGTGCGAGGTGCAGACAACCCGCCCGACAATCCGGTCAGCGAGGGGGAGCGGTACGGGTTCGTGTACGAGATCAACATGCTGCGGTGCATCTTCTGCGCTCTCTGTGTTGAGGCATGCCCGACGGAGGCAATCACGATGACCCACCTCTTTGAGATGTCCACCACAAACCGAGACGACGCGATTTACACCAAGGATGACCTGCTCGTCGAACCGGATGGAACGCCGAACCACCCCCAGCCTGACTCGAAGCTCATTGATCTCAACGAGCTGAAGATCGGCGACGGGTGGATGCGTGCGACTTCGCCCTCGGGCCGCGCCGCGTACGCCGGCGTCGTGCAGTGGACCCCCTCGGCCCGTACGGGGGCGCTTCCGGCTGAACGGGGCCAATCCGGGCAGGTCAACGATGAGGATTCAGGGGAGGAGACTGATGGCTGAGACAATCGTGTTCATCATCTTTGCCGCTGTGGCTCTCGTCGGTGCAGTGTGGATGGTGATGGCGCCGAATCCGGTTCACTCTGCAATCGGACTGCTCGCCGTGATGTTCTCTATCGCGGTCCATTACGTGATACTCGACGCTCACCTCATCGCCGCGGTCCAGGTGATCATCTACGCAGGCGCCGTGATGACCCTCTTCGTCTTCGTCATCATGCTCATCGGCGTGGACACAGCCGATGCGTACGGTCCCCAGGTGCCGATCCAGCGCGCGATGACGGCCGCGGTGGCTGCCGGATTCTTTGCAGCGATCGCACTCGCGGGCCGTGTTGTGTGGATAACCGGCTCAGCCGCATTCGGAAGGCCGAACCTCAGCGGCACGGTCGAAGCTGTTGCGGACGAGCTCTTCGGCACCTGGATGGTCGTCTTCCTCTCAACCATCATGCTGCTGACCATTGCAGCGATGGGCACCATTGCCCTCGCCTACTTCCACGAAGATTCGACCGAAGACGAGGCGTCCGCGTGATTGTCACCACCACATGGTTCCTGCTGCTCGCCGCCGCTCTGTTCTCAATCGGTGTGGCCGGGGTCCTCATCCGGCGGAATGCGCTCGTCATGTTCATGTCGATCGAGCTGATGCTGAACGCGGTGAATCTCACGTTCGTGGCCGTGAGCAGGGAGCTCGGCCTCATAGAGGGCCAGGTTGCCGCTCTCTTCGTAATGGTTGTAGCAGCGACCGAGGTGACGGTCGGCCTCGCGATTGTCGTCGCCGTGTTCCGCACGAGGGCGAGCGCAAATGTCGACGAACTCGCGGAGATGAAGGGCTAGCTATGACCGATCTTCTCTGGCTCGTCATTGCGCTCCCTCTCCTGGGCGCGGTCGTTAACCTCTTCTTCGGTAAGCGTCTCGGCGAGCCGGTCGCGGGCGGGCTCTCGGTCGGGGTCGTCGTCGCATCCTGGGCGATCGCGGTGCCCGCCACGCTGTCATTCGTCACAGGATCAGGACAGGTAGAGACGATCTATCTCTTCTCCTGGATCCCGGTGGTGGGCGCCGACGCCGCGATCTTGTGGGATCCGCTCTCCGCGGTCATGACGATGATCGTCACAGGCGTCGGTGCGCTGATTCACATATATTCGCTCGGCTACATGCGCGGCGATGAGCGGTACCCGCGATTCTTCGCCTTCCTCAACCTCTTCATCGCTTCGATGATGATCCTCGTGCTCTCAGCGAACTTCGCCATGATGTTCGTCGGCTGGGAGCTCGTCGGGCTTTCCTCCTACCTGCTCATCTCCTTCTGGTTCACGAAGCCCGAGGCCGCGGCGGCGGGGAAGAAGGCGTTCATCGTCAACCGAATCGGGGACTGGGGCTTCCTCGTCGCGTTGATGATCATCTTCGCCACGTTCGGCACATTCGACTTTGGGACCATCTTCACAACGGCGCCGGGAATACTCACCGTTGGCGCAGCCACCGCTATCACGCTGCTTCTCTTCGTCGGCGCGGCAGGGAAGTCCGCCCAGATTCCGCTGTACATATGGCTGCCGGACGCCATGGAGGGCCCGACACCGGTTTCGGCGCTCATTCACGCCGCAACGATGGTCACTGCCGGCGTGTTCATGATCGCGAGGGCCGCGGTCCTCTTCGAACTCGCACCCGTCTCAGGCGCCGTGATCGCCGTGGTCGGAACGCTCACCGCGCTGGTTGCTGCTCTGATAGCGGTCTCCCAGACCGACATCAAGAAGGTGCTCGCCTACTCGACGATCAGCCAGCTCGGCTTCATGGTGCTCGCGGTTGGCGTCGGCGCGTACACAGCGGGCGTCTTCCATCTCGCGACACACGCCTTCTTCAAGGCGTTGCTCTTCCTCGGTGCGGGATCGGTGATCCACGCGATGGCCGGCGAACAGGACATGAGGAAGATGGGCGGCCTGCGCAAGATGATGCCGGTCACGTTCATCACCATGGCCATTGGGTGGCTCGCGATCTCAGGCATATTCCCGTTCGCAGGGTTCTGGTCAAAGGACGAGATCCTTGCTGCAACGTTCGCCAAGGGCGGCGCCTTCATCGTGTTGTGGGCAGTCGGGCTTTTCGTCGCTCTGCTTACCGCCTTCTACATGACGAGGATGTTCGTGATGACGTTTCTCGGCAGGCCGCGCTGGGACGGAGGGACTCACCCTCACGAGTCACCCGCGACAATGACGGTTCCACTCATCGTCCTTGGGTTCTTCTCGGTCTCAGCGGGGTTGGTGAACACTCCTGCACGGCTTGCCTTCGAGCACTTTCTCGAGCCATCCTTCGTGGGGGTTCCCCACATCAAGGGTCTCACCCTGGGGTTGATCGTCACACTCGCCGTAGTCTCTCTGGTCGTGGCCCTCGCAGGCGTCACCTGGGGATGGCTCGCATATAGACGCGATGAGCTCCCTGCGGAGGACGGCGCTTTCTGGAGACGGTCCCTCGAAGCGTTCGCTGTCGATGACTTCTACGGCCGTGTGATAGTTGCACCGGGTAAGAGGGTGTCGACGTGGGCCGCAGAGACGATGGATCCAAGGGTGATCGACGGCGCTGCGCATGGTGTCGCGAGAGGCGTCCTGCGCTTCGGATCCGTGCTCGGCAAGCTACAGACAGGGCAGGTTCGAGGCTACGCAGGCGGCATGGCGGTGGCCGGGGTGATCCTGATCTTCGTGTTTCTCGCCGTTGGGGGAGGGTTCTGATGCCGGTTCTTACAATCCTCATCGCTCTCCCCATTGTCGGGGCGATTGTCGTGGCCCTGCTGCCGAAGCGGCGCACTGAACTGGTGTATCCCATTGCGCTTGGCATGTCGATCCCGCCCCTCGTGGTGGCGATGTATGTCCTGGTGAACTTCCGAGTCGGAGATGCTGCGTTCCAGTTCGCTGAGAACGTCGTGTTCACCGAGGCGTTCGGCATCGGATGGATCGTTGCGGTTGACGGTATCTCGCTGTTCATGGTTGTGCTCACGGCGCTCTTGTTCCCGATCAGCATCGCTGCCTCGCGGTCGATCACATCCAACGTCAAGAGCTACATGGTGCTGATGCTGATCCTCGAGACGGGACTCCTCGGTGTGTTCCTCGCGCTCGACCTGTTCGTGTTCTTCGCGTTCTTCGAGATCGTGCTCATCCCGATGTATCTGCTGATCTCTCTGTGGGGCTCGGAGAACCGGGCGTACGCTTCACTCAAGTTCGTGCTTTTCACCGCTACAGGTTCAGCGTTCTTGCTCGCTTCGATCATCGCGCTCGCGATCATCACGGGTGACCAGATGGGAACGCTCGCGAGTTTCGACTTCAGAAACATGCTCCAGACGGAGCTGAGTTCGACAGCGCAATTCGTCCTCTTCGCGGGATTCGGGATCGCATTCGCGATCAAGGTGCCGCTCTTCCCGTTCCACACCTGGCTGCCTGATGCGCACACGGAGGCGCCGACTGCGGCGTCGGTGATCCTTGCAGCCGTGCTTCTCAAGATGGGCGCTTATGGTTTCCTGCGGTTCAACCTCACCCTCTTCCCCGAGGCCGCCGTCTCGCTCGCTGTTCCACTCGCTGTTCTCGGCGTGGTCGGGATCGTCTATGGCGCAGCGCTCGCCATCGTCCAGCCTGACATCAAGAGGCTCATCGCGTATTCATCTGTCAGCCATATGGGATTCATCGTGCTCGGCGCGTTCGCCCTCACGACTCAGGCGCTCACAGGGTCGGTCGTCCTGATGATCAGCCACGGGCTCACCACGGGAGCGCTCTTTCTGTTGGTCGGCATGATCTACGACCGCACGCACACACGCGAGATCGCCGACTACGGAGGTCTGGCTCGTGTGATGCCCGTGTTTGCGGGGATGTTCCTGTTCGCTGCTCTTGCGTCGGCGGGGCTGCCAGGGCTTTCCGGATTCGTCGGTGAGTTTGCGGTTCTGATCGGGTCGTACCTCACGCTCCCCGTGCTCACCGTGATCGCGAGCTCCGGCGTGATCCTGGCTGCGATTTATCTGCTGTGGGCGTACGAGCGGGTGTTCACTGGGCCGGTGACCAATCCGAAGCTCAAGGTTCTCAGAGACCTCGGCTTCAGGGAGGTAGCGATCATGGCGCCGTTGGTGGTGCTCATCATCGGGTTGGGCGTGTATCCCAAGCCGGTGTTCGACCGCATCGAGCCTTCCGTGGGGATCATCCTCGACCGCATCGAGGCGACGACCGATTTCGAGGTTCCAGCCGAGGGCAGGCTCTCAGGAGTCGCTGAAATCGAGTACGGGCCTGTTCATGAATCCGGGGGGGACAACTGATGGGGAACGCAGCGCTCCTTCCCGTCGCCTTCGAGGTCATTCTGATCGCCGGGGCGCTCCTCGTGCTCATGGTTGCGGTGATTGCAGACAGGAGACGGAGCGTGTGGGCGCCGATCGCAGGCGTTGCATACCTTGCCGCGGCCGCCGCAGGCATCCTTCAGTGGCGCGCCGTTGCGGAGAGCGGGGGAGATCTCTACTTCTCGACGCCTGACATCGTGATCGTGCGGTCCCCGATGGTCGTCATGGACGGATTCTCGGCGTTCGCGGCGATCCTGCTCGGCCTTCTCGGATTCGTGGCGCTGCTGGGCTCGTGGGATCTTGTTGTTCGCCTCGGCAAACGGTCGGCGGAGTTCGTGGCTCTCGGTCTGCTCGCGGTCGCGGGGCTGCACATGATGGCTGCGACACCGAACCTGATCGTGATCTTCATCGGCCTTGAGACGGCGTCGATCAGCTTCTACATTCTTGCCGGCTTCATCAGGGGGTCCCGGGCGTCTGACGAGTCCGCACTCAAGTATTTCCTCCTCGGGTCGCTCGCATCGGCGATGTTCCTCTACGGCATCGCCCTCACGTTCGCAGCTACGGGATCGTTGACGATCTACGGGGCGAATTCGATCAGAGACTTCTTCTCTGTCGCCATCATCACCGAGCCCGGGATCCTGCTCGCGGGCCTCGCGCTCATGCTCGCCGGGTTGTTCTTCAAGGTTTCGGCTGCGCCCTTCCACCAGTGGGCGCCCGACGTCTATCAGGGAGCGCCGAGCGCCGCTGTCGGGCTGATGGCCGCGGGCATCAAAGTCGCCGCGTTCGCAGCGCTCGCCAGAATCTTCATCGGCGGCTTCATCTCCCAGATCGATGCTTGGGCGCCGATCATCGGTGTCGTCGCGGCGCTCTCGATGGTCGTTGGCACGACCATGGCGCTCGTCCAGACGGACTTGAAGCGCCTCCTCGCGTACTCAGGCGTGGCTCACTCCGGCTATCTGCTCGCGACGTTCGTCGGGGGCGTCGAGGGCGTTCCCCCCATGTGGTTCTACGTGTCCACGTACGCGTTCATGGTTGTCGGGGCGTTCACGATCGTCTCGGTGGTGAACGGGCCTGCGGCCCACGCCGCGCCGATCTCGTCCTTCAAGGGGCTTGCCAAGCGTTCGCCTGAGATGGGATGGCTGCTCGCGATCATCATGTTCGGCCTCTCCGGCATGCCTTTCTTCGCGGGATTCGTCGGGAAGGTCTTTGCATTCGTGGTTGCGGGGGAGGCGGGGTTCCTGTGGCTCGTCGTCATCGGAACGCTGGCCACCGTCGTCGGCCTTGCTTTCTACCTGAAGGTCGTCGCGACTATCTTCGCTCCCGACGAGAGTGGAGAAGGGCTCGAGGCGAGCACCTCGGCGAGGATCGCTATCGCGATCTCCGCCACAGTGACCGTTGTGTTCGGTATCGTACCTTGGCCTCTCCTCGAGGTGGTACGTGACGCACTCCCGATATAGAAACAAGTCCGATACCGGGCGCCGATACTTCGGGCTCGGACTTGTCGCCGTTCTCGCTGTCGCCCTTCCGTCGCTCACCACGTTCGCCGCACTGATCACAGTCGACCAATACATCGTACGCGCCCAGGACGTCGTGACTGAAGACCAGTATGTGACGGCGACCTCGGCCCAGATCGAAGGCGTGATCGATGGTGACGTGACGATCTTCACGGGGAGCCTCACCATCACAGGGGAAGTGACGGGATCGGTCACCGTGTTCACCGTTGGGAGGGTGATTGTTGCCGAAGGAGCATCGATCGGCGGATCACTCCAGGGGGCGGCAGGGAGCGTGCAGGTGGCGGGCAGCGTCGGGAGCGACGTGTTCATCGGCGCCGCGTCGGTGGTGATCGACCCCACCGGCGAGGTCGGGCGCGATGTCATGGCGTTCGGTGGCGCGCTCACGGTCGAAGGCGACGTTGGCCGTGACGTCCGTGGCCGCACGATGCGAACGAGTGTCGGTGGCAGCGTCGGTGGTGACCTGGATATTGCAACACAGGGGCTTGACATCGAGCGATCGGCGTCGATCGCAGGCGACGTGTTGTACCGGTCCCCGACGGAGGCCGAGATCGATCCTGGCGCGCAGATCACAGGCACGACTACGAGACTCCCCACGCAGGGCAACTTCCTCTACGGTGTCGTCCTGATGCTCGCGAACGTCATCACCTTCATGGGGTTCCTGGTCACAGGTCTGATAGCGCTCTGGCTGTTCCGAACATCTGGAAGCCGAGCGGTCGGGCGCATGCTCACCAAACCGATCCGCACCTTCCTCGTTGGAGCGGTCACCGTGATCGTGGTGCCAACCGTTGTCGTGCTCCTCGCAATGACGCTTGTGGGCCTGCCTCTTGCGGCGATCGGGGTCTTACTCGGAGGCGTCGCCTTCATCATCGGGCCTGTCCCCGCGGTGACGGCTCTCGGCAATCGCATCCTGTGGAACCGCGGCGGGCTCTTCGGCGCGTTCGTCGTCGGCGCCGTGGTGTGGCGATTGGCCATCTGGCTGATCCCCGTCGTCGGCGGCTTCGTCTATCTCCTCGCCCTTGTGTGGGGGGTAGGTGCGTGGGTGACCGGTCTCGCCGCGGCCCGGCGGGGCGATCCGACGCCCCCCGCCCTCATCCCGGCGTCGATGATCGTCAGCGACGAGATCCCGGAGGACTGGGAACCTCCCCTCGCCCCCCGCCACACGGAACCCGCATA
>JASJYA010000131.1 GCA_030125685.1 Actinomycetota bacterium
CGCCGATCGGGGGTGAGGGCCTCGGTCTCACCATTGGAGCACCCTCACGGGATGCGGTCAGTGACGTTGATCTGGATCCCGCCCACATCGAGTCGCTGCGAGCCGACAACTACAACGCAACGATCACCTCGATCACGCGGGTGCACGAAAACCTGTGGATCATGGACGTCACCCCGGACGGCGAGTTCCCGGAGTACCAGGCGGGCCAATATGCAACGCTGGGCCTCGGATTCTGGGAACCGCGTATCGACGGCAGACGGGAGGAACTCGCTGAGGGCCAGGTCGAGAAGCTTGCCCGTCGCTCATACTCAATCAGCAGTTCCATCCTCGATACGGAGAACAACCTTCTCAACCCGTCCACCGACGGCTCACTCGAGTTCTATGTGGTGCTCGTCGAGACGGACTGGCAGCAGACGCCCGCGATCCTGACCCCGCGACTCTTCGGCAAAGACGTCGGTGACCGGATCTACCTGGGCCGCAAGATCGCCGGTCGATACCGATTGGACAAGCTCACCGGTGACAGCGATGACGTGGTGTTCCTCGCGACCGGGACGGGTGAGGCTCCACACAACCGGATGGTCCTCGACCTCCTCCGCAACGGGCACCGCGGCCAGATCGTCTCTGTCTGCACCGCTCGCTATCGGCGCGATCTCGCATACACGGACGTCCACGATGAGCTGATGAGTCAATACGGCAACTATCACTACATCCCGATGACCACCCGCGAGCCGGAGAACGAGGGCGCCAGCGTCTACATCCAGGATCTCGTCAAGGCCGGGGGTCTCGACGAAGCCCTCGGCAGAAAACTCACCCCCGAGGGCGTGCACGTGTTTCTCAGCGGGAACCCGGCGATGATCGGCCTGCCGAAGTGGAACGGGGACGCACCCGAGTACCCCGATATCGAGGGCGTCGTCGAGGTTCTTGCAGCGCGCGGCTTCACGGTCGATCGTCGGGGCGCTCCCGGCAACGTCCACTACGAGGAATACTGGTAACGGCGATCACTCCAATTACTCGGAAGTTGATCACTGGTGAACAGCCGTATAGACTATTGAACATGAGTTCGATACACCCGACGCCAGGTGACAGCGAACTTACGGATGACCGCACGACCAGAGCACGCATACGCGACGCCGCCATGGCGTGCTTCGCCGAGTACGGAACCGCAGCTACCACGGCACGCAAGATCGCCGACGCCGCGGGCGTGTCCGCCGGATTGGTGATCCACCACTTCGGGTCGATGGAAGGCGTCCGTTCGGCCTGCGACGAGTACGTCGTATCGGCCATTCGGCGCCACACGCAGAAGGCAATGTCCACAGGTCCCGATGTCGACGTGCTGGCCGCGCTTCGTGAACCGGGCGTCCGACCGTTGATGGGCTATCTGGCGAGCGTCTTAGCCGACGATTCGGCAACCGTCGCGAAGCTCGTCGACAACCTCGTCGACGACGCCGAGGCCTACATGGAGCAGGGCGTGAAATCCGGGAAGGTGCGCCCTGCGGCCGACCTGCGGGGTCGGGCAGTAATGCTCACCATCTGGAGTCTTGGAGAATTGGTGCTCCATGAGCATGTGGAGAGACTGACGGGAGTCGATCTCACTGATCCCGAGGTGCTCACGACCCCGTCCTTTGCGAAGTACGCCGGACTCGTCTACCAGATTTACGGTGAGGGAATCTTCACTGAGGCCTTCACATCACGAGCCTTGGTGGAACTCGCCGAAGTCGCGAGCGATCAAGACCACAGGATGTCGCGCCCTCCTGATGAGGCTGACTCCTCAGAGGTGACCAGAAGCGGAGGAACCTGATGACAGAACGGCCTGCAATTCAGACGAGAGGCTTGACGAAGCACTACGGAGATGTCCACGCTCTCGTTGACCTCGATCTCGAAATCGGCCCTGGCGAGATCTTCGGCTTCCTCGGTCCCAACGGCTCAGGCAAAACCACCATGATCCGGACCATCCTCGACGAGATAAGGCCGACCGCCGGCAGCGCCAGGATCCTGGGGATGGACTCCCACAAGCAGTCGGTCGAGATCCGCCGCTTCATCGGATACGTTCCTGGCGACCTCGCGATGTATCCGAACCTGACTGGACGCGACACCCTCACTTACTTCTCCAATCTTCGGGGTGGAGTCGACTGGTCGTATGTCGACGAGCTCGCCGACCGGCTGGACGCTGACCTGGGAAAGAAGATAGGTGATCTCTCTTCGGGGAATCGCCAGAAGGTGGGCGTGATCCAGGCGTTCATGAACAAGCCGGAACTTCTCATCATGGATGAGCCGAGCTCCGGCCTCGACCCACTGGTCCAGCGCGAGTTCCAAGCCATGATGCGCGAAGTCGCCGCTGAGGGGCGCTCCGTCTTCCTCTCCAGCCACACGCTTTCTGAAGTTCAGCGGGTCGCCGGGCGCGTCGGGATCATTCGCCACGGCCACCTGATCGCTGTCGAAGCCGTCTCGAGTCTGCGCTCCAAGGCAATCCGCAAAGTGGATCTCTACTTCGACGAGCCGGTGGAAGGCGCCGTTTTCGAGCACCTCCCGGGCGTGAGCGGCGTCGCCGTTGAGAATCACCGCGTCAGCCTCTCGTTTACAGGCCGGATGGAGACGCTGCTCGGCGTCATCGCCGGTCGATATCACCTGGTGGATATCACAACCCAGGAAGCCGACCTCGAAGAGATCTTCCTCACGTTTTACAGGGATGAGGATGTGACGGTGTGACGCTGACAAGTGTATTCACAAGAACAACGAGGGACCGGTGGCGAGGCATGGCGATCGGCGCCGTCACCCTCGCCGGACTCTTTCTGTTCGGAATGGCTGTCTACCGCGACATCAATCTCTCGTTCTACACCGATCTGCCCGACGTCTACCGAATGTTGATGGCCATTCCTGAGGGCGCCGACGTGGCCGGTCTCGCCTACGGCGCAATCTACGCCTCCTACGGTGGTCTGACTTTGGCGGGACTGGCGGTGGCAATGGGCGCTGCCTCCATCGCCGGCGAAGAACGGAGGGGAACGATTGGACTGCTGCTGGCCAACCCGAAGAGTCGATCCAACATTCTCATCGCCAAGACTGCGTCCATGGTGTTCCTCACGGCGCTCGGAGCGCTCTTCCTTTGGGGCGCTGGACTTGTCGCTCCGGTGATTCTCGACGTCAGCATCGCAGGGATGCACGTGGGCGCGCTGGTCTTCCACATGCTGTTTATCTCCCTGTTCTTCGGTTTCATGGCGCTGGCGATCGGTGCGTCGACCGGTAGCGCAGGCCTAGCTGCGGGAGCGACCGCGGGGACCATGTTCGTCTCCGTTGTCGCGGCGAGCCTCTTCCCAGTGGTCGAAGGGTACGAGAACGCCGCGAAGGCATTCCCCTGGTACTACTTCAATGGGAGTCAGCCGCTGACCAACGGCGTCGACTGGGGTCACATCGGAATGTTGTCCGCTGGAATCGTTCTGTTCGCAGGTATCGCGATGGTCGGACTCAATCGGCGAGATCTCAAAGGCCAGACAGTCGGGGTCACCCTCGTGGACCGGCTCCGCGGCAATGCAAGGACGCGAAGACTGGCAGACCGTCTCGCCGGATCGACCCGTGTGTCGCGCATGTGGATCAAGATCGCCTCAGAGCGCCAGGGGCTTCTCTTCATCACCGCCTCCCTCATGTTTTTCGTCATGGGCGTGATGATGGGTCCGATGTTCGCGCTCATCGATGACTCCCTCGTTGCAATGATGGACCAGTTTCCTGAGGCTCTCTTGGCGCTTTTCGGGGGCGGCGACATGAGCACACCGGAAGGGTGGTACCAGATCGAGACGTTCGGCATGATGGCGCCCATCGCGGTCATTGTCGTAACCGTGGCTGTCGGGGCCGGCGCGGTGGCTGGAGACGAAGAGCGCGGCGCTATCGGCCTGCTCCTCGCGAACCCGATCAAACGATCGACGATCGTTCTCCAAACTGTGACGGCAATGACGCTCTACGGCGCAGCGGTCGGATCCGCGACCTTTGCAGGCGTTGCCATCGGGTCCCTGCTCGGCGGACTCGGCATGAACATCGGCGCGATAGCGGCCACGTCGCTGCTGGTGACGCTCGTCGGAATGGTGTTCGGCGCCGCTGCCCTCGCCCTCGGCGCAGCGACAGGGCGGTTGAAAGTGGCAGTCTTCGGGAGCGTCGGAATCGCTCTTGTGCTGTATGTGCTCAACGCGTTTCTCCCGTTCAGCGACGCCTTGTCCGGATACGTGCGGTGGTCGCCGTTCTACTACTACCTGGGAAGCGACCCGCTGGTCAACGGCATGCACTGGGGCCATGGGGCCGTGCTGGCCGGGATCACGGTCGGGCTCGTCACGCTGGCCGTTGTGCTCTTCGATCGTCGTGACCTCCGCCAAACCGGGTGATCTAGCGCCGGTCCCGTGAATAGTGTCGGCAGCGGTCGCGGTCTGGTTACGGGGCCATCTTGTAGGCGTCACGCAACGCGTAGACGTGGTCCTGCCACACGCGTTCGTATCGGACGTCATCACCGGCAGGCTTGCGGATCATCGCTTGGCAGTACTCGCCCTGTTCAGGCGTCGTGGCTGCCTTGCCGTGGAGCACGACGGCGAACCTTGCCATGTCGCGCACAGCAACGTCGAATATCTCGTCTACAACGTCTTGGTCGATCGCGTAGATCTCGGTGTTCTCGAGTACGAGCTGTGCGTACACGATCTGCGTGAAGATCTCTCCCACAGCGAGAAGCCAGTCGGTGTCCCGTTCCTGATCCTGGGTAGGTGTCGCCTCAGCAAGCATCGTCTTGAAGAACTCGGCTTGCTCGACAAGGATGTTGACGT
>JASJYA010000132.1 GCA_030125685.1 Actinomycetota bacterium
TCATCGGCGCCAGCCTCCTCGTCGGCCGCAGGCCTCTTGTCGGCGGCCTCCGCCTTTTCTCCCCCTCCGTCGCCGTCCTCGACCGTCTCAAACTCGACAGCCTCTTCATCATCGTCTACGTCGAGGCCAAGATCTTGGGATTCGGATCGAATGTCGATGCGGTAGCCCGACAGCCGCGCTGCGAGCCTTGCGTTCTGTCCTTCTCTACCGATAGCCAGGCTGAGCTGGTGATCAGGAACGATAACTATCGCAGTGCCCTCTTCCTCCCCTTCATCATCAAAACGGACCTGTTGGACCCTGGCAGGGCTCAGAGCTTCGGCGATGAAGCGAGCGGGATCGTCGTCCCACTCAACGATGTCCACTTTCTCACCCTTGAGCTCGTTGACGACCTGGCGCACGCGAGAGCCCCGTGCCCCCACACAAGCACCGACAGGATCGATGTTGTGGTCGTTCGACGCAACCGCGATCTTCGTCCGATGGCCGGCCTCGCGAGCGATCGCCTTGATCTCGATGTCCCCGTCAGCGAGCTCCGGTACTTCGAGTTCGAAGAGAGCCCGTATGAACTCAGGGTGGCTCCTAGACACGACGATCTGGGGACCCTTGCCCTCACCCCGTACTTCGAGAATCCATGCCTTCACGCGATTGCCGCGTTCAAGCCGCTCGTAGGGGATCTTCTCGGATCCGGGGAGAATCGCTTCGGCGTCACCCAGGTCGAGGATCGAATACCGATGGTCTGACTGCTGGACGATGCCGGTGACGAGATCGCCCTCCCTGTCTTCGTATAGCTCGAAGACCTGCGCTCGCTTGGCGTCACGGAGCCGCTGCAGAATGACCTGCTTCGCTGTCTGGGCCGCAATTCGCCCAAAATTGTCCGGGGTATCTTCCCACTCCTCGATGACATTGCCATCATCATCGAGTTCCTGGCCGTACACCATGATCTCGCCCGTGTCGGCATCGATCGTCACTCTGGCTTCATCTGCGGCGCCAGGCGTGCGCTTGTAAGCGGAGACAAGGGCGTTCGCAAGCGCTTCGAGAATCGTGTCGCGAGGCACTCCCTTCTCGCGTTCCAACATCTCGAGCGCATCCATGAGGTTGTAGTCCATTGTCTCTCCTATGCGTCCTTGCCCGGTCGGGCACCCTTCTCCCATACGAAGACCGTCCGAGCCGAGGACACATCTTCGTATCGAAACTTCCGTTCGACACCCTCGATGTCGAGAGTGAAACCTTCCGCATCGGCGACCGTGAGCACACCGAGATGACTCTTCTCACCATCGAATTCTGCGAAGGTCTTCACCCTGACCTCACGACCGATCGACTTGACGTAGTGGTTGGTTCTTGTCAGTTTCCTCTCCAAGCCAGGGGAGGAAACCTCAAGCGTGTATGAGTTCGTGAAAGGGTCATCCTCGTCAATGAGTCTGCCAATTCCCTTCGAGAGCTCTGCAATGACGTCGACCCCGATGGGATCCTCCGCATCAACGGTGACGCGCACGATGTGGCCGCCACCGAGGATCTCGATGTCGTCAAGTTCAACACCCTCAGCCGCGACGTAAGGATCGATTCGATCCCACAGCCGTTCCTGCACGCTTACCACTTCACTCCTTACACACCAAAAACGCCTCTGCCCATGCCCTCTTCTCAAGCAAAGAGGCGGGCCACGGCCCACCCCGGCAGAGATCTCGGTTCGTGAAGGCAGTATACCAGTGAGTCAGCGCAGCTGACTCGCTGGTAGCACGTTGCACGTATTACGTAGTACGACCGAGGAATCGGAGCACTTCGGGCGCTGCGTCGGCGATAGCGACTTCGCGCTGGTCGCCGGTTTGTCGCTCTGTGAACTCAACCACACCGGCGTCGAGGCCGCGCGGGCCGACGGTGATTCGCAGCGGAATACCGATGAGTTCCGCATCTGTGAACTTTACGCCTGGCCGCTCATCGCGGTCATCCAGCAGCACGTCTACTCCGCCGGCGGTGAGTTCATCGTAGAGGCTGGTACTCACCTCTCTCGATCGTTCGTCGTCCGTGCGCACAACGGTGATTACGACGTGATATGGAGCAACGTCCACCGGCCAGACGATGCCGCGGTCGTCGTGATTCGCCTCGATGGAGGCTGCCATGCTCCGCTCGACCCCGATGCCGTATGAACCCATCACGATCGGCGTCTTCTGGCCGTTCTCGTCGAGGACCGAGAGACCCAGCTTCTCCGCGTAGAACGTCCCGAGCTTGAAGATGTGCCCGACCTCAATGGCAGGGTACACCTCGAGTGGCTCACCGCACTCCGGGCACGCCTCCCCCTCTTCGACCATTCGGATATCGACCCACTCCCCTACCGAGATATCCCTCTCAATGTCGACGCAGCGAACGTGGAAATCGTTCTCGTTCGCCCCCGTGGTCATCCCGCGCCTGTCCTGTAACGCCACGTCTGTGAGCACCCGGACCTCCTCGACGCCGACGGCGCCAAGGCTGCCCGGATCTGCACCGAGGAGGGTGTGGATCTCTTCAGCTTGCGCGGCGTGGAGTTCGATCGACTGTGTTGCGTCCTGCAACTTCTGCTCCTGGAGCGTGTGATCTCCTCGCAGAAGGATGAGAGTCAATTCGCCGTCGAGTACGTAGACAAGCGTCTTGATCTGCCGATCGGGTTGCACTCCTCCGTCAAAGCGCGCAAGATCGTCGATGGTCCTGACGCCGGGGGTCGCGAATCGCTCAAGCTCTCCGCCGTAGCCGCTGTCGTCGATCGGATCGAGCCTCGAAGTCGCGGTCTCAAGGTTCGCTGCGTAATCACACGATGTGCATGCGGCCACATCGTCTTCGCCCACCTCGCTACGAACCATGAACTCGACCGACTCCTTGCCGCCCATTGCGCCCGACGATGCTCGAACTGCAACCGCCTCCATGCCGAGCCTGTGAAAAATCCTCATGTACGCGTCGAAGTGACGATCAAACTGGATGTCGAGGCCCGCGAAATCCATGTCGAACGTGTAGGAGTCCTTCATGGTGAATTCGCGAACTCGGAGGAGACCCGACTTCGGTCGCGCCTCGTCTCTGAACTTCGTCTGGATGTGATACCAGAGCTGGGGTAGCTGCTTGTAGGAAGTCAACTCTGTAGCCGCTGTAGCGAAAATCTCCTCATGGGTGGGACCGAGGATGATCTTTGCGCCTTTGTTGTCCTTGAACGACATGATGATGTCAGCCATCGTCTCTGCCCTCCCGGTCTGCTCCCAGATGCTCGACGGATGGAGTTGAGGGAGCAGGAACTCCTGGCCGCCGATCGCGTCGATCTCCTCGCGGATGATCGCCATCACTCTCTCCCTCACACGCTGTCCGAGGGGGAGGACCGAGTAGACGCCGGACATGAGTTGGCGGATGTATCCCCCGCGCACCAGCAGCTTGTGGCTCACTGCCTCGGCGTCAGCCGGATCGTCGCGAAGGGTGGGTATGAATGCTTTTGACCAGCGCACGTTCCTCCATCGGAGTTGGTTCGGGGCGAGGATAGGTGTCGGTCAGTCCGTGTCTGAACCTTGCGCTACGTCGGCGACCGCCGCACGTTTCTCCTCGGTACGATTGACATCCCCCTGAATTGAGAGCAACTCGACTCGTGTCTCCTCAGCTACGTCGGCGGCCGATACGTCCGCAGCGGCCAGGCGGGCTTCTACTCCTTGTTCTACCAGCAGTTTCGCCTCCTCTATCAGAGCGTCGACCATCTCAGCTTCGGGGACCACTCGAACGACCTCACCTTTGATGAACAGATGCCCCCTGCCCCGGCCCGCAGCAAGACCAAGATCAGCCTCCCTCGCTTCGCCCGGCCCGTTGACCACACATCCCATGACCGCCACCTGGATTGCAACGTCGAGTTCCTCGAGACGCTCGTTCGCTTCGGTGGCGACCTTGATCACGTCCACCTCGGCCCTCCCGCACGACGGGCATGCAATGAAGTCGAGAGTCGTCCGTTCTCGCAGGCCCAGATATTCGAGAAGCGCGCGGCCGGTTTTCGCCTCCTCGACAGGGTCCGCCGTGAGCGAGAACCGAATCGTGTCCCCGATGCCTTCGTTGAGCAACGTCGCGATGCCGGCCACCCCCTTGATCAACCCGCCCGGCAGAGGTCCAGCTTCCGTCACGCCGAGGTGCAGCGGATAGTCGGTCACGTCGGCCAGCAGGCGATACGCCTCAACCATCAGGGGCACGTTCGAATGCTTAACCGAGATCTTCACATCGTGAAACCCGATGTCATCGAAGTACTTGATCTCTTGCATCGCTGAATCGACGAGCGCCTGAGGGACCGCGCTCCCGTACTTTGCCAGCAGGTCCTTATCGAGAGAACCAGCGTTGACACCGATACGGATCGGAATGCCTGCTTCCTTCGCTGCGGTGGCGACCGTCTTGATATGGGCCTCATTGCGAATATTCCCGGGATTCAGGCGTAGCGCTGACACACCGGCTTCGATTGAGGCAAGCGCGAGGCGGTACTGAAAGTGAATGTCCGCGACGATCGGGACAGGCGATCGAGGCATGATCTCCGCAATGCCTTGTGCCGCCTCGACCGTATTACACGTCACTCTGACGATGTCGGCGCCTGCGCCTGCGAGAGCGTAGATCTGGGTGAGGGTCGCTTCTACGTCTGCGGTCTTCGTCGTCGTCATCGACTGGACAGAGATCGGCGCCCCTCCCCCGACCTCTATGCCGCCAACCCGGACCTTACGAGTCTTCCGTCGTTCAAATACCACGTGAGAAGAATACAGAGCACAGAGAGAATGTCCCCCCTTCAGGG
>JASJYA010000039.1 GCA_030125685.1 Actinomycetota bacterium
AATCGCCGCGGATACCTCGTATCTCCGGCATCTGGCATCCGGCATCTGTCTCAAGAGCATCCTTTGGAGTCGCCGCAGTTGAGGCAGCGGTAGCACGAGCCGTTGCGGACCGTGATGTGCCCGCATGTGTCACACAGGGGGGCGTCACCCATCTTGTCGGCAAGCATCGCCTGGACAGCCGCCGTCTGTAGCTCCTCGGCAGAGCGGGGCGCCTCGGGGGCGACCATCGCGGCTGTCGCCACCGTGGGTGCAGGCGCTTCGTCAGCGAACTTGGCGGCCCGGACCTGAGCGTCGATGTCCTGCTCCATCGCGGCGTCCGTCAGATCGAGTTGAAGGCCGGCTTCGACAGCGGCGCCCTTCGGAGGCTCAGGCAGATCGCCCATGCGATCCGGGGGCACTTGCGCCAGCTCGTCTCTGTGCAGGTACTCGATGCCCAACGATCGGAACACGTAGTCGATGATCGAGTTCGACATCTTGATGTTCGGGTGTCCTTCCACCATCCCCCGCGGCTCGAAGGTCTGGAATGTGAAGGTGTCCACGTACTCCTCAAGCGGCACGCCGTACTGGAGCCCCTTGCTCACTGCTATGGCGAAACAACCGAGGATGCCGCGAAGGGTCGCGCCCTCCTTGGCGAGGTCAAGGAAGATCTCGCCAAGCGTTCCGTCCTCGTACTCGCCTGTGCGCAGGAATACCTTGTGTCCCCCGATCCGAGCCTCCTGGGTGAATCCGGGTCGCCGTGAAGGGAGCAGGAAGCGTGGGCGGGGCATCGACGCGTACGCCTCCGAGGGGGACATGCCCGGCCGGTACATCCCAGCAGAGATGTCGACCTCGCGTTCAATCGCCGCGGTGACTTCGTCGGATTCCTCATCTGAGATGCCTTCGTCCGATGTTGAGGAGAGCGGTTGGGAAGCCTTCGACCCGTCGCGGTAGAGAGCCATTGCTTTGAGGCCGAGCT
The DNA here is from genome assembly GCA_030125685.1 of Actinomycetota bacterium. Taxonomy (GTDB): domain Bacteria; phylum Actinomycetota; class Acidimicrobiia; order Spongiisociales; family UBA5794; genus B3-G11. The sequence goes on from JASJYA010000039.1 coordinate 956, forward strand.
CCCAGGACAGCTTGTACGACTCCTCGATGTCCTCCACCGTCGCCTCGTTCGGCATGTTGATCGTCTTTGAGATCGCGCCCGAGATGAAGGGCTGTGCGACAGCCATCATGTTGATGTGGCCGATGTGGTGGATGTAGCGCTCGCCGTGCTTGCCGTTCTTGTTCGCAGTGTCGAACACCTCGAGATGCTCGTCTCTAAGCCCTGGCGCCCCTTCGATCATCTGTCGACCGCAGATGATGTCGTTGGCCTCAACGATCTCACCGTGGGTGAACCCGAGCGCGGAGAGCATGTTGAATCCGGGTCCGTTGTACTCGTCCGGTTCGAATCCGAGGCGCTGCATAGACTCGGCGCCGAGCGTCCACTGGTTGAAGGCGAAACCGATCTCGAACACGCCTGGTAGCGTCGCTTTGATCTTGCTGAGATCGTCCTCCGTGAAACCCTTGGCGCGCAGCGACTCAGTGTTGACGTGCGGGGCGCCTTCGAGGCTCATCGTCCCGACGACGTAGTCGAGGATGTCCTTGATCTGGCCTGCGTCGTACCCGAGACGCGCGAGAGCAGGCGCGATCGACTGGTTTGCGATCTTGAAGTATCCGCCGCCGGTGAGCTTCTTGAACTTCACGAGAGCGAAGTCAGGCTCGATTCCCGTCGTGTCACAATCCATCAGGAGCCCGATAGTTCCCGTAGGCGCGAGGACGGTGGTCTGGGCATTGCGGTAGCCGTGTTCCTCGCCGAGGCTGATCGCCGTGTCCCACGCGTTGCGAGCAGCCGCAAGCATTGCCGGCGGGCACACATCCTGGTCGATGCCCACCACGGTGTGCCCGATTGTGTCGTACTCTGACTGATCTGCGCCGTACGCGGCCCTGCGGTGATTCCGCATGACGCGCAGCATCGAGTTTGTATTCTCGTGGTACAGCGGGAACGGGCCGATGATCGAAGCCATCTCTGCTGACGTCGCATAGGAGTACCCCGTGAGCATTGCGGTGAGCGCTCCTGCGATTGCTCGGCCCTCGTCGGAGTCGTACGCGATGCCCATGCGCATGAGGAGCGAACCGAGGTTGGCGTAGCCGAGCCCGAGCGTGCGGTAGTCGTAGGAACGCCGAGCGATCTCCAGCGACGGGAAGTGCGCCATGGTGACCGAGATCTCGAGAACCATCGTCCAGAGGCGCGTCGCGTACTCGTACCCGGCGAGGTCGAACTCTCCTGTCGCGTCGTCGTAGAACGTGCCGAGATTCAGCGACGCAAGGTTGCACGCTGTGTTGTCCAAAAAAAGATATTCGGAACAAGGATTAGACGCCCGGATCTGGCCGCCTGCGGGGGAGGTGTGCCACTCGTTGATCGTCGTATGGAATTGCACTCCGGGATCCGCTGAGGCCCACGCTGCCTGGGCTATCTCGTGCCAGAGGTCGCGGGCCTTGACGGTCTTCATCGTCTCGCCGTCCGTCCTGCGAGTGAGGTTCCAGTCCTCATCGTTCATCACAGCGTCAACGAATTCGTTGGTCATTCGTACGGTGTTGTTGGAGTTCTGTCCTGCCACTGTTGCGTACGCATCACCGTTGAAGTCCGATGAGTAGCCGGCTGCGATGAGTGCCCGAACTTTCTCCTCCTCGACAACCTTCCAGTTGATGAACGTCTGGATGTCGGGGTGGTCGACGTCGAGGATCACCATCTTCGCGGCGCGACGCGTTGTGCCTCCGCTCTTTATCGCTCCTGCGGCGCGATCTCCGACCTTGAGAAAGGACATCAGGCCCGACGACTTTCCTCCACCTGAGAGGGGCTCTCCCTCGGCCCTGAGGTTCGAGAAATTGGTTCCGGTCCCTGACCCGAACTTGAAGAGTCTGGCCTCCCGCACCCACAGATCCATGATCCCGCCTGGGTTGACGAGGTCGTCGTCGACGGACTGGATGAAGCAGGCGTGCGGGGCGGGGCGGCTGTACGAATCGGGGGAGGGGATGGTCTCGTCTGTCTCGGGATCGACAAACCAGAAACCCTGCTCCGGTCCCGTGATGCCGTAGCGGTGGTGCAGCCCTGTGTTGAACCACTGGGGAGAGTTCGGCGCAGCCATCTGGTGGAGGAGCATGTACGCGATCTCATCCTCAAAGACTTGAGCGTCCTGTTCAGAAGCGAAGTAGCCGTTCTCCTCACCCCACCAGCGCCATGTGGCGGCGAGCCGATCGATCACCTGCCTGGCAGACTGCTCGGGACCGAGCACAGGATCCCCTTGTTCATCGATCACAGGATTGCCGGACTCGTCGACCTGAGGGACGCCTGCCTTTCGGAAGTACTTCGACACCATGATGTCAGCAGCGACCTGGGACCAGTCGACGGGGATTTCAACATTGGTCATCTCGAAGACGATCGATCCGTCCGGATTCGTGATCCGCGAATCGCGCCTCGACCACGTAACGGTGTCATAGGGGCTGACGCCCTCGGTGGTGAACCGTCGCTCGATGCTGAGCCCTGCGGTCATAGATTTCCCTCTCTCGGCCTCGCAACCCGACTCGGCTGCGATATCCACATATTTATCCCCAGGCACAACATCTTGTGTCATCAGTGCGCATGTACCCACTATATGTTGCGTGGTTGCACGAGTGTAATTACATCTGTGTCACTCGTCAAGTACTCTCTGATTCGCGTCCAATCCGACCGATTCAGGGGAAGTTGAGCCATTTGTAGCGCTTCGGTGTGACACACTGCCACTTGAACGCCAACCAAGTTTTCGCGAAAGCGAACACTTTTCGCGAGGCGCGAAGACTCTCAGCTCTCAGCTCTTTCGCGGAGCGTTGCCCTGACATCCTCAATATCTGTGGGACACGTTTTCGACGCCTTCCAGTAGCACCATCCGGTCGGGAGGAAGAAGATCTGGAAGAGGGAGAGGCCGAGGGCGAGGTTGAAGGGTGGCGGCAGTGTCTTGCTGATCACATCAGCGCCCACCGTTGTCAACGCGGTGCCGGACGCCCTGCCGACACCGTTGACGAAGTTCCCGACACCGAACACCGTGCCCCTGTGCTCGGGAAGGTTAACGTCTGCGATCAGCGCGAACCAGTTCGGTGAATCTGCAGAAGTTAGCGCAAGGGCGATCATGGCGGACAAGAACGCCGCAGCAACCCACGGGTTCGTGACGATGGCAAGGAGCACTTCGGGGATGAACGTGCCTGTGCCCGCCCCTTCGGTGACCTGCAAGCCTCGCAGTGGCACCCAGAAGAAGATGAGGAAGAAGGGGATGGCGCCGAGAATGCCGATCGCCGAGATGTATGCCCGGCCAGAGAGGTTTCGTCTCTGCCAGCGGTCACCCAGGTGGCCGAAGAGAATCGAGAAGAGCGCGCCGATCGTGAACAACGCCGCGAAAATCCCTCCAACCTGCTGGCCTGTCGCCAGGGAGTAGCCCTCGGCAATGACCTTCTCCTGGTACAGCAGAGGCACCCAGATGAGCGAACCGTACGCGACCTGGGCTGTGAGTCCCTGAAGCACGAGCCACCTGTTCGTCTTCACTCTGGAGATGTCTACGAGCTGGGCGGTGTCGATCTGGTAGTCGTAGGTCTTACCGCTCTCGTACAACTCCTTGAGTTCCGGTTCCCTGAAGCCCCGAGGAGCATCGAAGGTCGCGAGCAGGAGGATCGAAAACAGAATGCCTGCCGCGGCGAGAATGAAGAACGGCGGCGCGTGGCTGTGCGCTCCGGCCTGGGAGGCAAGCAGGCTCCCGACGAGTGTGCCGATACCCTGGCTCAAACCCCAGAAGGACATCGCGAGGCCGCGCCTCTTAGGGGCGACAAAGTCCGATATGACGGAGAAGCTGACGGACACGATCGATCCGAGTCCGACTCCGGCGATCACCTGCAATGCGAACAATGCTGAGTACGTCGCGACGGCGCCCGAGAGGCCGATCGTTCCCGCCCAGATGATCGTTCCGGTGAAGAGCAACATTCTGCGGTCCCGTGAGTCAGCGAGGTAGCCCCAGAAGATGGCTGTCACCGCGGTCACCAGGATCTGGGCGCCCGTGAGTAGTCCGATCGCACCCGTGGAGACGCCGAACGTCTCGCGTAACCGGGGCACCATGGAGGGGATGAGCGCGACGGCGGCGTTGTCGAGCGACGCGAGAACTACGAACACGACGATCGTGTAGATCACATGGGCGCGGCCACCGCGCCACGTTCGCTTTGCGGTGATCGTCATGTCGATATCGTGGCAGATCCGCTGTGGTTAAGGGGCGGGATGTTCCCCGGCGTCAGGTGGTGGCGTCACAGTCGGTGACTGCGGCGCCGCCGGCGCCTTACCGAACGGCGCCCACGCAGCGAGGATCAAGCCGAGGAGAAGCCCAACGAGCGGGAGGATCCAAATCAGTTCCGAGTGGAGCGGGATAGCGCCGTACATGAACAAGGTCACTCCGCCGAACAGCCCGAAGAGGAATCCAGCAATGACGCCGAGAATCGGTCTTCCCTTCATCACGCCACCTTCTTCTTCATGCCCGCGGCGATCGTTGCGGCGCCGAACATGACGGTTCCTGTCGCTCCAATGAGCGCCGCAGGGCCAGGGTCACCTGCGAGGGCCATCGTCACAGCGACCACGCAGGTCTGCCCCTGCTGGATGTGGATCGCCGTTACCTCGAGACCGCCGGTTCCCCGCGGGACGAAGCCAGGGACGACATATGCATAGTCACCGGCGGCCGCCACGGCTTCGGTGTCCCCGCTCCACGGGACGACCGTCCAGCCACCGAAGGGCAGGCGAACATCGACTCCGCCAGAGAACGGTACGGGGTCGTTCGGTGGATCGAGGTTGATGCTTCCCTGGTACGCGACCGTGTCATCGTCCGGCACGATCACGACCTGGCTCAGCGGGGTGCTCTCATTCACGGTCGTACCGTCTGAGAATGTGACGCTCCCTGTGCACCCGCCCTGGATCACTTTCGCTCCCACAGGCGCTGCGGCTCCGACGACCCAGGAGATTGTGATGAAACCGAGCAGAACGAGGCTCGCTGTCCGACGTCTGTTTCGCATCGTATCTTCTTCCTCCGTTCACACTCTACGCCACCGGCCTGTTCGCGTGGCGAGTTTCATCGGCACTAGCCTCGTCGTATGCCGAGCCGAAACATGCCTACCGATCCCGTCTGGCGACCGGATGAATTGACGCTTAGCCATGCGAACCTCACAGCGGCGATGGAGGAGCGCGGTATCGACTCGTATAGCGCCTTCCATCGTTGGTCCGTCGATGATCCGGACGGCTTCTGGGCCATGGTCATCGACGGTCTCCGGATTGTTTTCGACGTGGAGCCATCGGCGATCCGGGGGAGTGAAGACGTCACCTCACCAGACTGGCTCCCGGATGCGTCTTTTAACATCGTTCGATCATGTCTCGACCACGATCCTGATGCAGTCGCCATCGTTGCAGGTACCCAGTCGTCGATCGAGAAGATCACGGTCGGGGAGCTGAAGGGACTTGTCGCATCGTTTGCTCGTGGGTTCGCTGACGCAGGTTTCAAGGAGGGCGATGCGGTAGCGATCGTGATGCCGATGACGGTCGAAGCCGTCGTTGCGTATCTCGGGGTCATCGTGGCGGGGGGAGTAGTCGTCTCGATCGCAGACTCCTTCGCTCCTCGCGAGATCTCCACCCGGTTTGCGATCACCTCCCCGGTGGCCGTTGTCACCCAGGATCGTGCGACCCGCCTCGGTCGGGTGCTGCCGATGTACGCCAAGTGCGTTGACGCCGACGCCCCGATGTGCATCGTGGTCGACACCGGCGCTGGGATCGGCCTGCGGGAAGGCGACATCTCCTGGGGCGAGTTTGTTGTTCCTGGCGCTGCATTTGAGCCGGTCAGCCTCTCTCCGTCTGTGCATACGAATATCCTGTTCTCCTCGGGAACCACGGCTGATCCGAAGGCGATCCCCTGGTCCCAAACGACACCCCTCAAAGCAGCGATGGATGGGCGGTTCCATCAGGACATTCACGCAGGCGACGTCGTTGCATGGCCGACGAATCTCGGCTGGATGATGGGTCCGTGGCTCGTGTACGCGGCGCTGTTGAACGAGGCTTCGATCGCGCTGTACGACGATGCACCCACGAGTCCCGGCTTCATTGCGTTCGTGGAGGAAGCAGGCGTCACAATGCTCGGAGTCGTGCCATCGATCGTGGCGGCGTGGCGCGCCGGTGGAGTGCTCAACGAAGGCGACTGGTCAACGGTCCGGGTGTTGTCCTCCACCGGTGAGGCATCGAATGCTGACGACTACACCTGGTTGATGCGCGTCGCGGGAAATGTTCCCGTCATCGAGATCTGTGGCGGGACCGAGCTTGGCGGCGGGTACGTCACAGGCACGGTGCTGCAACCGGCGGTGGCATCGCGGTTTACAACGCCGTCCCTTGGACTCGACCTCGTCCTCATCGACGACGGTGAACTTGCAGATGAGGGCGAAGCATTTCTCATACCGCCGTCGATGGGGCTCTCCACTGAGTTGCTCAATGGCGACCACCAAGCTGTGTACTACAGCGATCTGCCCGCATGGGACGGCCAGCTCCGTCGTCACGGTGATCAGATGGCGCGCGATGAGGGAGGCTTGTACCGGGCTCTCGGCCGAGTGGACGACACGATGAACCTCGGCGGAATCAAGGTCTCTTCCGGTGACATCGAGGGCGCCATAGGGGATCTTGTCGGTGTCAGCGAGGTTGCTGCTGTGGCGATTCCTCCCGCCGACGGCGGTCCCGAGCGCCTCGTCGTGTTCGTCGTCCCGGTCGGCGCACCGGATGTGGCTGCGCTGCGATCAGAGATGCAGCAGCGGATCAGAACCAGGCTGAACCCCCTGTTCAAGGTACATGAGGTCGTTCTCATCGACATGCTTCCCCGAACCGCCTCCCACAAGGTGATGCGCCGAACACTCAGAGCTGGGTACCAGCGATAGACCTGTGCTCGCCGCCTGTCTGCGCATCGCGCTGCCACCCGTAATATCGGTGAAAGAAATCGAGGAGGTTGCTGATGGGCGTCGACGGGTCGTACGGGGCGTTGCGCGAGCGCGTCAGGGGGCTTGAAGGCGTCGTGATGCTGATTGGAGCTTCCGGCACGGGGAAGACCACGCTTGCGCGCATGTTGCTACGCGACGCGATCGAACACGGCCGAACCGTCGCCTACGTCGACGGCGACATCGCTGCCTCGACCGTGGGACCGATCGGGTGTGTCGGCTTGAAGGTCGTCTCGACCGTCTCTGACTGTGACACGCTGGCGACACCGGACGAACTCAGGTTCGTGGGCGCCATCGAGCCGGACGGAGTGGTGCTTCCCCACGTAGTAGCCGTCACCGCTCTCGTGGACGTCGGCAAGGAGAACGCGGACCTCGTCATCTGTGACACGTCAGGTGTCATAACGGGGGTCGTCGGCCAGACGCTGAAGTATCACCTCGTCGAACTCCTGCAACCCGAACTCGTCATAGCGATCGCTCGGGGAGGGGAGATGGATCCGGTTGTCAGTATGTTGCGCCGATTTCTGTCTACCCGTGTGGCTGAGGTCGATCCGCCCGCGGAGGTCGTTCCGGGATCGCCGGTCGAAATACAAGCGGCTCGGGCGGATGCGCTCCGTCGGGACCTCGGTGAGAATCCTCCCCGTTGGCGGGTGCAGACAACCGTGTTCGCGCCGACGCTCCCCGAGGGGTTCGACGTCAGCAGGCTGGATGGAGTGCTCGTCGGTGTGCAGGACGAGCGCGGTCGGTGTCTCGGCCTCGGGGTGCTGGAACATGTCGATGGGACGGTCAAGGTTGCGACCAAGTACGGGGACGAGATGCGAGGCCTCCGCCTCGGATCAATCAGAGTCGATTTAGAAACGTTCGCAACGAGCCGCATGCGCCTCAAGGAACTGATCTTCGGCGTCTGAGCAGGATTCGCGCTGGGCTCAGAGCAGCTTGATGAATTGGTCACCTGATAGTCCTGCCTGGCGGAGGATCGAGGCGAGCGTGCCACGCGCCAGTTCGCGGTGAAGGGGAACGATCACTATTATTCGACCATCCTCGTTTCGCATCTTGACATGGCTTCCCTTCTGGCTGACGCGAGTGAAGCCGAACCTCTCGAGGGCTCGGATGGCTTTTCTCCCGGAGACGACGGGAAGCGCCGGACTCACGCAGGAACGTCGACTGGGACGATGATCAGAGGCTCGACCTGCTCCGGAAATGGCTGATCCTCGAAGTACAGCTCAAGGGCCTCACGCAAGCTGGCCAACGCGTCATCTGCCGTCTCGCCTTGGCTGGTGACCTCAACCTCGAGGCACCGGGCCACATACCAGGGTGGCTCATGAGATATCGCTGCAGTCAGTCGCATGAGCGTCATTGTACGGCACTACGAGACTGCCCGCGCGCTCGATCCAACCCGACGCGGGAGATCCAAGGAGTTGCCCGGGGGTCTCTTTCGTAGCGGGCAGGATTCGAACCGTATATGTCGAATCCTCGTCTGTACGGTTGTCATGGTTCTCCCATGGCAAAGCGGATCTCAGCCTGCTCCCGGAGGGCTGTCCAAGCGACCTTCGGTATACCTGATGGGGTCGGTCTACGCGGATCTCGATCACCCTGACCAGTATCGGACTCCGATGAACCTCACCGCGAGGATCGATCTGCATAGGGCGCCTTAGATTGATGCAAGTGTCTACGTCGTCGAGTATTCGAGCGGGCAGATCGACTGACATTGCTAAGTGCCGCGAGATCGATCGAGCGACACAACAGCAGTTCGAAGCCGGGGGCTACGCCGAGGTCTCGTCCTCGGAGGCGATTCCCGATAGGGTTCTTGAACGGGCGGTTCGGGCCGGGAGGATACTCGTCGCCGAGATCGACGGGCAGGTAGTGGGCTGGGCGTTCCTCACGCGTTCGGACGGCGAACTCTGCATCGGACAGCTGGCTGTCGCGCCACCATCGCAGCGCCGAGGCGTAGGTACCGCACTGGATCCATGCCAACAGATCATTGCGACCTGCGATGCTTTTAGCCGATTGCCCTATAAGTCTCGCAGCTTCTTATGAACCGACGCGACCGTCGACTGCCCCGAGCACGCCCAGCGCGAGACAGTGCTTGCTTCTCGCGTCTCCCCTGCATCCAGACCAACCTACGTCCCCGTCCGGCTGTCAGTCTCGGTTGCGCGTTTCGTCATCCAACGACGGATGGCGCGATCGTATGCGGAGATGCGTTGCCGTGCAGCGAGTAATTCCAGGGCGGTATGGATGATCCACTTCGACCTTCGGGTTGTCGGTTCCAACGGGCAGTCCGTGCGGATGTCGCTGACCCGTGAATCCGGGTTCATGCGAATTCTCGTGATTCGCTGGTGTGTTCGACAGGCCTGGCATCGCGTCAAGCTACGTCGCATCTCTCGACACGGAGATCTTCGCCGCGGGCACGGACGCGCCTGCGATCACCCGGCCGGATCCCAGGGCCGCGACGACGAGGGCGAGCGATACGGCAGCTTCGGCCCACGTCACGATGTCCGAAACACAACTGCTCATGACAACGCCCGGCTTCGAAATGGAGCTAACTGTCGATGTCCCACCTACATCCCACGTCCAGCCTGATTCCATGCCCGTCTCGCCCAGAGGCAGAATCTGCATGGTCCCGTCGGTGTAGGTGTCGGCGCACCTCGGGTCGAGGTGGACGAACAGCACCATGAAGGACGCAGCGCCCAAGACCAAGACAGCAATGACGGCGCCAAGCGTTCGCAGGATCCCCTCGGGGCTGCTCCGTGCGTGCATCCAGAGCCACATGACGCCGAGAGGAATCAGCACAAGGCCAAGGACAGACAATCCCACTGCCAGAGTGATCGAGAGAACGCCCGCAGCAGCGAACAGTCGTGGTCGCCCACGCATGGCGAAGAGGGCGAGCGTCGGCGGGATGCAGAGCACCGCGGCGAAAGCGACAGCGCCCGCAAGGTTGAGAGAGGGGGGCTGATCGCTGCGAAATATCCTCAGAGCAAACATCGCCGCTGCAACGCCGTTGCCGAGTACGAGCAAGACCCAGGCAGTCGGCCCGGGCACCCAGCCCTTCGAATTCTCTGTCTGGGGCATATGCAATCGTAGCTCGAACAGCGAACTTGCGTTACATACTCAGTATGCATAGTATGGTGCATACCGAGTATGTAACGAGGAGGCAGCGGTGGGCATCAGGGAAGGCATGTTGGCTCTCCTGGCGGACGGGCCCAAATATGGGTACCAGCTCAAACGGGAGTTCGAGGTCGCCACCGGCGAAGCTTGGGCGCTCAACGTTGGGCAGGTCTACACCACGCTCCAGCGGCTCGAACGAGACGGGCTTATCGAGGCCCATGAGACCGACGACAAGGAGCGTCACTCCTACCGCATCACCGACCGGGGACAAGATACGTTCGTCGAGTGGATGACGCAACCCATCGAGCCGAGCGTCGCTAACAGGGATGATCTGTCGATGAAGGTGTTGCTTGCCATGACGTCCGGCGTCGTCGACGCGGCGGTCGTTATCGACGTGCAGCGAGCTTCCACGATGACCGCCCTCCAGGACTACCAACGCCTGCGGGCCGAGACGCCGGAGACCGACCTTGCTTGGATGCTGCTCCTCGACCGCCTCGTGTATCAAGGCGAAGCCGAGCTGCGCTGGCTCGACCGCATCGAGGATCGCATCGAGCAGGCATCAACCGAACGTGAAACAACTATCACCGCGACACGGGCGACCACCACCGCCGTGACACGAGCATCTGGGAGTACCAATGACTGAGCGAATCGTTCTCTCCATGCGGAGCGTCGGGAAGACGTTCGGCGACGGAGTCCAGAGAGTCGACGCGCTGCTCGACATCGACCTTGAAGTCGCAGCAGGGGAGCTTGTCGCGATCACCGGTCGCAGCGGCTCAGGCAAGTCGACGCTGCTCAACATCGCGGGCGCCCTCGATACGCCGACGAGCGGCACAATCTCGATCGCTGGAGAGAACCTCGTCGGCCTCGATGGAAAGGAACTCGCACTCCTTCGCCGTCGCCACATCGGATTCGTGTTCCAGGAGTTCAATCTGTTGCCCACACTCAAGGCAGGCGAGAACATCTCCCTCCCCCTCGAACTCGATGGAGTTCCCCTTGCAGACGCCAGGGAACAGGCCGAGGCCGCTCTCAACGAGGTTGGGCTCGACGGCAAGGCAGACCGTTACGGGGATGAGCTGTCCGGGGGCGAGCGTCAACGCGTCGCTATTGCTCGCGCTTTGATCGGTCAACGCAATCTTCTTCTCGCCGATGAGCCGACAGGAGCCCTCGACGAGTTGACAGGCGAGTCGGTTCTCCAACTGATCCGCAGTCGGTGCGATGCAGGAGCGGCGGGGCTTCTCGTGACTCACGATCCTGGCTGGGCAGCGTTCGCTGATCGCGTCGTGCGTCTCCGTGATGGGCGCATTGAGAGCATCACGCATCGCTCCGCGACGCCTCCGACGCTCGAACGGCTCGAGTTGTGACGCTCACACAGGCACGCGCCGTCGCGAGGCTGGCGAGAAGATCGGCGTGGCGTCACCCGTGGCGAACGGCGCTTATCGCTGCGCTCATAGGCATGGCGGTGATGATCGCCGTATTCGTGGCCATCGCCATGCGCACGTTCACACCATCGGAGGAAGAGCAGTTCGCAGCGGACTTTGGAGCGTCCGATCTGAGGATCGAGCTGTTCGGATACAGCGCCGAAGCGGCTGGCTGGATCACTGCGGAACTGGAGGGCGCCACGTTCGTCGTCGTCGACCGTATCCATCACCCGCAGGTCGAGATTGTGGGGACGGATCTTGGGAGCCCTCTCGTCGAGGGGATGTTCGAGGTGTTCGAGGGCGACGTTCCCGGGCCGGGCGAAGTTGCCGTGTCCTGGGAGGTTGCTCGCCGAGGCGAATTCTCAGTCGGCGACCCGTACGACGTGCCGGGCTTCGACACACCCCTGACCATCACGGCGATCGTTCTTCCACCCTTGAATTCCTCCGGGAGGCAGATCGTTCTAACGCCAGGCGACCTTGCAGTCGTCACGGCGGATGGGGAGGCGACCGACGTCGAGTACTTCCGCAGAGCTACGTGGCTCATCGATACCGACGATCCGGCGTCGTTTGCGTCTCACATCGAGCAGGAGTGGAACTCGGCCGTTCACACGTTTCCTTTTCCATCGATGGCGGCCTCTGGCCCGTTCATGCCGAGGAATTCCAACATCAGCGTCGCTGACCGGCAGCAGCGGGCGCAGTGGGGCGTCCCCGGAGGCCGGGATCTCACTCAGAGTGCGTCAGCGGTCTCGTCACTCATTGCAGCGGTCCTCCTTGCCCAAATCGCTCTCCTCGCCGGTGCGGCGTACGCATCAGGTATTCGGAGAAGGTTGCGCGAGATAGGGCTCATAGCAACCCAGGGCGCTACGACAGGTCAGATTCGAGCGTTCGTGGTTGGCGAAGCCGTTGTGACGGGCGCGATCGGCGCCGTAATCGGGGCGACCCTCGCCCTTGGTGTTGCTCATGGCGTTCAGCCGTTTGTCCAACGGCTGTGGGATCCACGCATCACCCATATCGAGGTCGAGATCGCCGACGTTCTCGGACCCATCCTTCTCGCTGTCATCGCGGCGACTATCGCAGCGTGGCTTCCGGCTCGCACGGCTTCCCGTGTACCCGTACTCGTAGCTCTCCAGGGACGCATGCCGACGGGTCGAACACCGAAGTGGATTGCGCCGGTCAGCCTCGGCGCGGCCAGCGCCGGAGTTCTGTTGATCATCGTTGCTCGTGACGCCCATTCGACAGCCGCGACCGTTCAGAGCACGCTGGCAGCGCTCCTCGTCATCGGCGGCGGTGCGCTCCTCAGCGTGCCTCTGGTCGGCGCGGCTGGTCGGCTGGCAGACAGGCTCCCTGTCCTCGGCCGACTCGTCGCTAGGGACGCGGCCCGCCAGACGATCCGGGCGGCGTCTGCAATCACCGTGTTGATGGTGATTCTCACCGGGACCATCGCGATTGGTGTTGCTATGCGCACAAGCGAAGCCAGCGCGTTCACAACGTACGGAGGAGGCTTGGGTGATCCACGGGTCGTCTTCGCGAGTGGCGGAATCGTCGACGACGGTGCAGATCCGCTGCGCCCGGGATACACGCCCGAGTTCGACCTGAGGCAGCACCAGGCTGCCGAGATCGCCCGCGTGATTCCAGACGCTTCCATCTTCAATGTAGCCACACTTCCGGGGCGAGCAGTCCTGGCCGAGTTCACCGGCTATGCGATGCTTGGCGGCGCCGGAGGCTTTGTCTACTGCCTCGACGGATCGTATGCGTACGGTTGCGTCGCCGCCGATTCTGTCGATCTTCACCCCGTCATGGCCGAACCGTCACTCCTGGATGCACTCGGCATAGAGGGCGCCCGATCAGAACTCGCATCGGGAAACCCGATCGTTCTCGGCAATAGGCACGCACGCATTGAGATCGCGTACGGCACGGACATTGTCACAGCGGAGATGTTTCCCGCCTCGGTCGGCGGCTGGCGATCGCCGAGGCTCATCGTTCCCGAGTCCTGGGCGTTAGAACGGGCACTTCTGGACGAGAGTTACAGGGCAGCCTTCTTCGTGAACGACGTCCCGCTCACCGAAGAGGAGCGAGAAGCCATCAATGTGCAGGAGATCACCGTCTCCATAGGAAGTGACGGACAATTCGGCCTGACAGACACACAGACCTTGGCGATCATCCTCGCTATCGCACTCGCGACAATGTTCGTCGTCATAGGCATCGTCACCGCCCTGTCAACGACGGAATCCGACCGCGATATCGGAGTCATGGTGGCCGTCGGGGCTG
>JASJYA010000040.1 GCA_030125685.1 Actinomycetota bacterium
GGACGAGGAGCGGAAGCGGGTGCTCGCCGGGCCAATGACAACGGCGCCGCCGACACCGCCGGCCATCGCGAGCCTGCCTGCAGTCCTGGCTGAAGCGACAACCGTGCTTTCGCGACGTGATTGGGGTATCTGGGTCAGGCCGTAGCCGACAGCAGTCACTACGGCCCTGGCGCCCATGCGAATGGTGTACGGCGAGGTGTCGGGCACGACGCGCCGGATCGCGACGTCTACCCCCTTTCCCACGAGTTCCGCTGCGAGAACCGCGATGCCTCCAGCCATCCAGTGATGCATCGACGCGCGAGGCATGAGCGAAGGCCCGTAGGCGTCCAGGAACGCAGCGGTCTTGAGCGGCGCCGAGGGGTCACCGACAACAGGATTGAACCGTTCCGCGAGTGAAATCGCGACACTGACGCCGCCACGTCCGATTCGATGTCATTCTGCCCACGCGTCCCCGTCCTTGGTCGACCGCCGTCGGGAGTCGATCCTAGTGGACCAGGCTGAGGTCGACGCATCGCTATCAGCCCTGTCGGCCTCTTCGTCACGGAGAGGGAACCCATAGGAGGGTCTTGGGACCCGATGTCTCGCGACTGCGGAGCTACTCATCGTCCGGGTTCGTGAACACGTTCTTCGCCCATCGTGCGGATCGATGAACCCAGGCCGCCCTCGGCGATGCCGACACTTCGTCTTCCGGGGCTTCGCCGACCAGGAACGCTCTGCCCTCTTCGTAGGCTGCCGTTGTTGACTCCCCCATGACGACCGTGGCTTCCTTGAGCTTGAGAGGATCTGACGACGCCACCCTTCCAGACTCGGCGAACTGCTGCATCAATTCAGGCGCCACACCACTGAGGTACAGCCGACCAACGTGTTCATCGAGACTGGCGGCATACTTGGAGAGCACGGAGAAGGCCGTTGCTCCCATCATCACTCTGGCGCGGATACGAATCACCACGACGGGGGAATCGGCCCCATCGGGGACGGGCAGCTCCTCTTCGAGGGTACGCGCGCCCGCGTAGAACAGGCTGCCGTATATCTGGAGGATCGTGCCACGTCTACCTTCGCGTCGGGATGGAGCGTCGCGCTCCTCGAACTCACCGCGATCGTTGCGCACAATCTCTGTCACTCGGACATCCTGGGCTGCCGCGTTGACGCTCAGCAGGAGTGAGAGAGCAACGCCGATCCCGACGGCTGCAGCAACCGGCAGGAACAGGGTCGAGACGAAGGTTGTCACCAATGCGATCTGCGCGGACGGCCCCGAACTCCACACCGTTGTGATCTCGGACGGTCTGATGGCGCTGAACGAGGCAATGATCAACACAGCAGCAAGTGTCGGTATCGCTACGAGACCAACAAGCCCGGAGAAAGCGACGAGGATGACGAGCATCCACACACCGGACATAATCGACGCCCATCTGCTTGCTGCACCGACAGAGATATTCAGCGCGGTCTGGGACACCTGAGCCGCCGACCGGCATGCCTCGAAAGAACCCCGAGGCCATATTCGCCCAGCCCTGCGCAACAAAATCCTGGTTCGCGTCCGCCCTCGTCCCATCCGGATTGGGCGCCGACTCTGCAACTCCCGCCCCTTGTACAAGCACGATGGCAGCGACCGAGAAAGCACCGGCTAGCAACGTCAGAAGGAATAACGCACCAGCTCGATATTCGACGGGAACGGCCTGGAGTGCAGATGCAGCCGCCAATGCAGCCGCACTCGTCGTGGTGATGACCATCAGCTTCGTGCTCTGGGTCAAGCCTCCGACAATCGGGCCGATGAAGCTCGCGTACAGCCCGAAGATCGGGTTGATCCCCACGAGAGACGCGGCCGCCATTCCATCCGGGACCGAGGCTGCCGCACGCGGAAGGCCGGCTATTGCATCGTCCTTGATCGACTCGGGACGAATCGAATGCCACCAGGAACGAAGCCTGCCTGGTGAGGAATGCCAGCTTGTACTTGAGGCCGCGGAGCGCGGCCTGGTAGGGGAATACGTAAACGACGATCACGCCGACGGTCGCCAGAGCGATGAGAATCAGATGTGTCGTCGACATGCTCTGCACGGCGTTCCACGCAGCCCCGTAATCGCCGAACTGCGGGAGCACAACGACGAACACAAGGACCAGTATCCCGACGGTCAGGATCGTTGCGATGATCTACTGCTTACCGAATTTCGACTTCACCTGAGTCGGTTCGGGGAGCACAGGTTCCGTCATCGGGTGTCGGCGTTTCACGACGCACCATCATGCCACACCGAGCGCAAACGCCGCGTATGCTTCTGTGGGAGGCACAGCGCCATGATGATGCTCGAGAGAGAAGCCGAGCTAGCGAAACTCCGACTGCTTGTGGACGAATCAAAGTCCTCCGGTGGCCGAGTTGTTCTCCTGAGAGGCGAGGCAGGAATCGGCAAGAGCACGCTCGTCAACCGCTTTCTGAGCGAGTCGCAGGACAGCGCGCACACGCTCCTGGGAGCGTGTGACGATCTGCTCACGCCCCAACCACTCGGGCCGATCTGGGACATCGCCCGTGAGGATTCCTCCCTCGCGGGATCATTGGCGAAGGGCGATCGCAGGGCGGTAATGTCGGCTGTTCTCGACCTACTGTCGCGTTCGCTGCGGCCGACCGTTCTGGTGCTGGAGGACACGCAGTGGGCCGATGAGGCGACGCTCGATCTCATCAAGTACCTCGGGCGACGCATTGCACGCGCCAACGGGATCCTGATCCTCACGTATCGCGATGGCGAGGTGGACGCCGATCACCCACTTCGTCACGTCATCGGTGAGCTTCCGCCACAGAGCCTCGTGCGGATGCCGCTCGAAGGGCTGTCACCCGATGCCGTTGCGTCGATGATCGAAGAAGGATCGTTCGATCTCAATGAGATTCTCGCGCTGACGGATGGAAATCCGCTGTTCGTATCTGAGATCGTGGCTTCCGGCGTCACTGCCGTGCCGTCGTCCGTCAGGGACTCCGTACTTGCAAGGGTCGCCAAAGTCTCGCCCGAGTCGAGGCGCGTTCTGGACCTCGTGTCCGTGGTTCCTGGCGAGGCGGAGCGTTCGATCATCGACGAGATCCTCGATCCGGCGGAAGGGCAGCTCGCCGAGTGCGTCCGGCAGGGTCTTCTGCGACTTGACGATGCAACGCTTGCTTTCCCACACGATCTCCAACGACGTGCGGTCGAATCCTCACTGACTGCTTCTCAGCGTCGCCGCCTGAATGATGGGGTTCTGATCGCACTCGGAGCGGATGCAGACCCATCGCGCCTTGTCCACCACGCAAGGGAAGCCGACGATGTTGACGCGATTGTCCAAGTTCGCTCCACGCGCGGCGAGAGCGGCGATGACGATCCAGAGCACTCGGGAGGCTGTCGCTCACTTCCGAACGCTCGAGCCGTATCTCGACCGTATCGAGCTCACCAAGAGAGCGGCCATTCTCGATGATTGGGGAAAAGAGGAGTACTACCTCGACAGCGATGCGTCTCTCGCACTCCTCGATCAGGCCGTCGAAGTCCGCCGATCTCTCGACGATGATCGAGCTTTGGCGCGTTCGCTGATCTCCGCAGCACGCGTCAAGAAGTCACACCTTCAGAACGCCGAAGCTCTGGCCTGCGCGGTCGAGGCTGTTGGCATTCTGGAACCCTACGGACCGAATGCCGATCTCGCCATCGCCCTGAGCCTCCATGCATTCATCAATTGGCTCAACTATGAAGACATTCCGATGGCTCTGCTCATCGCCGACAAGGCGTCCGCGGCCGCTGAAGTGACCTCCGACAAGATAGGCGCTATCTCGGCGTTGTACACGAAAGGCTCCATCATGCACGGCGGCGGCGACGTGCGCGGTATATCGCTTGTTGAGGAAAGCCTCAGATTGGCGGAGCGTGGTGGGCATGCATATGAGGAGGTGCGGGCTCTCATCAACCTGGCCGGCATGTCCGGCGATGATCGCGATATGGCGCGGGCCGCTGACTTCGCACAGCGCGCGCGCGACACCGCCGTTCGAAACGAGATGCCGGCGTTCGAAGCTGACGCACGAAGCATGTACGGCGAGTTCCTGCTGTGGAAGGGAGCGTGGGCCGAAGCCGAAGACGCCGCGTCCGAGTGCGTTGGCTCGACTCCCTTCACAGCGACACTGGCGTGGCGGGTGCTAGCAACGTTGCAGGCACGAAGGGGTCAATCTGAGGCACGTTCGGCGCTCAACCGTATGTGGTCGCTGGCCCAGACCGCCGAACTGCTCACGGTGATGGATCCCGCAGCCACTGTTCTGGCTGAGTACATGTGGCTGTCGGGCGAAAGTGACCCTGCATGGCAACAGCAACTCGACACTGTGCTGGAGATGGGTTTGCACGCGGGGCGTCCCTGGCCGAGCGGAGCGTTTGCCTTCTGGATGTGGAAGCTCGGACTACTCGACACCACCCCTGAGGGCACCGCAGACTTCTATGGATGGATCATCAAGGGCGAGTACACGAAGTCCGCGGAGTTTTGGAGAGAGAAGAGGATCCCATACGAGGAAGGTCTTGCCCTGATGCACGGCGATGAGGCCGAACAGATCGAAGCGATCCGCATATTCGAAGAGCTGGGGGCAACAGCGACTGCCAATAAGGTGAGACGTGCCCTCATGGACCAAGGAGTGAGAGTGCCTCGCGGCAAGTCACGAGCGACCCGGGATCACGCAGTCGGTCTCACCGCGCGCCAGGCCGAGGTACTCGACCTTCTCGCCGAGAGCCTCACCAACGTCGAGATCGCCGACAGGCTCTTCGTCTCGCACCGCACGGTTGAGAACCACGTGTCGGCCATCCTCATGAAACTCGATGTACCTGACCGGGATCTGGCAGTCTCGACCGCACGCGACCAGGGAATTCTCTCCGCTACCTGAACCGCCACAAAGCTGAGTGCTCCTCCAGCACATATAGGTGGTGGACCCTCACGATCTCGTGTGCTCTCCGGGATACGTTCGTCGCAGTGACCCGCACACGATTCAAGGAGGATCTATGTCACTGTTCATGGACGTGCACAACATCGAGGGTGGGGTTTCCGCCGCCGATGTGGCCAAAGCCCACAAGGCGGACCTCGAGACACAAGGCAAGTACGGCGTCAGCTATCTGCGCTACTGGGTTGACGAAGAAGCGGGCAAGATCTTCTGTCTCGTCGAAGCAGACGACGCTGAAGCCGCGATCACCGTCCACCGCGAGGCGCACGGACTGGTCGCAGACGCGATCTACCCGGTCAGCGAACACAGCTAAGCCGGCAGCGAACCCGCGGATCAGCGGCAGATCGTAGGATCCATCACTCCGACCCGCGCCTTCGACATCTCAGAACGGCCAGGAGCTGACGATCCAGACCAAGCCTACGGCCACGGCCAAGACCCCGGATGTGAACATCAGCCTCGCCACCCACCTCGTTCCGGTTTTTCTCACGAGGACCCCGATTCCGAAAGCGAACCCACCCATTGCGACAACCGACGCGGCCAGATAGGCCGCCAGGTACGTGATCGCCTGATGGGTCGGGAGCGCGAGTGCGGGGAGCACACCAAAGAGGTGCCCGCCCCCTGCCATCCCGTGCAAGAGACCCACCCCGAGAGCGGCGTGGTGATGAGAACCGTCCGCAGGGCTGTGAGCGTGGACATGCTCGTGGAGCGCGTCGTTATGGGAGTGCCCGTGGACATGTACCTCGATTCGCCTAGCTCTCGTCATCGCCCAGACGCCGATGCCGATGAGGAGGAACCCGACGAGGAACTCGGCCCATCCGGACCACGCTTCGACATCGATGAACCCGCGCAGTACCAGCCCGACGCCACCGATGATGGCAACCCCGATGCCGTGGCCAAAGCCCCAGAACATGCCGGTTCGCGCCGCTCGTGAAGGATTCTCCACCGCTACGGGAGCAAGTGCAGCAAGATGATCGACACCCGAGAACACGTGAAGACCGCCAGCCGCGAATCCAGTCAGCATGGGAATCATGCGGTCACGCTCCGGCCGATGTCGCTTCCTCAAGTCCGAGTTCCTCAACGGCCATCTCGCGCAGCTTGAATTTCTGGATCTTGCCTGTGACAGTCATCGGGAATTCGTCAACGAACGCTACGTATGCCGGAACCTTGTAGTGCGCGATCCTGCCGCGACAGTACTCCTTCACGTCCTCTTCTGTGAGCGTCGCCCCCGGTTTCAGCGTCACCCACGCCATAACCTGTTCCCCGAACTTCTGATCGGGGACGCCGATGACCTGAGCGTCAACGATGTCAGGATGGGTGTACAGGAACTCCTCGATCTCACGCGGATACACGTTCTCGCCTCCGCGGATGATCATGTCCTTTATCCGCCCCACGATCTTGACGTACCCCTCGTCATCCATCGTGGCCAGGTCACCGGTGTGCATCCAGCCCTCGGCGTCGATCACTTCGGCTGTGCGTTCGGATTCATTCCAGTAACCGATCATCACCGAGTAGCCGCGGGTGCAGAATTCACCCCTCTCCCCCCGCTCGACCGTGCGGTCAGACTCAGGGTTCACGATCTTGATCTCGACGTGGGGATGCACCCTGCCCACCGTCAAGACTCTCCTCTCAATGTCGTCGTCGCCACCCGTCTGAGTCGACACGGGAGAAGTCTCGGTCATCCCGTACGCGATCGTCACCTTGTCCATGTGCATGTCCGAGATCACCCGCTTCATCACCTCGGCGGGGCAGGGGGAGCCTGCCATGATCCCTGTCCTGAGCGTCGTGAGGTCGTAGTCGTCGAAGTTCTCGTGGCCCAACACACCAATGAACATCGTCGGCACACCGTAGAGGGACGTGCACCCCTCGGACTCAACCGTCTCCAACACCGCCTCGGGGTCAAAAGCCGCTCCGGGAACGACGATGGTCGACCCGTGGGTAGTGCACGCAATGTTGCCCATCACCATGCCGAAACAGTGATAGAACGGAACGGGGATACAGACACGGTCGGTCTCGTCATACCCGCAGGCCTCGCCGGTGAAGAAACCGTTGTTGAGAATGTTGGTGTGGCTGAGCGTGGCGCCCTTCGGGAATCCTGTGGTGCCGCTCGTGTACTGGATGTTGATGGGCTGGTCAGCTGAGAGACTGGCCGAAACTTCTCGAAGCGCGTCCATGGGAACGGTTGCTGCCGCCTCGATCAGATCCTGCCAGTCCTCTGACTCAAGGTAGATGACCCGTTCGAGCGCCGTGACGCGCGGCCGGACTTCATCGATCATCGCAACGTAATCCGAGCTCAGGTGGGTGTGGGCCGAGATGAGAGAACGGCATCCGGACTGGTTGAGCGCGTACTCGAGTTCCGATGTGCGATACGCCGGATTGATGTTCACCAGGATGGCGCCGATCTTCGCCGTCGCGTACTGCACGAGCACCCACTCCGCGTTGTTCGGGCTCCAGATGCCGATCCGATCGCCAACGTTCAACCTGCCGGCGAGGAGCCCTCGCGCAACGGTGTCCACAGCGTCGTTGAACTCTGCGTACGTGTAGCGGACACCCTGGTGAGGGACGACGAGGGCGTCCCTCTCAGGAAAGCGGGCCACCATCGCCTCAAGGTTCTCACCGATCGTCTCGTCGATCAACGGAACGTCCGTCGGTCCCGCAGCACTAGCCAGCGCCATCTCACACTCCGTTTTCTCCGCCAAGATTGTTCGGGAAGCCTGCCAAGCTCGTTGACGGTTGTCAATCCGTCGAGGACTCGCACTCGCGTGAACGTATCATCTCTGGATGAGCACGTTTGATTCATCCGAGGTTTGGGAGCACGCAAGAGACTGGGCGGTGATGCGTTCGTTCGTGTATTACCAGCGGGAGAACTTCATCCCCGAAGGCCTCATCGAGGGGCGCGACGTCATCGATTACTCCGCAGGCCTCGGCGATCTCTCGGCCTACGTCTCGTCACTCAATCCGTCGAGTCTGCTCGCGACGGCCCCGGAACAGGATGCGCCCCGCCCGCCGCTACTACCTGATTCGGTCGAATGGATGACCGGGGTGGGCGCCGACCGGATCGCAGACCTTCTCCCTGCGGCGTCGGCCGACGTGATCCTTGCCCGCATGGTGATCCAGTTCCCGACAATGGAGAGCAACGCCGTCGATGTCGACGACATTCTGGCCCAGATGCACAGCGTCCTGCGCGAGGACGGTTCGATCACTATCTCGACTCATTCGTTCTTCTCGCTTCCACGGTTCGAGGGGGATCATTCCCAAGCTGACGACCACCTTGCCGCAGTCGAGGCCGATGTTCTCCCTCTCCTCGAAACCGACAACACCTTCACCCGTGGCGTTGCGCAGGAGACGGCCGGCCTCATTGAGCTCGTGCGCTACCTCGACCTACCTCCACGGGAAGGCCCGTTCGGTCGGACAGGCTTCGGTTTGAAGATCCCGATGCTGGTCAACTCGTTCGTCAATCAAGGCTTCCGCATTGAGAGTGTGGAGGAGATCGAGCCATTCACGTTCCCCATCGGCCTCTATGAGAGGATCACCGACGACACCGACTCGGCCATCAAAATCGGAGAGCGCGTGATGTCCATCAAGCAGCGCCATCTCACATCGGTTGAGGCGGCCGATCCCTACCTACGGCCATCCGTCCTCGCTGCGATGATCGCCGAGATTCGCGAGCTGCTACCGATGACGGCCGTCCCGATCGTCCGGATCTGCGCAACGAAGACGTAGCACGACATCTGCATCCTTGGAAAGCACGATGTAGATCACCCGGTCGCACTTCCGAAGAGCCCGCTACTTGCGGTCCCGAACCCGCCGCGTGAACCGCAGCTTGCTACCGGCATCGAATCCTCGGTCCACACCCGTTGCCGACGCGGTTGTTCCATGAGCGTTCAAAACAGCGCTGGTCGGGAGAGCAAGGGGCAGAGCGAGTTCGAAGACAGTCTCACCGTCCGTGTGGCGATAAGTGACGTCGCCGCCCATGAGGCGAGCAAGCCGTCGTGATATCCCAAGTCCGAGACCCAGGGCTTCCGTGAGTCCCGGCGCCTGTGAACCGCGTTCGTAGTTCTCGAAGATGTGTTTCACATCGTCCGGGGGCACACCCGGCCCGTCGTCGGCCAGAAGGAAGAAGCCGGTGGATTCGTGGCTGCCGATCACAACCCGGATGTTGTCTCCTCCGTAGCGCAAGGCGTTGCTGACAAGGTTACGAATGACTTGGCGCACCCTGGCGGGATCACCCACGCATCGCACGGATTCTCCGCTCAGTTGAATGTGCCCGACAACGGTTTGGTTCCACGTCTCGAGCACTTGGGCTGCTTGGGCTCGAAGGTCCACGGGGACGCGCATGATTTCTAGCTTCCCGATGTCGGCTTTGGCGGCGACCATGAGATCCTCGACGATGTTGGCTATGTCGGTGCTCTCATTGATGAGCACCTGGAGCATATCAGCGTGTTCAGCCTCGGTGAAGTCGGCGCTTTCACTGTGAAGGAGCTGAGCGAATCCGAGGATCGCCGTGATCGGCGTCCTGATTTCGTGGGAGACCGAAGCGATGAGATCATCCTTGGACTGCATCAAGGCTATGAGGCGCTCTTCGGCTGCTTTACGTTCGGTGACTTCCCGCACGATGGCCGTGAGGATCATCTGATCACCGAGCGTGGTTTTCGAGATCGTGATCTCTACCGGAAACTCCTCCCCATCCTTGCGTCGCCCCGTCAACTCGCTATTCCCACTCATCATTCGTTGCGGGGTCGCGTCGTCGGCGAAGGATTCGATGTAACCGCTGTGTACTGGGCGCGCCTTCTCGGGGAGCAGCATGCTGAGCGGTTGCCCAAGGATCTCTTCCGATGTGTATCCGAAGGTCTTGCAAGCATGCTGATTGAAGAGGAGGATCTTCTGATTCTCACCGACCGCGATGATCGAGTCGCTGGCAGTATCGAGGATCGCCTGAAGGCGCTCATGGGTTGCTCTAACCTCCCTCTGGTCGCGATCTTGCTCGACTGCGGCGGCCAACACATTTGCTACCGACTGAATGAAGTCGATGTCTTCAGAGGTGAAGGTGCGCTGCCGGATCGTGTGAACTCCAAGTACTCCGTACGGCTGCTCTCGACCACCGATGATCACGCTCATGCCGCTTACGATGTTGTGATCTGTGAGGAGGCCGGGACCACTGAACCTGGTCTCGGTTGCGAGGTCCGCCACGATCACCGGTGAGGACGCCGACAGGGTGAAACCGGCCTGTGAGTCGGAGCCGATACCTACGGTGATCGTACCCACCAAGCCTTCATCCCAGCCGACGCCCGCCTTCAGAAATAGCTCTCTGCCCCCGGATTGGAGTTCAACTACCTTCACAAACTCGACGTCCAGTGTCTCAGCCAGAACTCTGACCGCCTCGTCCATCAAGGCGCCGAGATTCGGAGCCGTCAGCGCCAACTGACTCACCGCAGCAACTGCTGCCTGCTGAGCTTCTCGGAGATGGAGATCCCGCAGGGCCGCCTCTGCTTTGCGGCGGTTCTCCCCCTCACGTTCGAGGAGCCGGCTGATGCCGATGGCAGCAGCTCCCTGAGCGGCCACAGCCTGAGTAATCCTGATCTGCTCCGGACCGATTGCGTAGCGTTCCCTGTGATCAAGCATCAACACCCCGAAGCTCTCCCCCCAGGCAGCGAGAGGAACCAGCAATACCGACTTGATATCAAACGAACTCACCCACACCGATGGGTTCAGCTCCGGAGCCGTTTCTGGCTCCCCATAAGCCGCGGGAGCGCCGGACTCCATGACGTCGCGAGCCGCGGGAAGGTCGGCTCTCATCAATCGGAACCTCTCCCATAACTCCACGTCGGTGTGGCCATCAGCGAATTGGCTCATCCTCGGCACGAGACGTCCGGAGTCATCAAGAATCAGTATCGAACACCTCTCGAAGCCACAGACTCGGGCAGAGCTGCGTGCAACCGCTGCCAGCACCCTGGTGACATCGGTGGATTCGGTGAGCACTGTCCCGACTTCGAGCAATGCCTCAATCTCTCGTGTCCGTTTCCGCTCCCCCTCAAACGTCTTGGCCGTCTCGAGCACTAGAGCCACAACCCCGGCAAGGCTCCTGATCTCACTCTGCCGGCTCGCAAGGTCGTCGAAGTCTCCCTCAACAAGCAGAGCCCCCAGAAGGGTGGTTTCGTTTCGAAGCGCTACCATCAGGAAGGGACGAATCTCGAATTCCCTGACCCGATGCGTAGGGAGAACATCTTCCGGGTTCTCGATCAACAGCAGATCCCCACCCGCGCGGAACTTGGCGATCAACTCTGAAGTCTCCAAGGGTTCCCCGCCCTGCCACTTGGCGATCTGCCGCGCATCAGTCACCCCCGACGAGTACTCCGCGACCAACGGAACCAGGTGTTCGCCGTCGATGACGAACACACTCACGCGATAGGCCGCCAGCTTCTCGCCGATGAAACGGCTCAGCTCAGCAAGAACCCTCGCGCGCGACCCTTCCGTCCCCGCACGATGAACGAAACCGAAGAGTTCCCGCATAGCCATTCCTTCCATAGTGAGGCATCGGCGCGTTCACCTGCCGACTTAACCGAAGGTCTGGCTACATGCCCGAGAGGTGACCCCCACGGGTATCCCTGCGGACCGTCCACTTTCGG
This sequence comes from Actinomycetota bacterium, assembly GCA_030125685.1. Classification (GTDB taxonomy): domain Bacteria; phylum Actinomycetota; class Acidimicrobiia; order Spongiisociales; family UBA5794; genus B3-G11. Next base: position 11,536 of record JASJYA010000040.1, read on the forward strand.
ATGCTCGTCGCGGATGGCCGATAGGATCAGGCTGGCCGAGTCGGAGGGCGTGGTGGAGCAGCGGGCATTCAAGAGTTTCGGCGTTTTCTTGCTAGTGCTCATCGGGTTGAAGTTTTTTCTCGGTTGGAACATCTCGATCATCGGCAGCGTCGTGCTCACGGTCATCGTGTGGTTCGCACTGTCGTTCGTGTCCAAACGCTGACATGTCGTCGGTCGGCCGGTACCGATCCGGTACGCTGTCGTCATGACTGAACCCTCAGACACACCAGACCTTCGCAGTCGACTCACGCCTGAGCAGTTCCACGTAACCCAGCAAGCCGGTACCGAGCGGGCGTTCACCGGCGAGTACCTCGATGAGAAGCGCTCAGGGATCTACACCTGTGTTGTGTGTGGGGAACCGTTGTTCTCGTCAGAGACCAAGTACGACTCGCGGTCGGGATGGCCGAGTTTCACGGCGCCGATCGACGGGTCGGAGATCAGTGAACACTCGGACTCATCGCTCGGGCGCGAGCGCACGGAGACCCGGTGCGGGAACTGCGACGCCCACCTGGGACACGTCTTCCCCGACGGTCCGGGACCGACCGGTCTTCGGTATTGCATCAACTCGGCGTCGCTCACGCTGGACGTCGACGACAGCGACGAGGCGTAATAGACCCGAGTGAAGCAACGATTCCGCCAAGTTTCGGCGAAACGGATCAGCTCCCTCGAGACTCGATGAATCGGAGCCAGTTTCGTAGTTCGACCTCTCGGATCCGCGGGTCAAGAATGTCGTCGCTGACGCCGAGCCGTGCTCGGAGTTCTTGAGAAGTCGGGTCGGCGTGAAGCGCCTTCATGCTTGAGGCGTGTTCGGCAACCGCGTTCTCGTCAGAAAAATGGCCTTCTCGTACCAGCGCCTCCGCTCGTGCTGCGATCAATCGACCCGTTTCGTGCAAGTTGTATTCAGGGTGATACTGCGTGGACCAGAACGAAGATTCGCCCTCCGCAAAGATGGCCGCCTGAGTGGGCGTGTGCGCGTTCCCGCCGAGGGAGGCAGTGCCTTCGGGGAGTCGGGTGACCTCATCGAGATGCATGATGAATCCGTCGAAGACCTCGGGCTTCCCCTCCAACATCCGCGAGGTGCAGCCCGCATCGGTGAGCTCGATGTTGCGAGCGATTCCCCACTCCCGGCCGCGAGGGTTCACCGCTACTTCGCCTCCCCCCACCTAGGCCGCCATCTGGATGCCCCAGCAACTCCCCCAACAAGCCGCGCCGGACTCCATCAGTGTCCGAGCAAAGTCGATCTGCCCGGCAACGCGGGGGTCGTCGACGTGGTAGACAGTGAGGTCGGACCCTGTCCAGATGAATCCGTCGTAGTCCTCAACTGATGTGCCGGGAGGGAGGGCGAAGTCCGGATCAGCGACGTAGACGATGTCGCTCGTCGAGTTCGGGGCCTCTCTGCTGAGAAAGCCCTTGAAGAGGTCGTGCGGGTGTCCGACATCGGAGCGGTCGAAGTTCTCCCGACTCGCTTTCGGATAGCCGTTGACGATACAGAACCTGAGGGTGGCTGTCGTTGTTGGCGAGGAAGAGGACATTGGGCGCCTAGCGAGGAAGCTCGGCATCACGGCCAGCGTCGCCGAACTCGATCAACCGAGAAATGGATTCTCTGCCACCAACATTAGCCCTCCGTTCGTTTGCGGTCGAGCCCGAGGAATCTGTCTACATGTCCTACCGTCACCGCCGTTGGTGGTAACTCGGGTGCTTAGCATTGCCATGTGCCCCGACTCGTTGCGATTCTCGTTGTTCTTGGATTGGTAGCTGTCGGCTGCCAGCCGGAGACAGCACCAGTTTCCAACTTCGACGACCGTTCCTGTACCACCGTCAGCGCCACAGGAGGCGGAGACGCCGCCGGACAGGATCGTGGTGGCCACAACTTCCGGAGCTATTGCAGTGCACAACACTCTCGGCGCCGAAGTGATGCGAATCGATCCTTCGGAAGGCTCCATCTTCAGACAGCCGACGTGGCTTGACGCGTCGACCGTAGTGTTCTCCGAGGTGTCGGTAACCGGCGATCACGCTCTGATCGCCGCCGACGCGGAAACCGGAGACGTCGTGTGGCGAGCGGAGATGGAGACGCCTCCTTTCTACTTCTCGCCGGCGCCGCGAGGCAGCCCTCATGCGACGACGTCGCTGAGGAACGATCCATCAGGCGCTGGACTTATCGCTGAGACGGTGGAGCGCTCAGGGGAGGTGAATCCGCTCTCGGAGGAGTCTCCCTTCTACACGAGTTGGTCCCCTGAGGGTGACTTGCTGGCAATCCACATCGCGGGTCGGCGCCTCGATGTGCGCGGTAGCGCCGGAGCGCCCGGACGCGGGTTCGATCGCGGCCGGCCTTCAGGCGCAGATCCTCCCGACGGTTCCTGGAGGAAAGCTCGTTGTGATCGATCTGGCAACGGGAACGATGCGCACCGTTTCGAGCAAGCTTGCACTCATATTTCAGTGGGATCACAGCAGTGGGAACCTTCTCTACGCCACCCTCGGGGATGAGCCGTTGTCACTGACGTGGAACGTCTGGTCAGAACGCAGCAACGTCGAAATCGTGTCGTTCACGCTTCAGCCTCCATGGTTTCGCAACCTTGTCCCGTTCTTTGACCAGTACGCCCAGTCGGTCCAGTTCTGGTCTGCGTCGGGGAACCACATCGGCTATCCCGCTGTCGTTGACGGGCAACCTGTCGTCGTCATTCAGCATCTGGATGGCTCAGATCCCGTGCTGATCAGCGACGCCGCATGGGTCGCTTGGGCTCCGCCCCCCTGACGGGTGTTCCCGGCCTCCAGACGCACTTCGATACTTTGTCCGACGACTTCGTCGCGCGTGAGACAGATGTGGGGAGTCCTGCATCGAGCATCAGTCGGTGCAAGATTGTCCTGACCTGCCCTTCTCGTCCGCGAAACGATCCCGGTAGGATCGCTTCACGC
>JASJYA010000133.1 GCA_030125685.1 Actinomycetota bacterium
CGCCCGAAGGTACGATCGAGGAACAGGTTGCATCCCTTCTCGCTCAAGCCGAGGTTGCGCTCGATCAAGCCGATGCGGCCCTGCGGCGCAGCGATCTCGCCGGATACCAGAGCAAGGTCGATGAGGCCCGTGGATACATCGAGGCAGCGAACCGCATCATCGCCGAGGCTGTCGCAGCCGCAGGTGATTCCACCTAACCCGCGTCCGCCCTTCAGGGAGGACAAACGAGCGAAGCGAGTTAGGGGCCAATAAGTAGGAGTAGGCGAGCCTGCGAGCCTGGAGGAGCTGGAGACGTAGGAGCCTGTAAGAAAGGTGAATCGTGAGCTGGGGAGTGCACTCTGAGGTCGGACGCCTGCGCACCGTGATGGTGCACCGTCCCGGGCTTGAACATCGCAGGCTCACACCGTCGAACATGGAAGAGCTCCTGTTCGACGATGTGATGTGGGTGGAGAGGGCGGAACAGGAGCATGACGCTTTCACGTCCGTGTTGCGCGACCGCGGCGTCCAAGTTGTCTATGCACAGGAACTCTTCGCTGAAGCGCTCGCCGACCCAGATGCGAAGCGCTGGGTGCTCCGTCACATGCTCAACGAGCGGATGATGGGTGTGGCGGCCGCGGATCACGCGTCCGACATCATCGATGCGCTGACACACGAAGAGATTGCAGAGTTCCTCATCAGCGGCGTCGTGCCCCGTGAGCTCGGGCTGGACGGTGTGGAGCTCTATTACGAGTCCGTCGATCCTTCGTCCCTGACACTCGCGCCGTTGCCGAACTTCATTTTTCAGCGTGATCCGTCGAGCTGGATCTATGGGGGAGTCACCATCAACCCGATGGCCACACCGGCTCGGAGATACGAGTCGATGATCACCGAGGTGATATATCGGTTTCACCCCATGTTTACGAAGGGCGGGCCCGTGAACATCTGGTTTGGGGGGTCGGCTGAGGACTGGGGCCACGCACATGTCGAGGGCGGAGACGTCGCGGTGATTGGAAATGGCGCCGTGATGATCGGGATCAGCGAGCGGACTTCCCACCAGGCCGTGTCGATTCTTGCCCGAAACCTGTTTGCAGCCGGGGCCGCTGACAAGGTGCTCACGGTTGCCCTGCCGGCTACTCGTTTGTTCATGCACCTCGACACCGTCATCACCATGGTCGACCGCGACGTGGTGACGGCGTATGAGGCTGTTGTCAACGAGGCTCGGGTCTGGGCAATACGCCCTGGGGACGGGCCGGGCGATCTCGTCGTGGAGGAGCAGCGCGACGGCCTCGTCTCAGCAATGGCGCATGCACTCGATCTTGAGGCTGTCAGGGTCATCGGTACTGGAGGCGACGAGCCGACCGCGGCCCGCGAGCAGTGGGCCGACGGGAACAACGTTGTCGCCCTGGAACCCGGTGTGGTGGTTGCGTACGAGCGGAACACATTCACGAACGCACGTCTGCGTGGAGCAGGTATAGAGGTCATTGAGATTCAGGGGTCCGAACTCGGCAGGGGGAGGGGTGGCGGCCACTGCCTCACCTGCCCGCTCGCGAGAGACGCGTAACTACCGGGAGAGAAAGGGAGACAACATGACACCAGATCTTCGAGGGAGAAGCTTCGTCAAGGTGCTCGACTACGAGCCAGTCGAATTGCGCCATCTGCTTGATCGAGCGGCTGTGCTCAAAGCTGAGAAGGCCGCAGGCGAGGAGATGCGAACGCTTTCGGGGAAGAACATCGCCCTGATATTCGAGAAGACGTCGACGAGAACCAGGGCAGCATTCGAAGTTGCCGCGTACGACCAGGGCGCCCACGTGACATACCTCGATCCGAGCGGGAGCCAGATGGGGCACAAGGAGTCGACGGCTGACACGGCAAGGGTCCTTGGGCGCATGTACGACGCGATCGAATACCGGGGAAGCGCGCAGACCGTAGTCGAGGAACTCGCTGCCTATGCCGGTGTGCCGGTGTACAACGGGCTTACGAACGAGTGGCATCCGACCCAGATGCTCGCGGATTTTCTCACGATGGATGAGCACACAGCCAAACCCCTTCGCGAGACGGTTTTCGCCTTTGTCGGAGACGGCCGATACAACATGGGCCGGTCGCTGCTTGTCATGGGAGCGCTCATGGGATGCGATGTCCGGATGGTTGGGCCACGGGAGTACGCGCCGCCGGCCGATGTCGTCCACATGGCGGAGAGCATCGCCACCCAGACCGGTGCGCGGATCACCATCACAGACGACCCGGTTGTAGGCGTCGCTGGCGCTGACTTCGTGCACACCGACGTGTGGGTGTCGATGGGGGAGCCGAAAGATGTGTGGCTGTCGCGCGTTGAGGATCTGCGCGCGTACCAGGTGAACGCCGAGCTCATGGCAGCCGCGGGGAGTTCTGATGTGAAGTTCATGCACTGCCTCCCTGCGTTCCACGACGCCAACACCGGCGTCGGCGGCGAAATAATGGATGTGACGGGCATGCCCGACGGCCTCGAAGTTACCCACGAGGTCTTCGAATCGAGCGCGAGCATCGTCTTTGACCAGTCCGAGAACCGCATGCACACAATCAAAGCCCTGATGGTCGAGACCCTCGCCTGATCGACTCGTGACGGTCCGTCGCCGGGAAGCTGGCTACGATGTCGCAATCATTGCCGACCAGGAGAGGCCCGTGCATCCGTTCTCCTTTCTTGCATGCACATACAACCTATGGGCACTCGCCGTTGGGAGGAGCGACACCGGCCGCTGGAGCGGTTTCTCGAGCTGAATCGACCAGACGTGCTGTGTATCCAGGAGCTGTCGCCGGAAGCTTCTCGTCTGATTACCGACACACTCCCGTGGATTCGGCGAGTCGAGGATCCGTTCCCGGCGTGGTCGGAGGAAGGCAACGTGTTTTGGAACTCCGATCTCTTCGATCTTGTGGAGTACGGGGCTGAGGACATAGGGCAGTTGGCTGAGAACCAGCGGCTGTTCTGGGTGCGCCTCGCCGTCGAGTCCGGCGCCACGCTGGTGGTCGCGACGGCCCACTTCACGTGGACGGGAAACATCAGGGAGATCACAGAGCAGATCAACGTGAGGGTGGGGGAGGCTGAAGCTGCCGCTGAGCGCCTCGATGACCTGGTTCGCCCTGATGAGCCGGTGTTGTTTATGGGTGACTTCAATGACTACATCCATCCGATCCGCATGTTGCGAATGGCCGGGTTCGATGACTCGTTCATGGCGCTGGGACTTGAGCCGGTCATCACCTTCCCGGCGTTCCCGATCCCTCATCAGCCTCCTGAGCTGGTCGACTGGATGATGCACCGCGGCCCGATCCGGCCCACGCTTACCAGCGTCGTGGACTTCTACGCACAGGGCTTCCCGCCGTCCGACCACAAGCCGGTCCTGACCACCTACAGGCTTGACGAGCGTGGCTGACGTTCACGTAGCGAGGAGCTACTTGCCGGCCTGGCGCCGCAGGTGGGCTCTGAGAGCGGGGAGCACGAGCAGGTCTTTCTCTCGTCCTGCGGCTTCCTTCGATCGAATGACGTCAGCCAGGTTCGCGACGGGCACCTGGTAGCCCTCGTGGTTCACGAACGTGAGGGACTCGCGGAGATCGTCGTACCCGGCTGTGCCGTCCGGTCGCAAGGCGACGTTGAGGGCACCAGCATCTGTCCAGAGCGTGACGGTCACCATGTCCCCAAGCCACGCAGCCGTGATGCCACCTGGAATCTCGACACCTTCGGGCGGGCCATCCAGTACCCGGAATCGTGCGTTCAGATCTCGGAGCGCACCAGCAAGTCGCTCTAAATTGTCCACGGTGGGGGCAGGTGTGATATCGATGTCTCGAGTGGGCGGGATCGCTACGCGGTGTAGTTCCGCTGCGAATCCGCCAATCACGATGTACTCCACGCTGTGCTGTTCAAGAGCAGCGAGGATCGCAGGGACGTGTACGTCGTCCGTGGGCATCAGTGTCCTCGAGCCCTGCGGAGTCGCTCAGCCTCGACTCGGATCCGGCTCCGCTCAGCAAGCTCAGCTCGTTGAGCGGGCGGCAGCGTCTGCATGAACGCCTCGAGTGTGTTGTCGTGGTAGTCGAGCGGTTCAAGACGGATACGCATTTCCAGCCCGGCCGCGGCCAATAGCCGCTGGAGGGTGGGGAGTGTCGGTTCCTTCCGACCGGTCTCGTAAGCAGAGATAGCTTGTTGGGACACACCGGCTTCAGCGGCGAGATCGGCTTGTGTCATGCCTGCTTTGTCACGCGCGAGCCGGAGCAAACCTGCCGCTAACGTTGGTGCAGGATCGAATTTGCCCATGTTCCCAGCATACACAACCCTTCAGCTGTTTACAACCGTTAGACTGTAAACAACCGATGGTATGTGAATCGGCCGTTAGCGCTGGCTGGGGTCAGTAACCACTCCAGCGTGGGCAGAGCGCTACAGAGCCGCCTGCCGTATAATCACGGCTCCACGCGACGCGGGGTGGAGCAGTCTGGTAGCTCGTCGGGCTCATAACCCGAAGGTCGCG
>JASJYA010000134.1 GCA_030125685.1 Actinomycetota bacterium
CCGCCGGGTTTCGGTTCCGTGCTGCTGTTCGCTGTCGCGGACGAGTTCCTGTATGACCCGAGGATCGTCCCTTTCACAAGGACCCTTCTCCACCTTGACCAGTCGTTCACGTACCTTGCGCCCATCGAGGTCGGCTCTGTGCTCACGGTCAACGGCGCCGTGACGAGGGTGCGGCGGCGATCAGGGTCCTACTTCGTCACATTCTCTGCGAAGGCGACGGACGCCGGGCGCACAGTGATGGAATCCGTGTCGACCTTCGTCCTCTCGGACCAGCAGGCGCCTCCGGCCGAGTCAGAAACCGAAGAACCCTCGGTGTACGAGCGCGGCGTCAACAGTGGACCGCAGCGGTCCGCAAGCCGGCACGACCTCATCCGCTACTCGGGCGCGACCAGGGACTTCAACCCCCTGCATTGGGATCATGAGTCTGCGGTCGAGGCAGGTCTTCCAGGCACCGTCGTCCACGGGTTGCTGATGTATGCGTGGCTGACCCAGGAGGCGTCGCGCGTAGCGGACGGCAGGGGAGTCATTGCAGCGAAGATCCGGTTCCGCTCCGCTCTGCGGCCAGCCCGGCAGGCCACCATCGACTCCGTCGTCGACGGCGACTCGGTGAAGCTCACTCTCACCGCCGATGGTGAGCGACTCGTCACTGGCGCAGCTACCGTTGTCGCGGGAGGCGAGTAACGACATGGAACGTGAACGGGTCGAACCCGTACAGCTACAGGATCTCATCGAGAAGGCGAAGCTGGGAGACAGGGACGCATTCGGCGAGCTTGTGGCGCTCCATCAGAACGAGGTGTTCACGTTGGCAGTCAGGCTCGTCCGGGACCGGGAACTTGCGGCGGATGTGTCCCAGGACGCCTTCATCCGCGCCTGGCGCGCGATGCCTAAGTTCAGGGGTGACGCGAAGTTCTCGACCTGGCTGCATCGGATCACGGTCAACACGGCGTGGACCCACAGGGCCAAGGAGAACCGAGTGCGCCTCGACCCGCTTGACGCGATCGTGACCGAGCCCCGAGCAGCCACGCTCGACCCGGTACGCGCCGGTGAGGCCGCCTCGGCGGCGCCGAAGATCGAGGAAGCGCTCATGGAGCTCACAGAGTCAATTCGCGCCGTCGTTGTACTCAAGGATGTGTACGGATGGACCCACACCGAGATCGCCGACCATCTCAGCATCTCGGTCACGGCAGCAAAGGTCCGCCTCCACCGTGGACGCAAAGAGCTCCGACGCCTGCTCGACGGGTACCAGGACGGTGCGTCGTGAGCATCATGTGCCGCGCTGTCCACATAGCGCTCCCCACCGTCGGAGAATCGGGGCTCACCGCCCCGCTCGCGGGCCACGTCGATTCCTGTGTGCCTTGCCGCGCCGAGGCCATTCGATATCGGACCATGTATAGGGAGCTTGATGGACTCGCCCTAGAGGCGCAGCGCGCCCCGGCGGGTCTCGCGAGCGGAGTGTTGGAATCACTTGGGCCTGTCGCAGTGGTGAGTGAACCGGCCAGGCGCGACAACCGCGTACCGATTGCTGCTGTGGCGGTGGTCGCCACCGCGGCGGCAGGCACGGCCGTGCTCCTCCGCCTCTATCGCCAACGCGCCGCCTGATACTTGGCGCCTGATACTTGGCGTCTGATACTTGGCGCCGGAAACCTGTGTACCTGAAACCTGGTACCTGAAACCTGTTCTTGGTTTACACTTCAGGTGAGGGGTACATATACTCCCCAACCGGGACCCGAACCGGCCCGGAGGGGTGTAGCTCCAATTGGCAGAGCGCCGGTCTCCAAAACCGGATGTTGTGGGTTCGAGTCCCGCCACCCCTGCAATACATTGACGTGCACTACTGAGGAGTAGTCAGTGAACCGTGAGATGAGACGCCTTCAGGCGAAGGAAGAGGAGCGCATCAAGAAGAAGCGCTCCAGCTCCTCGCGCCCGCACAAGAGAGTGAAGAAGGACCAGGACCTTAACTTCTTCCAGCGAGCGACGAAGTACATCCGCGAGGTGCGCCAGGAGCTCAAGAAGGTCGCATGGCCTTCCCGCGAAGAACTCATGACGTACACCATTGTCGTATTTGTGATGACCACAGTGCTCACACTCGTCGTCTTCGGCATGGACTGGGGCTTCAACAAGCTCATCGTCAACATCCTGAATGCGATCACATGATGCCTGAAGCAGTGAGAGCCGTGGACGATGTCGTGGTTGAGGAAGAGGAACAGGTCGAGGTCGAGACAGCCGACGTCGTCGCTGAGCAGCTCCCCGCCAGTCCATACGATCTGCCTGGTGGATGGTATGTAGTTCATTCGTACTCCGGCTACGAGAACAAGGTGAAGGCGAATCTCGAGAACCGTGTCAGGTCGATGCACCTCGAAGACAAGGTATTCGACGTCGTCATCCCGATGGAAGACGTCGTTGAGTACAAAAACGGGAAGAAAGTCACCGTTGCCCGCAAGAAGTTCCCTGGGTATGTCCTCGTGCGCATGTACATGGATGACGACTCGTGGTACGCCGTCCGCAACACCCCCAACGTAACCGGCTTCGTCGGTTCCGGCACGAAGCCGAGTCCGCTCTCGCGGCGCGAGGTCGAACGAATCCTCGGCGTCGAGAAAGAGGAAGGCGCGAAGAAAGAGAAGCCGACCTTCAAGCCGGAGTGGGAGGTTGGCGAGACCATCCGCGTCGTCGGGGGGCCGTTCGCAGACTTCAACGGCATCATCGAGAACATCAACGTGGACCAGTCCAAGGTCCGTGTGCTTGTGGACATCTTCGGTCGGGAGACTCCGGTGGAACTCAACTTCGACCAGATCATCAAGTACTGACATCAACATTCGATAGGCAAGGAATCTCAATCATGGGTCGCAAGAAACTGATGACCGTGCTCAAGTTGCAGATCCCGGCGGGACAGGCAAGCCCTGCGCCGCCGGTCGGTCCTGCATTGGGGCAGCACGGCGTGAACATCATGGAATTCGTCCAGGCCTACAACGCCGAAACTCAGTCCAAGGCAGGGACGATCATTCCCGTCGAGGTCTCGATTTATGAGGACCGATCCTTCACGTTCGTGACCAAGACACCGCCGGCGGCGGTCCTCCTGCGCCAAGCGGCGAAGATCGAGAAGGGGTCGCCTGTGCCGCACAAGGAGAAGGTCGGTACGGTCACCAAGGCGCAGATCCGCGATATCGCGGAGACCAAGATGCCTGATCTCAATGCAAACGACATCGAAAACGCGATGCTGATCGTCGAGGGCACGGCCCGGTCGATGGGCATCGACGTTGTAGACGCATAGCAAGTACGTACTACGTAATACGTACGAAGTGGAAGGGCGCAGGCCCGTGACACCACGAAAGGAAAAACCCTATGGGTATCTCAAAGAACAGGGCCGACCAAGAACGGAAGTACGACAGCGAAGCTGCGTATCCGGCCCCCGACGCTATCGGACTCGTCAAGACCCTCGCGTACGCCAAGTTCGACGAATCTATTGACATAGCGTTCCAGCTCGGGATCGACCCTCGCCACGCAGACCAGATTGTGCGCGGCACCGTCTCGCTCCCGCACGGCACAGGCAAGGACATCAAGGTCGTGGTGTTTGCGAACGACCAGGCCCAGGAAGCCGAAGACGCAGGAGCGGATGTTGTCGGCGGCAAGGAACTCGCAGACGAGATAGCCAGCGGCGCCCGGCCCCTCGACTGGGACGTCACGATCGCCACACCGGATATGATGCCTATCGTCGGGAAGCTCGGTCAGGTGCTCGGGCCACGGGGACTCATGCCGAACCCGAAATCAGGGACCGTCACCAAGGACGTCGGGAAGACCGTCGAAGCCTTCAAGGCGGGTCGCGTCGAGTACCGGAACGACCGATACGGCAACGTGCACATCCCGATCGGTCGCGTCTCGTTTGATGCAGAGAAGCTGGTCGAGAACCTCGTAGCGATCGCAGACGAAATCGGGAGAGCGAGGCCAGCCTCCTCGAAGGGGAAGTTCATCCGGAAGGTGTCGATATCGTCCACGATGGGACCGGGCGTCAAGGTCGACGTCTCGGCGCTGGAAGATCTGATAAAGGAGAGCCGCTAGCCGCGGGATCGTTCAGAAGAGACGGTCTGCCGCCGAACCGGTAGATCGTTTTTTCGCGTTCTGGGGCAGCGGCGCAACGTTCAGGCATGTGGGGGCGCTTCGCCCAAGATTTCGGTTGACATGACCGCCGGTCGCGACGACCATGGGGGCATAGCAAGGGACTGTTGGAGGAAGGATAAGGAAGGCGACCCACCACCGCCTCACAGGTGGTTCCGGCACTTCGGGCTACGCAGGCCGGTCCCTACCCCGGCCCTCCGAAGTGACATACGGGTAGGCAGCATCCTGGCCCGCTGTCTGCTCGACCTCGAGAGAGACCGCCGTCCTCCTCCAACACTCCTTGCTTCTTCCAGGTGACAGG
>JASJYA010000041.1 GCA_030125685.1 Actinomycetota bacterium
AGGCCACAGGTGACAGGTGGGTTTGCGAGCCGGTAGGCGCCTCGTACACTCTCCACCATGAACCTTGCACGGGGTCTTGAGCGGAGACTTGAAAATCTCGCGGACGGCGCGAGCGCGTCCCTGTTCCGAGGCGAGATGCATCCGATCGACATCGCAACGAGGCTTGTCCGCCAAGTCGACTTTCTGGCCATCGAGACAGCCGTCGGACCCGAAGTGCCGAACGATCTCGTTCTCCGTCTGAATCCCGCAGATATCAACGACTCCCTCGACCGCGGCGAGCTCAGCCGCGAATTGGCAAACGTGGTCACTGAGACCGCGGCTGAGCGGGGCTGGAGGCTCGTTGGCCCCGTGTCGATCCAGATCGTGACGTCGCATGCCGTCCCGCGCGGGATTCTCGAAGCTGAAGGGGTCACGTCAACAGCCTCAACGCAGCCGTGGGGTCAACTCATCGCAGATGACGGTTCTGCGATACTGGTCATCTCGCTCAATCGGACATTGTTAGGCCGATCACTCGACAGCGACATCCGTATCGCCAATCAGGAGGTCTCGCGCCGTCATGTCATCATATACCGACAGGAGGGAAGCACGATGATCCATGACCTCGGTTCGTCGAACGGCACGTTCGTCAACGGCGCCAGGCTCACCAACACGGCGGTTCGGTTGAACGCAGGCGACTCCGTCATGCTCGGCGACCTCTCCTTCACCTACCGACCGCTGTTCTGACATGCCGGTTTTGTTCTTCAACATCATCAAGCTCCTGTTCCTTCTGCTGCTGTTCCTCTTCCTGTGGCAGATCTCACGCTCCATCCGTAGCCATCTGGGCTCGAACCCCGGAACCCGCACGGAGGGACACGCAGCCGAACTCGTGATCCTCACAGGAGACACGGAGATCGACCGCGTGCGCATCAGACCCCAGGGCCACGTCATAGGGCGATCCCCAGACGCCGATATACGAATTTCGGACCCATACTCCTCTGAATTCCACGCGAGAGTCGGGATACAGGACGGTCAGGTCGTCGTCCACGACCTCGGAAGTACGAACGGAACATACGTCAACGGACGAAGGGTTACGAGTCCAACTTCTGTTTCGCGCGGCGATACCGTGCAGATAGGAAAAACGATCCTCGAGGTGAGATGAAGTACGTCTGGAGCGCAGGCACGCACGTAGGCCGAATTCGCGAAGACAACGAGGACTCCGTATTTCCGCAGTCGTCGGGCGTGTCAACCGGACCGGTCGTGCTCATGGTTGCAGATGGGATGGGGGGCGCAGTCGCCGGCGAGGTCGCGTCAGGAATAGCGGTCGAAACGGCTTCGTCTCAAGACGCCTCCGACCCCACGACTCCCGAAGCTCGTGTGCTGGCAGCCAACACGGCCGTCCTGGAAGCAATCGAGAACGATCCATCACTCGCAGGCATGGGGACCACCCTCACCCTCGTGCGCCTCAACGAAGATTCCTCAGCAGATCTAGCGCATGTTGGTGACAGCCGCGCCTATCTCCTTCGTGATGATGAGTTGCGACAACTCACGATCGACCACACCCTTGTCAACGAGCTGATCGAGCTTGGGCGGATACAGCCCGAAGAAGCTGAACGCCACCCGCACAAACACCTGATCACCCGGGTGCTCGGGCTCAAGTCGCTGATCGTCGACTCGGCCTCGATTCGACTCCAAGACGGCGATCGGCTCCTCCTATGTACGGACGGCCTGACCACGATGGTGTCCGATTTCGGTATCCAGCAGATCCTCGCTGCGGGGGAAGGTGTCGAGCCAACCGTGTGGGCGCTGATAGAACATGCAAACACGGCAGGGGGCGTCGACAACACGACCGTCGTGGTGATCGACGTAGCGGTATGACCCGAAGGGCCGAAGCCGGCCTCATCGTCGCCGCTGCGCTGATCGCCTCTGTCGGCGTCGCGATCGTCGAGTTCACACGCGGCAATTGGCTCAACGCTCAGGTCGCGTTGACCTTCCTCGCCTTCGTTGCTTCGTTCGGTGGAGTGCACCTCGCAGTCATCCGGTGGGCGCCGGGAGCTTCCAGCCTGCTTCTGCCGACAGCCACCTTCCTCACCGCCGTCGGCTTCATCGAGATTTACCGAATCGATAGCGAAGCAGCAGCGCTCCAACGTTGGTCCCTCCTCGTCGCCGCCGCCACAGCCTCAATGGTGCTGTGGTTGCTGCGGCGCACCGGAGTCGCAGTGTTCAGGAGATACCGGTATGTCATCCTCGCTATCGGTGTTGCGTTTCTCCTGCTCCCGCTGTTGCCGAACTCTTGGATCATCCACGGTGCAACCGTCAACGGTTCGAGATTGTGGGTTCGTCTCGACATTCCGGGCACCCTGCGTGTGCTCAGTTTTCAACCGGGAGAGATCGCGAAGATCCTCATCACGATCTTCCTCGCGTCCTACCTAGCTGAACGCGCCGAGGCGATGTCCGTGGTCAGTCGCAAGATCGGACCATTCAAGGTACCTGAGCCGCGACATCTGGGACCCGTGATCATCGCTGGGGCTGCTGCCTCTCTCGTCCTCATCTATCAACGGGATCTCGGAGCTTCTCTGTTGTTGTTCGGCGTCTTCATCGGCATGTTGTACATTGCTACAGGGCGCTCCTTCTATGTGATCACGGGCGCCGTGCTGGCTGTGTTTGGGGGCATCGGGGCTTACGCGACCTTTGACCATGTTGCGCGGAGGATCGAAGCCTGGCTCGACCCGTTCAGCCACATCACAGACGCCGGTTATCAAACCGTACAGGGCCTTTTCGCAATGGGTTCGGGAGCGTTGACCGGTTCAGGGATCGGTCTCGGCAGGCCCGACCTGATTCCTGCGGTAACCACGGACTTCATTTTCGCTGCGATCGCCGAAGAGATGGGTTTGGCTGGTTCGCTCGCTGTCCTTGCAGGATTCAGCCTGCTGATCGCCGCCGGATTTGGAATCGCCATCAGGTCACGGGACCGCTTCCGAAAGTACCTCGCCAGCGGCCTGACAATCGTGATCAGTCTCCAGGCGATCATCATCCTCGGCGGGGTTCTCCGCCTGCTACCCATAACCGGCCTCACGCTGCCCTTCATGTCTTACGGGGGTTCGTCTCTGCTCGCGAACATGGTGATCGTGACACTGCTGCTCCGTGTTTCTCACGAGGAACGACTATGAATATCGCCCTTCGTAGAGCGGCATACGCCATTCTCACAGCGTTCGTGGTGCTTGCCGTATCAGTCACCTACATACAGGTCATTGCGGGTCCTGACCTACGGGATGACCCAAGAAACCCACGAGTTGCAGCCTGGCGGACCGGACGCCAGAGAGCGCCGATCGTGTCTGCCGAAGGACAGATTCTTGCATTGTCGACTCCCTCTCCGGACGACCCGAAGCTTTACGAACGCGCCTATCCCGAAGGTGGGCTCTATGCACACACAGTCGGCTTCAGCTCCGTGCTGTACGGCTCACAGGGTATAGAGAGAACACATGCGACTGATCTGGTCTCCAACCGGGACGCAACGATCTCCGGCGTCCTTCACGGTCTGCTCGGCGGGGACACCCGGCCACGCGGGGTGCGCCTAACGCTCCAACACACTCTCCAGACGGTTGCGGCCGCGGCGCTTGGACAACAGAGAGGGAGCATCGTCGCTCTCGATCCGACGACGGGCGCTATCCTTGCCATGGTCACGTTCCCGACCTTCGATCCAAATGATCTCGTTGGAGCGAACGCCTTCGCCGCTGGTGAAGCACTCGAAAATGATCCAGACGAGCCGCTCCGAAACAGGGCGATCGACCAAACCTATCCGCCTGGCTCGATCTTCAAGGTCGTCACCACCACGTCTGGACTAGACACCGGACTCGTCAACGCCTCCTCGGAGTTCCCCGACCCCGTCGCGCTCGCTCTGGTTGGAACTGATTCCACGATTCGCAACTCCAACGCAAGGGTGTGCCACGACGGCGTCTCTGTGACGCTTGAGCACGCTTTCATCAAGTCGTGCAACACGGTGTTCGCTCAACTCGGGATCGACCTCGGGGGGGACCAGCTTGGGAGAACCTCAGCCGCATTCGGCTTCAACACCGCGGTTCCTTTCGATTTCGACGTCCTCACATCGTTCTTTCCCCGGCAAGGCACGATTCAGAACGATCCGGCGGCGACAGCACAAAGCGCCATCGGTCAACGGGATGTTCAGGCGACTCCTCTTCTGATGGCGCTTGTCGCAGGCGCCGTCGCGAACAACGGCACGGTCATGGTTCCGTACCTCGTCGAGGAGGTATTCACATCCGACGGAGTCATCGAGTCTGACGCAGAACCAACAATCTGGAGACGGGCGCTGAGTCCAGCGAGCGCGGCGGTTCTATCAGACCTCATGGAACAGGTTGTGATCTCCGGAACGGGCCGAGGCGCAACAGTACCCGGAGTGCGCATAGCTGGGAAAACCGGAACTTCGGAGATTGCGGGAGAGGCTCCACACGCATGGTTCATTGGATTCGGCCCAGTGGGCGCCAAGCCGGGTGAGCCTCGGATAGCAATCGCTGTGATTGTCGAATCAGGTGGGGACTTCGGGGAGTCAGCGACGGGGGGAACCGTTGCTGCACCTATCGCCCAACAGGTACTCGCCGCTTTCTTCGGAATTTGAGAGAACAGAGATCTGGCATCTGTCACCTGGCATCTGTCACCTGTCACCTGATAAAGACCGTTATCGGGCTGTAGAGCTACCCTCTCGACCGTGGAAGATCGCATACTTTCTGGTCGGTATCGAATTGTCAGACATCTCGCGCGAGGTGGCATGGCTGACGTGTTCGAAGCTGAAGACACGCTGCTGAACCGATCGGTGGCAGTGAAGCTCCTGCATGCGAATTTCGCCTCCGACGACGCGTTCGTTGCGCGCTTCCGGCGCGAGGCGCAGGCCGCCGCCAATCTGTCTCACCCCAACATCGTCGCTATCTATGACTGGGGGAAGGAGGAGAACACGTACTTCATGGTCATGGAGCTCATCAAAGGGCGCACGCTCCGAGAGATCATCAAGTCTGAGGGTGCACTCCTTCCAAGACGATCAGCTGAGATCGCGGCAGAGACAGCCGCCGCGCTGTCGATAGCCCACCAGCACGGCGTCTATCACCGTGACATCAAGCCCGGCAACATCATGATCACCGAGGAAGGTTCCGTAAAGGTGACCGACTTCGGTATCGCCAGAGCCCTGGACGACTCGGAGGAGCTAACCCGCACGGGAGCTGTGATCGGGACCGCCACCTATTTCTCCCCCGAGCAAGCCCAAGGCCTACCGGCTGACGATCGTTCAGATGTCTACAGCCTCGGAATTGTCCTGTACGAGCTGGTGACGGGCAAGCCACCGTTCACGGGTGAGAGTCCCGTCGCGGTCGCATACCAGCATGTGTCTGAACCCGCTCCCCCACCCGACTCCGTCAATCCTGATGTTCCACGCGAAATCGCGGCGATCATAGAACACGCGATTGAGAAGAAGCCCGAAGACCGTTATCAGACCGCTGAGGACTTCCGTGCAGACCTTCTCAGATACCTCGGTGGAAACGAACCAGTGGCGGCGTCTGTGCTGATGGCATCGGCCGCGACCGCAATGATTCCGCCTCCGGCTGCGGCGCCTCCACAGAGCGTTCCCCCCGACTCGACGGCGACATTCGACTCGCCGGCTCACGAGAGGAGCCAAGCTGGATACTGGGCCGCGGTCGGGGCTCTCGTCGTGATCCTCCTACTCGGCCTGTGGCTCCTCCTCAGGCTGCTGTCAGGCGGCCCAGCCGCTATCGACGCGGTCGAGGTTCCCGATCTCACCGGCGTTCCTGAAGAACAAGCCTTCGAGACGCTTCAGGCGATGGATCTCAAGGTGCGGACTGTGCCGGAGACGAGCGATGAATTCGATTCCGGATTCGTCATCCGAACCGACCCGCCTTCCGGTACCGCCGTTGAACCCGGAAGCTTCGTCGACGTTGTCGTGTCCATCGGTCCTGAGGAGTTCGGCATACCGAACGTGATCGGCGACAACGTCGATGTTGCCCGAGCGCGAATCGAGGCTGAGGGTTTCTCCGTCGGAGCTATCGAATACATTCTCACTGAGGACATCGACGAGAATCTTGTAATCGCGCAGAATCCGGATGGTGGGGTCACCGCCTCGCCTGATACCGCTGTCAATCTGATCGTATCCAGCGGTCCATCGTCAATTCTGGTGCCTGACGTCTCTGGCAAATCGGCGGAGTCGGCGATACTCGAGCTGTCGCGAGCCGGATTCGAGAACATCGAGACGCAGGACGAATTCAGCGCAGAAGTACTAGAGGGATTCGTCGTCGAAACGAATCCCACCGCGGGCCAGACGGTGCCGCGCGAGGCGACGATCATCATTCTGGTGTCCCAAGGTCCAGAGCCGGTAGCGATACCGGATCTCGAAGGAATGACTCCGACCGAGGCCGAGCAAGCACTCAACGCCCTCGGGCTGCTGCTGATAGTGAGTCCTGACACTATCGAAGTGCCGATCGCATCTGGGCTCGTTGGAGCCGTCGTCGAGCAGGATCCCGTCGCTGGGGAGACCGCGGACATCGGGTCAGAAGTAACCGTGAAGCTCGGAGCCACTCAGCAGGTGACGGTTCCGAATGTCGAAGCACTCAACCTTGTCGATGCTGAAGCCACGATGTCGACAGCAGGCCTGATCCTCGATCTCATCGGAACTACCGTGACCAACGACCAGGCGAAGGACAATACGGTCGCTACCCAGAATCCCGTTGGTGGGTCCGTTGTGGACGAGGGATCGTTCGTCGAGGTGACGGTGTTCACCTACCAGCCCATTGTGCCGGATTTCTTTGGGATGACGCTCGTCGATGCGCAGGCGCTCGCTGACAGCATCGGGCTTGGTGTCATCAACCAGGTCGGCGCCGCTCCCGATCCAGGCGGGCTGGCAGGAACCATCGAGTCACAAGATCCTGCGATGGGAACCTCGGTTCCAGTCGGGACTAACGTCAACGTGATCATCTACGAGTAGCCATGACACTCGTGGCTGCGCAAGCCGAACGCAACGAGTCCCTGCTCACTTGGTTCAAGGCGAACAGCCGCGACCTCCCCTGGAGGCGATCCACAGATCCGTACCCGGTACTGCTGTCCGAAGTCATGCTTCAGCAGACCCAAGTCAGGCGAGTCCTCCCAAAGTTTGAGGCGTTCATGGAGCACTGGCCGACGATCGAGTCCCTGGCCGCCGCGCGCACCGACGAGCTACTCCGAGTCTGGTCAGGTCTCGGCTACAACAGCCGTGCCCTCAGGCTCCAAGACGCTGCACGTTGGATCACTCGCTCGGGGTGGCCGGACACGCTGGCCGGCTTGTGTGAGCTTCCGGGAGTAGGCTCCTACACGGCTGCCGCCGTTGGCGCCATATCGTTTGGTATCGATGTCCCTGCCGTCGACACCAACCTCACGCGCATCCTTAGCCGCTGGGCCGGTGAACCGCTGTCGGGCGCCATGCTCTCGGAGTACGCATACGAGGTGGTCGGCACGCCGGCCGGGGACTGGAACCAGGCGCTGATGGACCTCGGCTCTGCCGTCTGCATTCGACAGGCGCCGATGTGCTCGGTCTGCCCGGTGAGTAAATGGTGTGGAGACCCCACGGTCTATGAACCCCCGCCTCGTCAATCGAGGTTCGAAGGCTCACACCGACAGCTCCGCGGCGCGCTACTGCACGCACATCTCAACGGCACGGATCTCCACGACATCGGACGTGCACTCAACCGCTCTGACACAGAGATCGCTCTGGCACTCAGCGCTCTCGAAGACGAAGGCCTGATCGACGTCGTACTACGTGATACGTGATACGTACTACCTCTTCAAAAAATTCGCGAGCAACGCCCTGCCCTCGCTCGTCATGATGCTTTCAGGGTGGAACTGCACTGCTTCGATCGGAAGTTCTACATGTCTCACACCCTGGACCACCCCGTCGTCTGAGTGCGCCGTCGCTACGAGCGAGTCGGGGAGTTCCAGGACCGCGAGCGAGTGGTACCTCGTCGCATCGAACGGGTTCGGCAGCCCACGAAACACTCCCCTCCCGTCGTGGGTTATGGGAGATGTCTTGCCATGTCGCGGCTCAGGCGCCAATCCAACCGAACCGCCGAATGCCACCACAGCGGCCTGCAGACCGAGACAGACCCCGAGGGTTTCCACGTCACGCCCGAGTTCTCGAACGAACTCGATTGAGGCCCCTGCGTCTTCGGGCCGCCCCGGACCAGGCGAGATCACGAGTCTGTCCGGTTTTAGCTCCCGAGCTTCACCAACCGTCAAGGCATCGTTGCGGTACACGATCGGTTCTGCGCCCAGCTCGCCGATGTACTGCACGAGGTTGTATGTGAACGAGTCGTAGTTGTCGAGGATCAGAACCCTCACGAAATCGTCCCGCCCGAATCAAGAAGGTTGGCGCCCATCCAGTCGTACGCGAACATCAACGCGATGAACGCAACAACAAAGATGATCGTCGCAAGGATTATCCGAACGGGCAGTGGGCCGGGGAGGGCGCGGAACATGCGTCTCGCCATCATCCCGAGATCACCGCCGCGTTAGGACCGCCAACGAGTTCAGCAAAGATCACGAGACGTTGACGCGAGCTGAACCTCGGATGGCACGTTGTCAAGGTAAGCCACGCGCCATCGCGCGGTCCCGTGACCCAGATTTCAGTTGGTCGGACAATGATTGTCTCCCGAACCTCATAGATGTGGACTCCAAGGCCAGTCTCGACCTCAATGATGTCGCCCGGTTGGAGCTCGTCAAATTCGTGAAATGGCGCCCCATAGGTGGTCCGATGCCCCGAGAGCACGGAGTTCCCCGGTTGACCGGGGAGGGGGGTGGAGGGCAAGTGCCCGACACCGTTCTTGAGGTTCGCCCTCGAGACCCCCTCGACGACAGCCCACCCCTCTTGGAGCCGCTCGATGGATGGAATCCGGATGATCGCGAAGGCCCCCCCCTGCTGTGGGATGTCCTCAACGAGGAGAACCGGAGGGGGGAGCAGGACATCAGCAGGATCCGTCAGGTCGGGAGCTCCGGGCGGTGTGTAGGCCACCTCTTTGATCTCGACCTCGGTGAAGTACACCTCAGCCTCGGCTTCCAGGACGATATTGTTCTGCTGGGCGAAGAACGTCGTGACGAAAAGCTGATGTCCGATGAAACCCAGGAGAAACAACCCGAGCCAGATGCTCGTCCACCCGACGACACGGACCGTCCGTACGAATATTCCCGCCCGCGGCGATCCCTCCTTGACGCTTTGTGCGCTGTTGGGCTGCACGTCACTCGTGGGTGCAGAAGCAGCGCGCGGGGTCACCGGGATCTCTAGCCAGCGTTCCTCGTCGGGACTTACATCGGTCACTCCCGTGAGGCTACAGGGGAAACCGATTTCCGACACGCGTCTGACGGAATCTGCCCCCTGAAGGCTGAAAGCTGACGGCTGAAAGCTATTCTCTCCACATGCCTGTTTCAAAGGGCCGCAAGAAGGCCAACAAGCGTCCAACTCCACCATCGCATAAACCGATGGCTGTCGACGAGAAGGGTCCTTCGCCGACGTGGTACATCTCGATCATGTTCGGGCTGATGGGAGTCGGGGTGCTCGTCATCCTCGTGAACTACATGGGTGTGCTTCCTGGCGGCACCTCCAACACCTACCTCCTCACGGGACTCGTCGGCATCGGCATCGGCTTCACCATGACGATGAATTACAGATGACAGGCGACAGCTGACAGGTGCGGAGGAGTCGCGAAAAGACTTCGCGAGATGATTTATCTCAGGCTTTGACCATGTCTTCGCGGCAGTGCCGTGGAGGCGCTATGTCGTCGCCGTGTGCCTGGGTAACCGTGAGCGACAGGCCGCAGACGGCGCACACGTACGGTACGTCGACCTCATGAATATCCGAGACATCCGGCTCAGGCGGGGGACCTGCGGCTATGAATCTGATGGACCAGATCGTGACGATCAGCAGGCCGACGCCGATGAGAACGGCGATCACGAATGGGGCAGTCACGCGAGAGACTCGATGATCGTCCCGTTCGCCAGCCCTCCCCCTTCGCACATAGTTTGGAGCCCGTATCGACCGCCGGCCCGCTCGAGTTCGTTGAGCAGCGTGGTCATGAGGCGGGCGCCACTCGCTCCGAGGGGGTGACCGAGGGCAATCGCCCCCCCATTGACGTTCACCTTCTCCCAATCGGCGCCCGTCTCCCTGAGCCATGCGCCGATCACCGCGGCAAACGCCTCATTAACCTCGAAAACGTCGATATCTTCGATAGACAACCCGGCCCTGGCGAGCACCTTCTCCGTTGCCGGAATCGGCCCCGTCAACATGGATATCGGGTCGGTGCCTGCAAGGGAGAACGACACGAACCTTGCCCTGGCGACCAATCCGAGTTCGTCCGCCTTCTCCCTCGACATGATCAAGATCGCTGATGCGCCATCTGTGATCTGGGACGAGTTTCCGGCGGTGACGACGCCGTCATCTTTGAATGCCGGTTTGAGCGCAGCGAGCGCTTCGAGCGTCGTCGAGGCACGAATCCCCTCGTCCCGGCTGAACGTAGTGACGACCCCGTCGACCTTCACGTTGATCGGAATGATCTCATTCTCGAACCGACCCTCTCTCGTCGCCTTGAGGGCGCGCATGTGCGAGTCGTAACCGTAGCTGTCCAACTCCTCCCGGGGGATACTCCACCGCTCGGCGATCATTTCGGCTGACAACCCTTGCGGGACCAGGCTATTCTGGTAGCGCTCACGCATCTTCTCGCCGAAGGGCCTCCCCGACCCCGATGAGGAACCCATCGGTACGCGCGACATCGACTCGACTCCGGCAGCAACAACCACATCGTACGAGCCTGCCATGACCCCCTGGGCGGCAAAGTGGACCGACTGCTGGGAGGATCCGCACTGCCTGTCGATCGTCACTCCTGGGACGGTCTCCGGCCAACCTGCACCGAGGACGGCGTTTCGGCCCACGTTCCAAGTCTGGTCTCCGACCTGGGAGACGCACCCCATGATCACGTCGTCAACGAGAGCAGCGTCGAGGCTGTTTCGCTCCGCCACGGCTCTGAGCGTCTCGGCTGCAAGATCGACTGGATGCCACTCCGAGAGAGACCCGTTTCGTTTGCCGAGAGGCGTACGGACCGCATCGATGATCACGGCTTCATGCATGGATCCTCCTATCTAGAGCGTGGAGACGATCGGACTCGAACCGACGACCCCCTGGTTGCAAACCAGGTGCTCTCCCAACTGAGCTACGTCCCCGCGGGATGGCGGAAGTGTACGGCAATAGAGACGCCAGATACCAGAGCGGTTGGCTCAGGCGCCTACCTTGAGCACCATTAAGATCATGGCGATCGTGAGGAGAAGTGTCATCGCATGGCCGATGTTTCCGAGTCCCTTCAACTTTGCCAACGCCTCGGGATCAGTCGGACCGCGCTCTGCGACGATCGCTTCGATCTCGTCGGTCTTCGGCTTGACGATGAACCTGCTCAAAGCAATCCCTATAACGGCAACAGCGAAACCTACGGTCACGAAGATCATCTCGAAGGTGTACACCGATTCGAAGACGATCCACGTCCCGAAAACGAGCGTAATGAGAGCTGCTCCTCCGAGTACACGCTGGCTGGTCTTTGCCGCCCGGAGGCCCACCGTCATGATCGTTTCCGGGTCTCCGGTGCGAGCTGCTGACGCAACGAGGCCCTCGGTGTACACCTGGCCACCAAACCACATCGCGCCGCCGAGCGCGTGCGCGAGCAGAATCCACTCCATGACTCTCGGTCCTTTCCTTGGTACAACACAAGGGATGCTACCGAGGTGACCGGGTCACAGGAGACGAGCGTCCGGCTTTCTTCCCTGACACCTGTCACCCCTGTGACCTGTCGAACGCGAGAGAACCCGACGGATCCCCCTGAAGGCCCACAACCAGTGCTGGTATCGCTCTTCCCCTAGCCGAACACCTCCCCTTTAGTGCTGTGGAAGGCGTTGCGTCTGAAGTGTACGGTTGTGGGCCGGACCCGTCAGGCTCTTGTGCCATTGTGCAACAAATCGACGTTCCACGATATAGGGGAAAACCCTGATTCTCTCCGCCTCACGGACTCCGGGGAAGTATGTGTCCGCCCGAAACGGACCTCGCTATCCGAGGTAGCTCAACCCTGATTCGAAAGCCTTCACAGCGAGTTCGTGGCGACTCGCGATTCCGAGCTTGCCGAAAATATGGCTCATGTGGGATTCGACCGTCTTCGTTGAGACGAACATCGTGTCTGCCGTTCGGCGATAGGAGTACCCCCGAGCGATCAATTCGACGACCTCTCGCTCCCGGGGAGAGAGCTGGTCTATCTCCGGTGCTCGAGCCACAGCGTCGTCTATGTCAAGAAGGAATCCTGCGATCTGGGGAGACACGGGCATCGACCCCTCGAGAGCCTCCGTCACAAGCTCAGGTAACCGAGAGCCGAGAGTCGACTTCACCAGGTATCCGTTGACGCCTACTTGAAGCATCTTGACAACGGCGCGACGGTCCGCTGAGACCGAGAGGCACACGAACTTGCACGCGATGCCGGCCTCTCTCACCCCACGCACGACATCCGCCCCAGATCCTGACGGAAGCTGCACGTCGAGGAGCACACCGTCGGGATCCTCCGAAACGATCACCTCAATGGCCTCGAGTACATCGCCTGCTTCCCCCACAACATCGAATCGCTCAGCGAGATACTTCGCCGCGCCGGCGCGCAGGATCTCATGGTCATCGACGAGGACGATCCGGGGGCGGCTCATGTGCGCACAACCTCACGCGATCCGGACAGTTTCACCTCGGTACCTTCGCCAAGTGCGCTTACGATGCGAACTTCCCCGCCGACCTCGGCGACACGACCGCGGATCGAGTGCTCGATCCCGTACCCCATTGCTCTGGTGTCCACGTCGAATCCTCTGCCTTCGTCCCGGATGTAGACCACCACGCCTCCGTTCTCCACTGCGGCATAGAGATCAATCCGGTCTGCACCGGAGTACTTCGCCGCGTTAGTCATCGCCTCACGCGCCGCATCAACCAATGCATGCAGAGTCGCGTCCATGTCTCCGTCGAAACGAATGACGACGCTCACTTCTATGTCAAAGAGGTCTTCGACCTCACCTGCTATACGAGCGAGCGCCTCTTTGAACACGACTGAGTCTTCCCCGGCGTAGGAATCGACGAGACTACGCAACTCCCTCGTCTGCCTTCGAGCGAGCTGCCTCACGCGGTCGGCGTCCTCAGCGTCAGCGTCGATCCCCTGGAGCGTCTGGAGAGCAGAGTC
The DNA here is from genome assembly GCA_030125685.1 of Actinomycetota bacterium. Lineage (GTDB taxonomy): Bacteria > Actinomycetota > Acidimicrobiia > Spongiisociales > UBA5794 > B3-G11. The sequence continues at coordinate 13,257 of JASJYA010000041.1, forward strand.
ATGGAGCCGATTCGCTAGCTCCAACCGCTCACTGGTTCGAACTCTGGTCTCCCGCTCAACCATGAGTTCATCAACAGTTGCACGTCGGTACACATCTGTCCTACGAATCGTCGCAAACAACCAGCCGAACACAATGCCCGACACAACGAATCCGAGGGACGAAAGGGTGGGGACGGGGCCCGTGCCCCAACTGATGAGGATGGCCGCCTGCTCAATAGCGATCAGGGACGCTACAACCGTCACGCCGTAGAGGTTTAGCCCATACGCTGCCACGATCAGGGTCGGAATCAGGAATCCACCGTGGAAGAAGTTCGCGGCGCCTGCCGCCCACGACGCTGCACCGACCAGCAGAACGACGCTTACGTCAGCGACCACGAACCAGGTTGATCCGAAGATTCGCCTGCTTCGAGCTGCCCACAACGTCGCCGCGGTCCACATCGTCGCGAGCACCATCGCTCCGATGACAATTGAGGGGTCGGCCCCTGGGTCCACGTTGAGCGTCGCCAGTACGAGCATGAGCATCCAGGCCCAACCCACCACACGCGCTATTACGGCAAGATTCCGCATCGCCCCCTCGACAGTCGCCGTGATTCGATCGGACGCGTCGAGTGTCTGGCTGGTTGTCGCTGTCGAGTGAGAGCCTGTCCTGCCCATGGCGGCGAGGAGCCTTTCTGCTTGGTGTGCGCAACATTACCGCGACAGCCTCGAACGCGTCGAGCGCAACGCCGATCACGTCCGTGCTCGGTGACGCCTATCCGGTTGTGGTGTGAGATTGGTAATCTTCCGGTTCCCGAATGGGCCT
>JASJYA010000135.1 GCA_030125685.1 Actinomycetota bacterium
ACCGAGATTGCGGCACAGGTGCGAACAGGTCGCCTTCGCGCCGTTGCCGTCGTCACCGAGGCGCTCGAACGAGCCGAGGAGTCACAAGACCATCTCAACGCCTTCACGCTGATCGACCACGAGGGTGCGCTGGCGAGAGCCAGAGGCATCGACAAGCTCGTCGAAGACGGCAAGGATCCCGGCCCCCTCGCAGGTGTACCGATCGGACTCAAGGATCTCATCGACCAGGCTGGGCTGCCCAACACGAAGGGAGGTTCCTTCCGTGTCGACCCGTCAGAGAGCTCCGCGACCGTCGTGAGGCGGCTCGGGAACGCTGGCGGCGTGATCATCGGGCGCACGGGCCTGCACGAGTTCGCGTTCGGATTCACGTCGGAGAACCACTGGTTCGGACCGGTACGGAACCCGTGGGATCTCGCTACGTCGCCGGGGGGATCGTCAGGAGGTTCCGGAGCGGCAGTGGCGGCGGGCTTAGTCCCAATCGCCATTGGCACGGATACCGGCGGTTCGGTGCGCGTCCCCGCTGCGCTCTGCGGCGTGTACGGGTTAAAGGTCACCCACGGACGAGTTCCAGTGTCGGGCGTATATCCCCTCGCGCCCTCGCTCGACACGGTCGGCCCAATTGCTGCCACCGTCTCAGATCTCACAGCGGCATACCTCGCAATGGCCGGGGACGACCCGACCGACCCCTGGTCGCAGCCGGTCTCCGTCGACGCCGTCCCACAGACCGTCGATCTCACGAGACTTCGGTTCGGCGTCATCAAGCAGTGGAGCGCGCCACGCCACACCGTCGAGATCGCTAGCGGCATCAACCGGTTCCTCGAGTCCGCAGCACGCCTCGGCGTCGACATCGTTGAGGTCGACGAGCCGGGCCTCATAGAAGATGCCGGCGCTGCGAGGGCGTACGGTCCAGAGGTCATGGCCATCCACGGTGAACGCTTCGCAGCCGACCCCGACGCCTACGGCCCCGAAATGAGGACCCGACTCGCGGAAGCGTCGGAGGGCGCCGCTGCCGATCTCATGTCTGCGATGAGCTGGCGCTCCGGAGCAAGAGCTATTCTCAGCCGTCTCTTCACGTCTGGCATCGATCTCCTCATTGCTCCGACCGTAGGAGGCATGCGAAAGGTCATCGACGAGGACGACATGGATCTCGACGGTGAGCGGGTCTTCCACCGAACGCTCCTGGCTTCGTTCACAGCGCCCATCAACCAGATCGGCGTACCGACCGTCGCTGCTCCGGTCACAGGCACAGGGACGCCCCCGGTGTCTGTGCAACTAATCGCACCGATGTGGGGTGAGTCGAAGCTCCTTGGAATCGCATCGGCGCTCGAGTCCGGAGGCGTGGTAGCAATTGTTCGTCCACCTACATATTTCGACGCATGGGCCGATAAATAGAGCGAAAGCGTTGGTGATGCTCCCTACGTTGAATACACTGTAGAGGTCCGAAACTAACGATCACATACACGCCCTAACCACGTACAAAGGGGACAACCAAAGTAGCGCTGTTTTTTGAGCGCGAACCTTCCAATTAGGAGAATCCAACGTGTCAGATGACACACTGATCGAGACCAGACCGACCGACTTCAAACCAACCCCAGAGCAGATCCAAGACGTTGTCATCCGGTTCGCCGGTGACTCCGGCGACGGCATGCAACTTGCGGGCACCCAATTCACCGAGTCGTCCGCGTTGTTCGGCAACGACCTCTCGACGTTGCCGGATTTCCCTGCCGAGATCCGTGCGCCGCAAGGAACCATCGGCGGGGTGTCTTCGTTCCAGGTGCACATCGCGGACTGGGACATTCTCACGCCTGGGGACCGCCCCGACTGCCTTGTCGCGATGAACCCCGCCGCGTTGCGTGCGAACATTCGCGACCTCGTCCCCGGTGGCCTCATCCTCGTCAACACCGACGCATTCGATGAGCGCAACCTCGGCAAAGCGGGCTACCAGGAGAACCCGCTCGAAAACGACTCCCTGGACACCTACACGGTCCTGAGGGCCCCTATGGAGGAGCTCACGAAAGAAGCCGTGAAGGACTCAGGCGTCAAAGGTCGAGCGGCGCTGCGGTCAAAGAACTTCTTCGCACTCGGACTCATGTCGTGGATCTACACCCGGCCGCTCGAATCCATCACCGGGTGGATCGACGAGAAGTTCGGGTCGGACACGCCTGTCGGAAGAGCGAACGCTCAGGCGCTCAAGGCCGGATACAACTACGGCATCACGACCGAGGCGTTCCATCACACCTTCGAGATCAACCCCGCCCCCCTCCCCGCAGGCGAGTACACCAACGTCGTTGGAAATGTCGCGTCGGCTTGGGGGCTCATGGCGGCAGGCGAGAAAGCCAATCTGCCCCTCTTCCTCGGCTCCTATCCGATCACACCCGCGACGACGATCCTCGAGGAGTTAGCGCGTCACAGGAACTTCGGAGTCAAGACGTTCCAGGCTGAGGACGAGATCGCGGGTATCGGCGCATCGCTTGGCGCTGCGTTCTCAGGGCACCTCGCAATTACGACGACCTCGGGTCCCGGTCTCGCCCTCAAGTCCGAGACGCTCTCGCTCGCGCTCATGGTTGAGCTTCCTTTGATCGTCATCGACGTGCAGCGAGGCGGCCCTTCAACCGGCCTGCCGACCAAGGTGGAGCAGTCCGACCTGCTGTTCGCGATGTATGGCAGGCATGGGGAGTCGCCTCTCCCGATTGTGTCGACCTCAACGCCGTCTGACGCCTTCGACGCAGCCTTTGAGGCTGCTCGTATCGCTATCAAGTACATGACGCCGGTGATCCTCCTCACAGACGGTTACATTGCAACGTCTTCAGAACCGTGGATGCTCCCCGACCTCGACGCGTTGCCGGACATCTCACGACCGTATGCGACCCTCGAAGATGACAAGCCGTTCTTGCCGTACGAACGCGACCCAGAGACGATGGCCAGGCCTTGGGCGATCCCGGGACAACCAGGTTTGGAACACCGAATCGGTGGACTCGAGAAGGACGCCCAGACGGGGAACGTGTCGTACGACCCGGAGAACCATGAACACATGTCGCGCCAGAGAGCCGCGAAGATCGCCAAGATCCAGGACGACATCGCCGAGCTCGAGGTGCACGGCGATGGGCACGACCTCCTCGTGCTCGGCTGGGGTTCGACCTACGGCGCCATCCGCACGGCGGTGAACCGTGTCCAGAAGGGCGGCGGACCCGTTGCTCACGCACATCTGCGCCACATCAATCCGTTCCCGAAGAACCTCGGTGATCTGCTTTCTCGCTACGACCGGATATTGATCCCCGAGATCAACCTCGGGCAGTTATCGCGACTCATCCGCGCAGAGTACGGGGTCGAGAGCATCGGATACAACCGGGTCCTCGGCCAGCCGCTCAAGGCCCGCGAGATACAGTCCAAGATTCTTGAGATCCTCAACCCTGACGCCCACGACGAGGTGACAGCATGACCATCGACGTCAAGAGTCTGAATCGTTCCGACTTCCAGACCGATCAGGAAGTCCGTTGGTGCCCGGGGTGCGGGGATTACACGATCCTCGCCGCGGTGCAGACGTACCTCGCGTCGCTCGACATCGACCGTGACAAGCACGTGTTCGTATCTGGTATCGGGTGTTCAAGCCGCTTCCCCTACTACATGAACACGTACGGGATGCATACGATCCATGGTCGCGCGCCTGCCATTGCAAGCGGTATCGCGATGGCGAACCCCGATCTCACGGTGTGGGTGACAACCGGGGACGGTGACGCCCTCTCCATCGGGGGAAACCATTTCATCCACGCTCTTCGGCGCAACGTGAACTTGAACATCATCCTGTTCAACAACCAGATCTACGGATTGACGAAGGGGCAGTTCTCCCCGACCTCTGAGTTCGGGAAGAAGACGAAGACGAGTCCGATGGGTTCCATCGATCGGTCCTTCAACCCGGTGAGCCTCGCGCTCGGCGCCGAGGCTTCCTTTGTCGCGAGAACCCTCGACATCGACAGGACGCACACCATTGCGATGCTCAAAGCCATGCACGAGCATGAGGGGGCGGGCCTGCTCGAGATCTACCAGAACTGCAACGTGTTCAATGACAAGGCGTTCGCCGACCTGACCGCCAAGGACACACGGGATGACAACCGCGTCTGGCTCGTGGACGGCGAGCCGATCATATTTGGGAAGAACGACGAGTACGGTGTCACGTTCGACGGCCAGGGAGCGAAGGTCGTCGAGGTGGCCGAGGTCGGGCGGGACAACATCCATGTGCACAACGCCGGTGACCCGAACCCTTCGGTTGCCTTTGCGTTGAGCCGCCTGGCTCACGGCCCGTACGGCCCGACACCCCTCGGCATCTTCCGCAACGTCCCCGTGCCTTCGTACGGTCGCCTCCTCGAACA
>JASJYA010000004.1 GCA_030125685.1 Actinomycetota bacterium
CCTGTCTTGTCGGGACGGCCGGATTTGAACCGGCGACCCCCAGTCCCCCAGACTGGTGCGCTGCCATGCTGCGCCACGTCCCGTTCGGCGGGAGATTAGGAGTGACTGACCATCTACCGGCCTGGCGTCAGTTGAGGATGTAGTCATTAACTGCTTGCACAACCCGAAGAATGAGATACAGCCCGCCTGCGCCGACGAGGAGCAGGAAACTCCACGGCCAACCGGGATCGATGTCTTCGTCATTATCCGGTGGATGCTCTGTGTCGCCGTTCGGAAGTGCGGTCATACGGGAGGGACCCCGTGTCTGCGCTCGGAGAAGAACCGATCCTTCCCCTTCGCAATGCTGTAGCGCCTGATCAGCTCCTCGCGGAGGTCCTTCGGCTCGATGACGGCGTCGATCACGCCCTCGGCGGCGAGTCGCATGAGGTCCACGTCCTCTTCGTATTCGCTGCGTTTCTCCTCGATGAAAGCAGAGCGCTCAGGTTCCTCAAGACTCTCGATCGTGTTGAAGTACACGGCGTTGACCGCGGCCTCCGGCCCCATCACCGCAATCTCGGCCGTAGGCAGGGCGATCGTCGCTTCAGGCCTGAATCCCGGGCCTGAAAACGCATACAGGCCCGCGCCGTACGCCTTACGGACGATGACGCTCACCCGTGGAACGGTTGCTTCCGCCATCGCGGTGATCATCTTTGCTCCGTGACGGATCATCCCCTGAGCTTCGACCTGGCGCCCGATCATGAAGCCCGGGACGTCAGCCAGGAAGAGCAGCGGGATGTTGAACGCGTCGCAGAGCCACATGAAACGGGCTGCCTTGTCAGCCGAATCGATGAACAGCACGCCACCAAGATGATTTGGCTGGCTCGCAACGATTCCCACCGGGGTGCCGTCGAGCCTGGCGAAACCGGTGATCAGCTCACGGGCGAACAGATGCTTGATCGGGAAGAACGAGGCATCATCGACGAGGCCGTCGATGAAGTCCTGCATGTCGTAGGAGGCGCTCTCGTCGTCGGGCAGAACTGCTGTGATGTCAGCCGATGGATTCGGTATCTCAGCTTGATAGTCGTGAGGGTGGATCCTGTAGTTGTCAGCAACGTAGGAGAAGTACTCCTTTGCCCACTCAATGGCCTCCTCGTCGGAGTGCACGAGCGCGTCGCCACAGCCTGAAGTCTCGCAGTGCACCCTGGCCCCACCCATCTCCTCGAGCGTCGTGTGCTCGCCGATGACCATCTCTGCCATCCGTGGCGAACCGAGATACATCGATGCGCGTCCCTCCACCATCACCACGACATCGCAGAACGCCGGAATGTAAGCGCCACCCGCTGCAGACGGACCGAAGAGGCAGCAGATCTGTGGCACCCTGCCGGACAACCTGATCTGGTTGTAGAAGATCTTCCCCGCTCCCCTTCGGCCGGGGAAGAGGTCCACCTGGTCCGTGATGCGCGCTCCTGCAGAGTCGATGAGGTAGAAGACGGGCAGCAGTTCGTCGTACGCGGCCTCAACGGCTCGGATCATCTTCTCAACGGTGATCTGCCCCCACGAACCGGCTTTCACGGTCGGGTCGTTGGCGATCACAATGACGGCTCGACCGTCGACGCGGGCTCTGCCGGTCACAACCCCGTCAGCGGCGAGATCAGCGTCATCATTGCGCACGAGGAGGCCGTCCTCGACGAAGCTCCCGGGATCGACGAGCAGCTCGACACGGTCGCGGACGAAGAGCTTTCCCTGTGCCTTCAGCTTGTCGTGATATCGTTCCGGGCCACCGCCAAGAGCTCGCTCCGTCGCCTTTGAGAAGCGTTCATCCATCAGTGCCGATCCCTCGTTCGGATCCTGATCGGCGTACCTGCGAAGTCATACGTCTCCCTAATGCGGTTCTCTATGAACCGAATGTAGTCGCTCCCAAGCTCACCGCCGCGCACGAAGAGGATGAACGTAGGCGGTTCCGTCTCCGCCTGGACCGCGTACAGGATCTTCGGTCGTCTCCCCTTGCGCATCGGAGGTGGATGCGCCTCCTGGAGCGAACGGACTAGTCGGTTGACCTCTGCCGCCGGGATGCGCTGCCTTCGGTGTTCGAGAACCATGGTGATGTATTTGGGCAACCGGTGTGTGCGGGCGCCTGTGAGAGCGGATATTCGTAGAATTGGCGCCCAGTCGACGAAGGCGAGGCGATCGGCGACGGAGTCCTCTGTCTCGAATCGTTCATCTTCAGTGAGCTCGTCCCACTTGTTGAGAACGAGAATGAGACCTGCCCCGGCCTTCGCGATCTCCTCTGCGAGACGCTGATCCTGATGAGATGCGCCTCTCTGGCCGTCGATCAGAAAGAGCACCACATCCGCTTCACGGACAACGGCGTGGGCGCGCAGCACGGAGTAATAGTCCGTGTCATCTGCAATCTTGGTGTTTCGCTTGATTCCCGCGGTGTCGATCACCTCGAAGTACTCACCGTCGATCTCAACGACGAGGTTGATCGGATCCCGAGTTGTGCCGGGAACGTCAGAGACCAGTACCCGGTCGGATCCTGCGAGCCGGTTCAACAGAGTTGACTTGCCGACATTCGGCCTCCCGACGATCGCGAGGCTCGCAATGACGTCCGGCGCCGGATCGCCTTCAAGGTCAGCCGGCAGAGCCTCAACGAGTCTGTCGAGGAATTCGCCTGTGTTTCTGCCCCCAAGAGCCGAAATCGGAATCGGACTCCCGAGGCCGAGTCCCCACAGATGAGCGAGGTCTGACTCGGCCGCAGGCGAATCGGCTTTGTTCGCGACGAGGATGTGCTTGACAGATGAACGCTGCAGGATGCGCGCGATGCCCATGTCATCGTCTGTGACCTCGGTCGTCGCGTCAGCAACGAAGACGACGAGGTCGGCGCCGGCCACGGCGGCCTCAGCTTGGGCGCGTATGTCTGTTGTGAGCTTCCCCTGAGGCTTCGCCTCCCACCCGCCTGTGTCTACAAGATGAAAGGGGGTCCCCGCCCACTCGGCGTCGAACTGCCTTCGGTCGCGCGTCACGCCGGCCTCCACGTTCGTAACGGCGGCCCTGCGCCGCAGAATGCGGTTGACCAGGGTTGATTTGCCAACGTTCGGTCGGCCCAGAATGACGACTACCGGGAGCCTGGTCATCGGGCAGCCCCCACAAGCCCGGCCGCCGTAGCCGGTGCAACAACGACAGGCGCGGACGCATGCTCGATGACGTCAGCGAGCGGGACATCGTCGATAAAGACGTCTCCTGACAGCGCGACGTCAGGAATGACGTACGCTCCGGCAGGTTCCGAATCCCGATTAATCGTGTTAATGATGTCTTCTCCAACCATCAGGCCTGCTACGGCGGCGTTGCCGCCAAAGAATTCGTTCGGAACTTCAAGCACGCGGATCTCGCGGGCGGCCAGGCCTTCTAAACGGCGTCGCACCGGTTCGAGGACCGCCCTGCCGTAGGACCCCGTGACAACGACGAGCGGGCCTGCGTCCGGGTGCGGATCAGGCGACGCGTGACGTATGGCCCGATACCCCTCGGCCGGCGCCGCAGGCACCGAGCGCCACTCCCCCGTGACGATAGGCGCCGTTGACGAAGAACCTCGTTCCATGCGGTCAATTTCGTCGTAGAAGGCCCGAACCATCCCGATGCCGTTCTCGTGTTGTTGGTACCCGTCGTAATGATCCGCTGCAGGGACTTCGATGCCTGCTGTGACATACAACTCGTCAGAGGCTTGGAAGATCCGCCTGCCAATCCGACGTAACGCTTCTTCCTGCCAGAAAGCGATGATTGAGAGGTCGCTCGCAGCTTGGTCCGGCGTGTGCACCGAGAGTTCGTCTTCCGAGTTGAATTTAGAGAGGCCGAGAGGGACGATGCCGAGGGTCTCCAATCGCGAGAACCGAGTGATCGTCTCGGCGAGGGTACGTTCGAGGATGCCTCCGTTGTTGATGCCGGGACACAGCACAATCTGCCCGTGCACCGTGATGTCGCTCTCGAGAAGAGCGGCAAGCCATCGAAGGCTCGTCGCGCCTCTCCGGTTCCGAAGCATCTCAGCTCGAATGTCCGGGTCTGTCGCGTGGATGGAGACGTACAGAGGGCCGAGTCCATCCTCAACGACACGGGCAAGATCGAGTTCCGTGAACCGAGTAAGGGTCGTGAAGTTGCCGTATAGAAAGGACAACCGATAGTCGTCGTCCTTGAGATAGAGCGAAGTTCTCATCCCGGGCGGCAATTGGTATATGAAGCAGAATGCACAGTGGTTGTCACATGTTTGGACACGATCGAAGATCGAAGAGCCAAGCCTCAGCCCGATCGGCGCGCCCTCCGGTTTGACGATCGCAGCCTCGTAGTCTCTTCCGTCCCGCCTGAGACGGAATACGGGATCTGCGTCATCGACGAGCTGCTGATACTCGATGACATCATTAGGAATCACACCGTTGATCGACACGAGTTCGTCGCCTGGGGCGAGACCTGACGCGTCTGCTGGTGAGCCTGCAATCACTTCGAGAATTGTTGGCAGAGACATGAGTCGCGAGGATACCGCCCCTAATCGGAACAACAGGCCCCGAACAACGAGCGAGCGCCTCCTAACCTGTCTCCATGGCAGCCACCGTCCTTCTCGCAGAGCCGCGCGGCTTCTGCGCGGGTGTCGAAATGGCTATCAAGGCTCTCACATGGATGGTGCAAGTCTTCGAGCCGCCTGTGTACTGCTACCACGAGATTGTTCACAACGCTGCCGTCGTCGCCGCATTTGAAGATGCAGGCGTCGTGTTTGTCGATGACATCTCGGATGTCCCTGAGGGCCACCCGGTGATGCTGTCAGCGCACGGCTCAGCGCCAGGGGTGGTGTCGGACGCGCACGACCGCGCGGCTGTGATGATTGACGCCGTGTGTCCCCTCGTCACCAAGGTACACCACGAGGTTCGTCGCATGGCCGAAAAGGGCTACGACATCATCTATGTCGGTCACGAGGGACACGACGAAGCGATCGGAGCGATGGCTGAGGCGCCGGGCGCGACCCAACTCGTTGATCCGAGAGTCGGACTCGCCGGCTTCTCCCCCCGCGACAAAGGCGGTGTCGCGCTCCTTGCTCAGACAACGCTCGGGCTGTACGAGTGGGAGGGTGTGCTCGCCGACGCCGAGGAACGGTTTCCGGATCTGTGGACGGCTCGCAGAAGTGACCTGTGCTACGCGACGACGAATCGCCAGACAGCGATTCAGGAACTCGCGTCTCGTTCCGACGTGCTGCTTGTCGTCGGGTCTGAAAACTCGTCGAACACTCAGGCGCTGGTGCGAGTGGGGCGCAATGCCGGTGTACCGACGTACCGAGTGGACAGTGCTGCAGATATCGAACCGGCTTGGTTGGATGGAGCGGAGATCGTCGGGGTCACCGCCGGAGCGTCTGCGCCTGACCAGAGGGTTCAGAAAGTCATCGAATATGTTGCGCCTACACGAGGTGTCGAGACGGTCCGCGTGACCGCCGAGGATGAGTACTTCCCTCTCCCGCCACAGCTCCGTCGCTTCATGGCTGCTCTCCAGTCACTCGTCGAGGGGGGCGTGGCATGCCGGACCCCTGGTCTCCCTGGACCGATCGAGAACGACCGGGAATTCACCGCGACAGAGGCGCTCGCGATCCTGGGGGTGTGAATGAGAACGCACTACGTACTTCTGCCTTCTACGATCGAGATGATGCTCTCAACCACCTCTTCGATACTCAATTCTGAGGTGTCGATCACCGTGGCGTCGTCGGCTGGACGGAGGGGGGAGGCGGTGCGCGTTGAATCTGCGTGGTCCCTTGCCTCGATCGCTGCCGCGATCTCTTCCACGGTCCTGCCTTGCGCCTCGGCGTCACCCGCCCGTCGTCGCGCGCGCACGAGGGGGCTTGCAGTGAGATAGATCTTGACGGGTGCGTCGGAGAACACGACCGTTCCGATGTCCCGGCCCTCTACGACTGCTGCGCCTCCCTGGTCTTGAACCCATCGTCGTTGCATATCGACGATCACGGTTCGTACTCTCGGATGGGCGGAGAGAGCGCTGACATTTCGGGTCACTTCGTCAGACCGCACAGCGACGGCGACAGGTCCCCCGTCGAGCATGATCCCACTCTCGGCGTAGTCGATATCGTGTTCGGCCAGCTCGCTAAGAATCGCGTCCTCAGCCCCGATGTCGATGCCTGCTTGGACGACAGCAAGGGTCGCAGCCCGGTATGTGGCGCCGGTATCGAGATAGCTCAGACCGAGCCGATCGGCGACCTTTCGCGATACGGTGCTCTTCCCTACCCCGCTCGGACCGTCCATAGCGATTACCACAGCATCGCCAAGGTCTCATAAAACCCAGGCCAAGACACCGCAGCGACATCTGCATCGCGAATCGTCACCGGCCCGTCGGCCGTAAGGGCCGCGACGGCGGCAGCCATCGCGATACGGTGATCCCGATCGGTTTCGACAACGCCGCCTTCGAGGAATCCCGTCCCAACAACCTCGAAGCCATCGTCGGTCGTTTCAATGCCGCCCCCGAGAGCTCGAATCATGGCAGCGATCGAAGCGATCCGATCCGACTCCTTGACCCGTAGCTCAGATGCATCGGACACACGCGTAATCCCTTCCGCGAACACCCCTACCACGGCCACCAGAGGAATTTCGTCCAAAGCCGACGCGAGGAGATCGCCGGAGATATCGACTGCGGCAAGCGACCGACCTCTGACGACGACATTGCCGATCGGATCACCGCCGACGTCTCCGGTGACCACAGCCTCTACCTCGGCGCCCATCTTTTCAAGGATCTGAAGGAAGCCCAGTCGTCCCGCATTGAGGGAGATGGTCGGTGTGAGCACTTCAGCGCCCGGCTGCACGGCTGCGAGCGCCCAGAGGAATGCAGCCGACGATGGGTCGCCTGGAATGTCGTACCGAGCGGGAGCGATCGGTCCAGGGCGTACGGTGAAGGCCGTGGCTGAGGTCCACTCCCCCCTGCCTGCTGCGTTGAGCCACCGCTCCGTGTGATCCCTGAATCCAGCAGGTGAATCGATCGTCGATGGCCCGGAGGCGTTCAAGGCTGCAAGCTCGAATGCTGACCGCACCTGGGCTGAGGCTACCTCGATTGTCACGGACCCCCCGCGTGCATCGTTGACGCCGCCGACGGCCAGCGGCGCCGTCCCCTCAGGCGATGTCTCGATGCGCCCGCCGAGCACGCGCAGCGGTTCGACAAGTCGGTGCATGGGCCGACCGGCCAAGGAAGCGTCGCCGACCAGTGTCGCTTGCACACTGGACGTCGAAAGCACGCCGGCGAGAAGCCGCATCGTTGTCCCTGAGTTGCCGCAGTCGATGGGCGCGTCCGGTGTACTCCAATTCGCGATTCCCGGCGAGCGGATCTTCTCGTCTGTGATTGTTACGCCGAGTTGTCCGAGTGCCGTGACAGTCGATTGAACGTCTGCTCCCGGACCCAATCCAGTCACCACACTGTCTCCCTCTGCAATCGCTGCTAACAGCAACGCTCGATGGGAAAGAGACTTATCGCCGGGAACCTGTACCTCCGCACGAAGCAGCTTGTGCGGGTTCTTGATCGTTCGGTCAGCCATCGGCGTCTCCCACCTGGGACCGTGCGTAGATGTCGCGGATCTCGTCGAGGCTGAGCGCCCGGTACTTGCCCGGTGCAAGGCTTCTGTCCGAGATACCCGCGATCGAGGTGCGTACGAGGCGTGCAACGTCGAATCCCATAGCCAGGAACATACGGCGGATCTCCCGCTTCCTGCCCTCGGTCATCGTGACCTCGACGATCGTCCTGCCTTGGGAGGAGTCGATGATCCGAACCCGTTTCGCACGCGCTTGACCGTCGTCGAGTTCGATGCCGGTTGTGAGACGGTTCACTTGGGCGGTCGAAACGGGTTTCTCGATCATCACGTGGTAGATCTTCTCGATGCCGTACCGAGGATGTGTGACCCTGAGTGCGAGGTCGCCGTCGTTCGTCATGAGTATCAGCCCTTCAGAACGTAGATCGAGCCTTCCAACGGGGTTCGTCACGGGTTCAGGCGGAACCAGCGAGCGGATCGTCTGGCGGCCTTGGGGGTCGGACATCGTTGACACCACGCCGGTCGGCTTGTACACAAGCCAGGTGACGAGGTCAGGATCCAGGGGAATTTCGACGCCGTCGATTGCCACAGCATCCTCGGTGGGATCAATACGTTGGCCGATCTGAGCGGGTTCGCCGTTCACAGTCACTCTGCCCCGTTGGATGAGGATGTCCGCTCTGCGCCGTGAGGCAAAACCCGATCTTGCGATCAGCTTGTTCAGTCGTTCGATGATCCCTCCGGCCTCATCGGGAGTTCCAGTGTTTCCACGATCTGAGCAGGTGGGACGTGGTCCGCTAGCGGGGGAAGATCGACGATCGACGCAACGCCGAGCTTCTCGAGGAACATGTCGGTTGTTCCATACAGCACAGCCTGGCCGGGACCGGGAGCTCGCGCGATCTCCGTCACGAGGCCTCGCCTCTCGAGCGTCTTGAGAGCGTGGTCGGAGTCGACTCCCCTGATTTCAGAGACCTGGCCACGGCTGACGGGTTGCTTGTATGCAACGACGGCGAGTGCTTCGAGCGCGGCGGCGGAGAGGCGTTTCGCCCTCTCCGTGGTTGCGAACCGTTCGAGATAAGGAAGCGCATCCGGGTGTGTGTACAGCCTCCAGCCTCCCCCGACATTTCTCAGAACGACTCCGCGGCTCGCTCCGAGAGTCGACGCGAGCTCTTCAAGGGCTGCTTCTATGTCGGATCTTGGTTGCTCGGTGACTTCGGCCAGTTCAGCCGACGTAACCGGTTCCTCGGCCACGAAGAGGATCGCTTCGAGGACGGTTGTGGTGTCGATCATGCTTCTCCTTCGTGGCCGAGTCCAGCCCGGAATCGATTATCTGCGGCTTGTCTGTCGTAGGCCAATGAGATCGTCTCGTATGGTTGGGCCTGGCTCACATGCACGATCCCCCATCGAGCGAGCTCCAGCAAGGCGAGAAAGTAGGCGACAACTTCGGTGTCGTGCGTGCAGTGAGCAACCACATCGTCGAATTCCGCGGTGATGAGAGTCGCCATGCGGGCCTGCAGATCGACCATGGAGTCCTGGACCGAAGGCATGTCCAGATCGAGGTGGTCGACGTCTGGGTCGAGGTCCGGAATCGTGAAGACCATCTCTGCAATCGCTGCCAGCCTCGCGGCGTCGATGTCGAGAATGGTTTCGGGCACGGAAGCAGCCAGGCCTGGCGGAAGACCGAAGGACCTCGGTACGTATCTCTCTGCTGCCTCCATGCGGTGCCGCAGCACGGCAGCGACATCTTTGAACGTGAGACACGCGAGGAGGCGGGAGAGCAGTCGATCCCGTTCTTCTCCAAGCGCCAGCTCCTCGTCGAGATCAATCGGCTCGTCGTCAGGAAGGAGGTGGCGTGCCTTGATCTGGATCAATGTTGCGGCGATGAGAAGGAACTCGCTGGTTCCGTCGAGATCGAGTTCGTGCATGTCGTCGAGGAACGTGATGTACTCGTTCACGACATCGAGCAGGCTCAGCTCGGTGATGTCGAGCTGGTGCGACGTGATGAGCTGAAGCAGGAGGTCGAGCGGACCTTCGAACACTCGTGTGCGAACTTCGAATGACATCGGCGGTCATGGTACCGGACAGACACCACACACCAGACACCAGACCGGAGGTCAGTGATCGGCGTCTTTGAGGAGCTGCCAGGATCGTGGGTCGACGTCGGGTGGCGGTCCCGCGGGATGATGTCTCGTGAACGTGACGGTGAAATCCGCTGCGCCGGCATGTGAGAGCATCTCCGCTCCTATCTCACCATGGTCAAGGTACGATCTCCACCGCCCCTTCGTCGCCATGCCGAACGCCGCCATGACGGTTGCACATGAGCGCGCGATCGCACCCAGGTCGGATTCAACCTTTCCTACATCGTGGAGGAGCGCTGCCTCCCAGAGTTCCGGTTCCTCCATCACTCGGCGCCAGACGTCGAGCGCATGCCTCTGATCCTCGAAGCGTTGTTGAAAGAACGCGCGCGCCAGCCCAGGTCCAAGCGCGTCTGAGACTTGTTGCTGTTCTTGAGGCGTCAGCGGCTTCGCCGCAAGGAATCCGAAGAACCGACGAATGAGGTGGACAGGTTGGGCTAACAGGACTTCGTCTTACAGTCGATGCACATCGTCGAGGTTGGGAGATGTTCCATCCTGTCGAGGCCGATAAGTTCGCCACACGCGCAGCACACGCCGTACGTTCCGTCCTGGATACGAGTGATCGCTGCTTCGACCTCATCGAGTTTGGTCTTGAAATTCACAATGAATCCCATCGTCTCGGTCCGTTCGGCTGTTGCGGCGCCTGCATCCGCAAAGGCGTCCCCGAAGTCCAACTCACCCGTGAGATCCCCCTGCTCATCTGAGCCGAGTTCGGCGAGTTGATGCAACAACCTCTCCCTCTCTTCTTTGAGAGACGCAGCGGTCTTGGTGATGTCGATAGGCGGCATGGAACTGCCTCCAGATAGCCGAATTTCTCCGACGCCGAGCGTCGTATGCCTCCCCCTGGGAGGATAGCCGGATTTCAGGGGGCAGAGAGTCATTGTCCCCTGGGATGGCTGATGATGACGATCTCTCTAAGGTGCTCGGGACTCACCTTCGTATAGACCTGGGTTGTTGAGAGGCTCACATGCCCGAGCATCTCTTGTACGGTCCGAAGATCAGCGCCCCCCTCAACCATGTGGGTCGCGGCCGAGTGGCGGAGCACATGGGGCGAGAGACGATCCTGTGGCACGCCTACGCTTGATCCGTACCGTCGGACGATCCTCCAGATCGTCTGACGGCTGAGGCGGTTGCCCCGAACCGTGAGGAAGAGGGCGCCAGGATCCGTTTCCGGGACACGGAACACCATCCGATCGGGGAGCCACTCGGCGATCGCTCTCTCGGCATAGGAACCGATGGGCACAAGACGTTGCTTCCTCCCCTTCCCCGTCACGATCGCCGTACTCGTCTCGAAGTCGATGTCGTGCAAGTCGAGATCCACCAACTCGGTGACTCGACAGCCTGTCGCGTACAGGAATTCGAGAATGGCGCGGTCTCGCCGCCCGAGCGGATCCCTCGTATCGGGCGCTTCGACGAGCTTGGTGATTTCCTGGACGGTGAGAGCCTTGGGGATCGACATTGGGCGGTTTGGTGCATCGATTGACGCGGTCGGGTCGCTGGTCGTGTAGTCCTCGGCGATCAGAAATCGGTGATAGGCGCGTATCGAAGCAAATTTCCGCGCGATCGAGGTGTCGGCGAGTCCACCGCTACGGAGTGCAGAGAGATGCGAACGGATGGCTTCGATCTGGGTCTGATTAGGATGCTCAGAGACGGTCCGCTGATACTGGATGAGATCCCTGCGATAAGCCGTGACAGTGTTCTGCGCCAATCCCCGCTCGGTGCGGATGGATTCGAGGAATTCCGTGCCGTGGTCAGGTAGGGGCACGATCAAAAGTCGCGAGAAGAAGCCCCGCAACGGTCTTTGCGTCCGCGATCTCCCCCGCGGCCACGAGTTCGAGCGCTTCTGAGATCGGCAGACGGACGACTTCAGCACTCACCTCTTCCGGACCGACAGGGTGTCTTGGGCCGGGAAGGACATCGCGAGCAACGTAAATGCTGATTCGTTCGTCACAGAACCCGAGCGCCGTCCAAAGGTCGGTGAGGTGAGTCAGGTCACCCGCGATGTACCCGGTCTCTTCGGCTAGCTCGCGCCTCGCGGCGCTCGTACGCTCTTCACCCGTACGATCGAGTTTTCCTGCGGGGATTTCGAGGATGAAGTCGTCAGCCGCCACCCGGTACTGCCGGAGAAGAACAACGTCGTCGTCGACGAGCGGAACAACTGCTACTGCCCCCGGGTGCTCGATGACGATGCGCTCGAAGGTCTCCCCGTCTGAGGACGAGACGGTGCGTTGGGTCACATGCAAGAAACCAAGGTCGAGAAGCAATATACGTTCATCGATCCGGAATCTGGTCGCTCCTGTCACTGATGTTGCTCGATGTGCGCCGCCGCGGGGTTCAGGTCTTCGTCCCGCTCTGTACGCTCCTTCGCCGCCGCAACGAATCCCTCAAAGAGAGGATGTGGTCTATCCGGTCTGGAGACGAGTTCAGGATGGGCCTGGGTCGCGATGAAGTACGGATGGTCAGGGAGTTCTACGAATTCGACGAGTCGGTCGTCGGGTGATATGCCGGAGAGCACGAGGCCGGCGTCCTCGAGCTGCTGCCTGTAACGGTTGTTTACCTCCCAACGATGTCTGTGCCGCTCGTAGACGACCTCCTCGCCATACAAACGCCTGACAAGGCTTCCTTCAGCGAGCTTCGCGGGATAGACCCCGAGCCGCATGGTCCCACCTTTGTCTGAGACGTCTTTCTGGGTGTCCATGAGATCGATGACGGGGTGCGGCGACATGGGGTCGAATTCCGACGAGTGAGCGTTTGAGAGCCCGGCGACGTTTCTGGCGTACTCGATAACGGCGCACTGGAGGCCGAGGCAGAGGCCAAGAAATGGTACGCGATTCTCTCTGGCGTACTGGATTGAGCGGATCTTCCCTTCGATGCCTCTGATTCCAAATCCACCCGGAACAAGGATCCCGTCAAGGTCTTCGAGATAAGAGTCGCCGAGCATGCCGTCGATGTCGTCTGCAGATATCCATTTGATGTGCACCTTGACGTCTGACGTTCTTCCCGCATGCCGCAACGCTTCAACCACCGACAGGTACGCGTCCGGCAGATCGACGTACTTGCCGACGATGCCGATCGTGACTTCCCCTGATGGACTCTCCATGGCGTCCACCATGGCTTTCCAAGCGTCGAGATCCGGTGGCGGGGCGTCGAGCTTGAGTTCGCGCAACACGACATCGTCAAGACCTGCGTCGTGCAGGATGAGGGGAACGGCGTAAATGTTCGGCACGTCGATCGCGTTGATGACGGCGTCGCTCTCCACGTCACAGAACAGGCTGATCTTCCGTCGTGCTGCATCATCGATAGGGCGGTCGGAGCGCACGACGATGATCTCGGGTTGGATGCCGTGACCTCGCAGCTCGGCGACCGAATGCTGAGTGGGTTTCGTTTTGAGCTCCGCAGAAGTGCTGAGGTACGGAACGAGCGTCACATGGAGATAGCAGGTGTTGTCGGCTCCTATGTCCTTGCGAACCTGGCGGATAGCTTCGAGGAAGGGCAGGCTCTCGATGTCGCCGACGGTTCCGCCAATCTCGGTGATGACAATGTCGATGTCCTCCCCCTGGCCGAGTTTGCGGATGCGCGCCTTGATCTCGTTTGTTATGTGAGGAATCACCTGGACGGTGGCGCCGAGATAATCCCCTCGGCGCTCCTTGCTGATGACAGATTGATAGATGGCGCCGGTGGTCACATTCGAGTCCTGGCTCAGCCGCTCGCCGACGAATCTCTCGTAATGGCCGAGATCGAGATCGGTCTCGCCCCCGTCGTCGGTGACATACACCTCCCCGTGCTCGAACGGATTCATCGTGCCGGGATCGACGTTGATGTACGGGTCGAGCTTCTGGAGGACGACGTTGAAGCCTCGTGCCTTGAGGAGCCGTCCTAGGGATGCCGAGGTGATGCCTTTGCCAAGACTCGATGTCACCCCTCCAGTTACGAATACGTGTTTCGTCACGTTCGTCCTTCACCTCGGAAGGTCGGATGATACCAGCGTCGTCGGCTCGGGCGTGCCATCACTATCTGCACGAGATCACGTCCTACTCATCTCGTGCAGCGGCGGCGAGGGCGAGCAGCTCGTTTGCGTGCTCCCTTCCTTTCTCCGACTCACTCAATCCGGCAAGCATGCGCGCGAGCTCTTCGATGCGGGAATCACCTTCTGTCCTGAAAATTGAGGTTCTCGTGCCTTCGCGCGCAACGACGTAATGACGGTCCGCGAATGCAGCGACCTGAGGCAGGTGGGTGACGCAGATAACCTGTCGGTCTCGGGCCAGGGACGCGAGTTTCCTGCCCATAGCGAGCGCCGTGGTTCCTCCGATGCCCGAGTCGATCTCATCGAATGCAACGACCTGAGCATCCGCGGCGCCTGAAGCGAGTGTCAGGGCGAGGACCAGCCTGCTGAGCTCACCACCCGATGCGATCTCGGAGATGGGTGCGGCTTGGAGGGCGTCGTCAGACGCAAACAGCACCTTTGCCGTGTCGGCGCCACGGGGGCCGGGACTCGATCGAAGTACCGAAATCTCGATGACGGGCGACGAGAAGCCGAGTTCCAGCATGTGTTCGACGGCGGTCGCTTCCAGCCGCTTCGCCGCCTGGCGTCTGGCGGACCGCAGGGAATCGCCCTGAATCGCGACCGCGTCAACCGCTCGACCCAGTCGTTCCTCGATGTCTCCGGCCGACTTGATGAGGAGGGTCAGCTCGTCGAGGCGGGCCACTGCGCTCTTGCGAAACGTCTCGATGTCGTCGAGCCCATCTCCGTACTTCCGTTGCAATGAGCTGAGAAGGGCCACCCGCTGTTCGGTGGCCTCGAGTTGTCTCGGATCGACGTCGAGCGTAGACGCGTACCTCGCGATCTCCGCAGTCAGTTCCGAGATCGTCACGGCTGCATCGCTCACCTGGTCGGACAAGGCTGCCAGAGACCTGTCGAGCGCTGCTGCGGCGCCGAGCGCTCGTACGCCGGACGCAAGGTACGCACTCCCACCTTGGTCTCCGAGATCTGCGAGGACCGTATCCACGTAGGTTGCGAGCGCCTCGGCGTTTCTCAGCCTCTCGACACGACTGCGCAATGCGTCCTCATCTCCCGGCGCGAATCCGGCGTCTTCGATTTCTGTGATTTGGAAACGTAAGGTTTCAAGTTCCCGTTCGAGATGGCGGTGATCCGTCCCGAGGAGTTCGGCTTCGGCGCGGATCGTCTCATACGCGCTCCAGGCCTGTGCGTACTCCTCGAGGTGGGCACGCTCGGTGTCGCTGAGCGCCTGGTCGAGGAGTTTGCGAACACCAGGTGACGACGTGATGGTGTGTCGATCGTGTTGGCCGACGATCGAAATCTTTGGGCCTACGGCCTCGCGAAGAGCAGAGGCCGTGGTGATCGCACCGTCCAGATAGGCCTTGGATCGGTTCCGGGTGATCACGCGACGAACGGTGGTCTCCTCGGATTCGACGAAGAGGGCCGACACGTCGGCCTCGTCACCGTGAGGCCCGATCACGCCCTTCGCAGCAGGCTCACCCACAAGAAGACGGAGCGCTCCGAGCATCACTGTCTTCCCCGCGCCTGTCTCCCCTGTGATCACCGTGAGACCCTGGGAAGGGGAGATCGAAGCGTGGGGAATCAATCCGAGATTCGAGACGACGACTTCTTCAAGCATCGTCTGTCTTACGCATGGTCAAGGCCGAAGTGCTCTCGAACCGCCTGCGGGAAGGGATGTCGATCGAGCGTCAGAAATTCGACCGTGGTGGCGCCGCGGCGGATCGTGATCGCATCTTCCGGCGCAACGGCGCACAATTCCCGACCGTCGACGTTGATTCGTGCGGGCCTGTCTCCAACGATGTTCAGGGTGACAACCGCATCCGGGGCAAGAACTACCGATCTCGTCAAGAGGCTGTGAGGAGCGATGGGAGTGAGGATCAGCGCCTCAAGGCGGGGGTCCACAATCGGGCCGCCGGCTGACAGGGAGTAGGCCGTTGAGCCGAGGGAGGAAGCCACTATCATGCCGTCTGTGCGATAGGTAGCAAGGGCGCGCCCGTCCACTTCTACCGCGATCTCGATGATCCGCTGGCTGATCACCTTCTCCACGACCACGTCGTTGATCGCGGATGCATCGTGACTCCCCACTACAACAGAGACCGTGTTGTGGCGACGAGTGCGGAAGGTATCTGAGCTGATGGCGTCGGCAAGATCCGTGATCTCGCTCTCGGCGAATTCGGCGAGATACCCGACCCTGCCGACGTTTACGCCGCAGATGGGTATCCCTGCACGCATCGCGATGGATGCAGCTTCGAGAACGGTTCCGTCGCCGCCGATCGCGACCACAGCATCCTCCGGCCCGTCGTCTGTCGTCACATCCCGCTCAGCGAGCAGCGCTGCAAAGCGTTCAGCCAATCCTGTTGCGCTCGGCTTGTCGTTACGGACAACCAGTTTGATTCGCTTCACTGCAATGTCCTATCGAGTGCTGCTTTGATGGTGTTCGAGGTGACGGTACCTCGTCCGCGTAGGAATGTGGCGAGATACTCGACGTTCCCCGTTGCCCCCGTGATCGGCGATTCAATCAACCCGACGCATCCGATCTCTGCGGCCGTGTACGTGGCAACGACCTCAGCCAGAACGTCGAGGCGCACGGACACGTCTTTGATGACACCCCCTCTTGGAACACGGTTCCGTCCAGCCTCGAATTGAGGTTTGATGAGCAGGATCCACCTCGCCTCCTCAGAGCCGAGAGCGACAAGTTGTTCACTCACGGTGCGAAGCGAGATGAAAGAGAGGTCGGCGACGATCATGTCAAAAGGCGCACCCAGCTCTGCCGGATCCGCCGTACGGATGTTGGCACGCTCGACGACGGTCACCCTGGCGTCATTTCGTATCCGCCAATGCAATTGTCCATAGCCAACGTCGAGAGCTGTTACCGACCGCACCCCCCGCTGAAGCATGCAGTCCGTGAACCCGCCTGTCGAGGCCCCCACATCGATGGCACGCATCCCTTCGAGTTCAATGTCGAACGCCTCGAACGCAGCAGCGAGTTTCCGCCCGGCTCTGCTGACGAAGGGCTCGGGACGAGAGACGAGATGCACAGGATCGTCCGGAGCTACAAGGGTCGACGCCTTGGCATCAGTGTGTGACGCGACCCGCACCAAGCCTGCCTTGATGGCTCTCTGAGCCTCAGTCCGGCTCTCAACCAACTTTCGGCGCACGAGCTCAGCGTCAAGCCTTCGTCGCGTCAGGATCCCTCCCGAGGGTTCACATCTTCGGGAACACCGGTCTGGTCGAGCTCGCGTTGAAGACTGGACGCGAGCCCGTCTGCGATGTCAGGGGCGTCAGCAGGGTCGACGACGCCGAGCGCATCCGACGTCAGCTTGTCATCCTCGACTGCTTCAGGTTCTCTATCTTGATCTCGTTCTTGTTTCATGGCGTCATTATCCCTCATGAGCCGACCGTTTCTCAGCATCGTTCTTCAGAATATCAGGAAGCTCGACAATTGAGCGGACGACGTGGTCCGGAATGAGGTGCTCGGGAATTGCGCTTGTGGCTTTGGTGATGCCGGAGAGCGTGAGGACCGAGCGCCAGCCGGCATGCTTGGCGAACGCGATGTCTGTCTCCGGTCGGTCCCCGACCATCCACACGCTGTTACCCACCGGAAGTGAAGAAATCTTGGCTGACACAAGATCCAGCATCGGCTGGTGGGGTTTTCCACAGGTTACGGGGGCGCGACCTGACGCCTTCGCGACAGCAGCAACGATCGTCCCCGCCCCCGGATCCTCGCCGGTCGCTGTCGGGATCGTTGGATCCAGATTCGTGGCTATAAACGCTGCGCCCCTCCGGATGGAGCGTGCGGCGTGACCAATCTTGGCATAGGTCAGTGACCGGTCGAGACCGACGACTACAGCATCCGGCGCCTGATCGTGTGGGATGATCGAGACGCTCACCTCTTCAAGGGTTGCTCGGAGTTCGGGTGAGCCGATCACGAACGCTGAGCGCAGCCCGTGGTCAACGAGATAGGACGCCACGGCCATGCCCGAGGTGACGACAGCGTCGCCGTCCACGACGATTCCCGCCCTGTCGTAAAGCACGTCGGCGACAGCGCGAGGCGTCTTGGAGGAATTGTTCGTTGCAAAGAGAAGCTGCCAACCCTGCGCGGTGAGTATTGCGATCGCCTCAGCCGCACCAGCAATCGGCGCATTTCCGAGATAGAGGACTCCGTCGAGATCGAACACGATCGTACCTTGGGCCTGCCCACCTCCTTTACCATCCTGATCCGTCATGTTCATCCCGTTTCGTCCCGTGCTTTATCCCGAGTCTGTTGCAGCGATGTACGGGGAACCGTCTCGACTGTCGTCAGACCGCGGTCGTTCCAACGGTACCCCCGTCAGCGTCGATCAACTGTATGCGGCCGACACGCCCGACGCCTTCCAGCCGGCAGACGATCGGGTCGAGCGCTGGATCGCCGCCGGAACCATGATCCGGCATCGAGACGCCGTGCTTGTCCGGTACGTGATTGAACGGCCCAACCAAACGCCACTCGTCGGTCTCGTGGGGGTCATGAATCTCGCCGAGACGACGATTCTCCCCCACGAGCCGACGACACCGTCCGAAGTAGCCGCGAGAATGGCCGACATCGAACGCGCCGGGGCCCTGCTTGAACCAATCATGGTGATGGCTGCACCGGGATTCGGACCGATGTTCGACGACGGCTCACTTCTCCGAGTGGTCACGTACGGCGATGAAACGCACAGTATTTACGCGTTGAAACCGGAGGACGTGCAGTGGCCCGGGGAATCCCACGATCGAAAATTCGTCATCGCTGATGGCCACCACAGAGTCCAAGCGATTCTCCAGCACGCCGACAACTCGGGGAACGCGCCCCTCGGCCTCATGATTGCGGTCGACACACGTACCCAAGGGATGACGGTGGAGCCACAGCACCGCGTCCTCGCCGGGCTGATCCCCAAGCGACCCGCGACCTCAGACCACTTCGACGTTCTGCCCTTCTCACTGGCCGACGGCGTCCCCAGAGGTGCCGTCGGAATCATCACGAAGTTCGATGCGTGGCTCATGTCACCGACATTCGACGCCGGCATCAGCGCTGCCGTGCTCACCGAGTATGTTGCGCCGTTGCTCGGGCTTGCTGTTTCAGGCGTTGCAACACGCGAACGTGACGCTGTCGCCGAGATGGCGAAGGGCGCCGCGGCCGCCGCGATCATGGGACCGATCACCACCGACGTCGTCATCACCGAGGCCCGAGGAGGGCGGCTGCTCCCCCACAAGGCCACATGCTTCAGCCCGAAGGTCGCCGTGGGCCTGGTCGGCGCCCTACTGGGCGGCTACGCGTCGTGAGAAAGCATCCACCACCGATGCGAGGAAGAGCGTCGTCGCCTCGACCGATGCAACCGAGACCTTCTCGTCGACACCGTGGAACATGGCCAACATCTCAGGAAATGTGATCGTGTCGTCGAACAGACCCACTCCGTAGGCGGGAATGCCACGAGCCCTGAAGAATCTGGCGTCCGTGGCGACGGGGGTGAGGGTCGGTGCGAGCCGCCTCGTACCGAGGTGTTCCTCGGCCGCATCTCCGATGGCGTCCCACAGCAACCCTTCCGGGAGCGAAGCGGTCGCCTCCATGTCCATCACGGGTTCCAGGTCGATTTCTTCATACAGGTCAGGTCCGAGCACCTTTCTGAGGTGATCCTCAAGATCGGCCACGTCCTGGCCCGGCAGCAGGCGTATGTCCAGCTCTCCCGTTGCGAAGTCCGGGATCATATTCGCCTTCGTGCCTCCCACAAAGACGTTCGGTGAGAGCGTCATGTGGGTGCATGCATGGATCCACCTCGCGAGCGTCGGATCGTCCTCAGCGATCTCATCGATCGCCTCGTCAAGCGTATTCGGATCGAGCAGCATCGCGGCTCTCTCAGACCCAAGTCCAAGATACGGGAGGAACGTCCTCCACTCATCGGTCACGGACACCGGTTGGCCCGCCGCCGCTATTCGACTGAAGACCTCCGCAACGGTAAGCACGGCGTTCGTGCGACCATATGGCTGGCTTCCGTGACCCGGTATCCCTGTCGCAGATACAGTGCGCCACGTAGGGCCCTTCTCAGCAACCGTCACAGGCAGAGCCGCTGCGGCGCCACTCCTGAGTGCGGGGCCCGCAACCTCGGTGAGCACAAACTCACATGCGACGAGATCCCAGTGATTCTCGACGAGGTACTTCGCTCCGTGCTCACCCCCTGCTTCCTCATCCGCCACGCATGCAAGGATGACATCACCAGCCGGGGCTGGGAGCACGCCATCCCTCAACCAGCGGTAGATGACGACCATCGCAGCCGTCACATTGAGCATATCCACGGCGCCGCGTCCCCACACGAAACCGTCAGCCTCCTCCCCCGCGAACGGGTCTCTTGACCATTCGGCGCCGTTCGCCGGCACGACATCGAGGTGCGGGATGAGGAGCAGACGAGGCGCACCGGGCACTGTTCCGGCGACCCGGTACACAACCGAAGCACGACCTGGGAGAGGCTCGATGACGGTTCCACTCTCACCTAAGAAAGCCTGAATGGTGTGAACAGACCGAATTTCGTGACCGGAGGAGGGCTCCCCGGTATTGACACAGGCGTTGCGGATGAGGTCTGAGAAGAGCTCAACGGCCTCCCACGCGGTCCTCTCGCCGGCATCTCTGCGTTCGCCGGGGTCACTACTCATCGGCTTGGGGCGCCGGGTCGGCTGTGTGCATGATGATCGAACGTGCAGCAAACCCGTGAGACTCGAAGAAGTTCTTCGCATGCCGGTGGCCCGGCCCGACCGGGGCGTCGAAGTGACGCATACCTCTCGCTCTCAGGAGTGTAAGTGTCTCAGAGAGCATGAGGTCGCCAACACCTACACCCCTGGCCTCAGGCTCTGTGTAGATCAACCTGATGCGGCCGATCGTGGCGCCCCCCGCTCGGTCCAGCATCGGTTCAATCGTCGCCCATAGGAAACCGACCGCGACTTCATCGATCACACCAACGACGAGGAACGAATCGGTCTCCTGGATAGCGTGGAGGAGTGACACGTCGAAGCGTTCGTCCAGGCCGTCGGTCAGCGCCCAGATCGGTTTACGTTCGGTTTGTTCCGCTTCCATGTCTCTGTACAACGACACGAGGCGGGGTATGTCGCTGTTGTGAGCGGGGCGAGAGAGAAGATCCATCCCGGCGAGAGTAGCGAGCAGGCGCGGTTAGGCCTGCTTGCTGGAGAACCGCTTCTGGACGCCCCACCTAGTAACGAGGATCATCGCCTCCAGCGCGATCACGCCGCTCATTTTCGATTCGCCGTAGAGGCGGTTTTTGAACATGATCGGTACCTCGACGATCTCCAGGCCGGCCTGCTCGGTTCTCCATGCCATCTCTACCTGAAAACCGTATCCCGACGCCTGACATGACGAGGGATCGATCTTGCGCAGCGTCGTGTCTCGAAAGGCTCGAAAACCTGCCGTGGCGTCCCTCACTGAGAGACCGAGCATGAACGATGCGTAGCGATTCCCCCCTCGAGACACTGCTTCACGATACCACGGCCATCCTTCGGTTCCCCCTCCCGGTGTATATCGCGACCCGATCGCGAGGTCTGCCCCGGCGGCGACCGCTGCAACCAGTCGAGGGAGATCGTCCGGATCATGCGAGAAGTCCGCGTCCATCTCGCATAGGACCTCGTATCCAAGCCCGAGTCCGTACGAGAAACCGGCTGCGTACGCTGGTCCGATCCCTGCCTTCTCCGAGCGGTGCAGAACATGCACGCCGGGATCCTCCTCTCGGAGTCCGTCTGCGATCTCTCCGGTTCCGTCAGGGGAGGCGTCGTCAACGATGAGGAGGTCGTAATCGTGGGCTCGAACCGCAGACGCGATCAGCGCAATGTTCTCAGATTCGTTGTACGTAGGGACGATGACCAGGACGCGCATAAAGCAGTGTTC
Source organism: Actinomycetota bacterium (assembly GCA_030125685.1). Classification (GTDB taxonomy): domain Bacteria; phylum Actinomycetota; class Acidimicrobiia; order Spongiisociales; family UBA5794; genus B3-G11. The sequence continues at coordinate 21,579 of JASJYA010000004.1, forward strand.
CATACTGAGAGTCTCGGCGCACGCCGAGGATCTCTTAAGCGGCGATTACGACCAACGACTCCTGTCACCTTGTCAGCTGTCGTCTGTCATGACGCGCAATCGAAGCAGATCTTCTTTCGCTTCACCGCGAGTTGGCTGATGCGTTTCACGAGGAAACAGCTTGAACAGACGAATTCATCTGAGGACGCCGCATCGACTTCCTGGCCCTCCATTGAGATCTCCGCCCGCCGGATCGCACGCATCTCGGCGGCTTCATCCACGACGAGCGTCTCGTGTGCTTCGTCCTCCGTGAGCATCTCGAGCTCTTCGGCTTCGAGTTCATCGAGTGCAGCAGCCGGTTCCGATTCCTGACGATCGGAGCTACTCGCTTTTTGCGAACTGTCAGCAGCGGAGCTGTCGGCCAAGTCCTTGGGGGTATCGGTGGTCATGGGCCTCTCGTCTCGCTTCTGTCTCTCGGCGCGGAGCATACCGAATTCGCGAAGCAGTGCAATCAGTTCTCAGATCACAAAGTCGAGGACTCGGGGCAGTACTTCAACTTCTATAGATCCGCTCCCGATCAGCTCGCCGTCTGCTTCGACCAGCCACGAGTCCGGGACGTCTATGCGAATCGACCCGCCGGAGTACCGCTTAACACCCTTGTGTGTGAGATGAGTCCCCATGAGAATTCTCGGCATTACCACGAACGCCTGACGTCGTGGAGTGAGGAACACCTGCACGTCCATCTTCCCGTCGACGAGGGTCGAGCGCGGCGCGATGTTCATCCCCCCACCGAAGAATTGACCATTCGCCACTACAACGTTGATCGCATCGCCTTGGTACCGGTGCTGGTCGACGACGACGCTCACGCGTCCCCCACGAAACACGCTGAGCGCTAGCCAGAACGCCGTCCGATACCGAAGCGCTCCCACCCATCGAGGAAAGCGGTTTGCTGTGGCTGCCGCCGCAGCCCCTACGCCAAGGTTCATGGCATTGACAAAATAGAGGGTCCCGAAGGCGCCTGTCACTCTCCCGATGTCGATGGCGTACAGTTCCGGTTTCGCAATCCTCGCCAAACCGGCTTCCACTCCACGCTCGTGGCCAAAGGTCTTCACAAAATCGGCGCCGGATCCGACGGGCACAACACCAACCGTGAAACGCTCGTCACAGCCCGAAGCCATCAGTGCGTTGACAACCAGATGGTTCGTGCCGTCGCCCCCCACGGCGATGAATCGGCGGTAACCCTCCCCCACCGCGTTGGTGACTCGGGCGATGACATCCTCCCCGCTACTCGACTCCTCAAACGTTGCATCCAGGCCGAGACCATGCGAGACCCGCACCACGTCCTCGAGCAGCGGCGTGAATCTGCCTGCGGCCGGATTTACCACCCCAAACCATGTCATCGTGGTTCACCTACCGCAACGATACCTCGATCGATCAAGGTGAGCGCTTCGTGCGCGACTTTCCGGTAGGTGGGGAAGCCGTCCCGTATTTGGCGGAGCAGATCGAGGAGTTGGCGCGAAGAACGCACGAAGTCTCCTGCGAGCAGATCATCGACTTCGAAGATATCTGCGAGGTCGAAACCCGATGCCCAAGCGTGCATCGAATCCACAAGGCCGACGTCGGGCTGACGACTCTCATCAAGACCCTCGCGCCTTTCTCGATCACCGATCAATTCGGAGATCTCCGCGATGTTCTCCATGGGCTCCAACGCGAATCCGGCCCGGGGCGTCTGAGACACGTCGCCACCGCGAGCTTGATACGTAAAAATGGAGGCAAGAGCGCCGAATTCAGCGGGTCCGAGAGCGTCGAACACACCAACACGGAGAGTTTCGGCCAGCAGGAGGTCGAGCTCGCTGTAGATGCGGCGCAGGGAGACGCCGCGTTCGGTAAGCGCCCATCCTCGTGTGTACGCCGTGCCATCGAGCACACGCTTGATCCGATCGAATTTCTCTGCGACGTCGTTCGTGCTTGCGCGTTCGACACGCCGCTCAAGCCGTCTGACATCGCGCTCCGCGCGTCGTGCTCGATCGGCCCAGTGCAGGTGATCGTCAAGATCCGGGCATCCATGCACGCCGTTCGCACCGCTGTCGGGGAAGAGGGGTTTCGGCGTCTCTACTGGGACAAACGTCTCAAGCATGGACGCGACTTCGCTCCGGTAGGATCCGTCCTGGGGGCGCAACGGAGTAGGCAGCGTCATCTCGCCCACAACGTGTGCTGCCTTGGGAAGATCCCGCAATCGAATCATCAGGCGTCTCGCAGAAACTCCTGTAAACGAGAGTTTCGGCTGTCCACCGCCCCAGGACCGCCCCAGAAGCACCAACGTGTCGTCGGCGACCTTCAGAACGACGCCGGGCTGAAGCAGTTGCATGTCTGCTTGTCGCTTTGGGGCGTGCCCTCCGGGATCAGTGATCTCCCAGATATCGCCACGATCACACTCGGCCGCACTCCGGAAGGTTTTGGCGTCCCTCCGACGGTCGACCAGGTTGGCGCGAAGGCGCTCCAGCCTGTGTCCAACCGCGAAGTTTGCGAACGACGCACCCAGGAGGTTGTGGGCTTCCTCGCTGTCGTACCGTGCTATCAGGTTGACCGCCATGTTGTACGTCGGGGTAAAGCTTGATGCAAGGGGGTTGGCGCCTCGAGCTGCGATGGCTGTGACCCGGTCGAACGGAACGTAGGGGCTGAAGATCACGACCGCAGTCCCTTCAGAGTCGATACCCCTGCGACCCGCACGTCCCGTCAATTGGGTGTAATCACTCGCCTTGAGTAACTCATGGCTCTCGCCGTCGAATTTGCTCAACGAGTCGAGCACGACAGTCCGGGCGGGCATATTTATTCCAAGCGCGAGAGTCTCCGTAGCTGCGACAAACTTCACTAGGCCAGATAGAAAGAGCTCCTCGACCGCCTCCTTGAAGGCAGGGATGAGGCCGGCGTGGTGCGCGGCCGCACCCCGCTCAATGGTCGCGATCCAGCGTTCAAAACCCAGCACAGACAAGTCGCCCGGAGTCAGATGAGCTACGTGGCGTTCGGCGATCGCACGGATCTCGATACGTTCCGCTTCCGAGGTGAGTTCGAAGCCCGCGTTGGCCACCTCTTCTGCCGTCTGATCGCAGCCCTTCCTTGAAAACACGAAGTAGATGCATGGGAGAAGGCTCTCCATACCGAGGCGTTTGACGACGGCCACTCGGCGAGGAGAGGAGAAACGCCGATGCCTGCCCCTGCTCGATGCGAGCATTTTCCGAATGGCGCCGTTGGGTCGCCCGTTCTTCCCAAAGACAGGCGCCATGGCTACCTGACCATCTCTGTGACGGTCACGCCACATGTACATGGAGGTGAGAGGCACAGGACGGTCGGTCTCGACCACAAGATCGCATTGACCCCTCCGTTGGCGCACCCACTCCGTGAATTCTTCGGGGTTCGCGACCGTCGCGGACAAACAAACGATTTTCGTCCGCTGGGAGAGGTGGATGATGATCTCCTCCCACACGGAGCCTCGATGCCGATCAGCGAGATAGTGGACTTCGTCGAGGACGACAAGTCCGAGATTGTCGAGAGCCGCAGATCCTTCGTAGATCATATTGCGAAGAACTTCGGTCGTCATCACGACGATGGGAGCGTCGCCGTTGATGACATTGTCTCCGGTGAGTAGGCCGACACTTTCGGCGCCATGGTCGCCAACGAGATCGTTGAACTTCTGATTCGACAACGCTTTGATGGGAGTCGTGTAAAAAGCGCGCTCTCCTTTCGCGATGGTGAGCGCAATAGATCCTTCCGCGACCAGCGTCTTTCCCGCTCCCGTCGGTGCAGTCACGACCACTGATCCTCCGCGGTCGACGTAGCCGAGAGCTTCGATTTGAAACGCATCAGGTGAGAACGGGAGCTGGGACAGGAAGCGGTCAAGAGCGGGGCTTGTCATTCGATCACTTTCTGAGAATGAACCTGATGGAGAGAATCGAGATCTCGAACAAGATGTAGAGCGGCCCGGCGAGCATGAGCAGTGTCAGCGGATCGCCCGACGGCGTTATCACGGCCGCCGCGACGAGGATGATGATGACAGCCCACCGCCTGTTCGATCTGAGTTTCTCGCTCGTCACCACCCCCATGGCGGCCGCGGCGAAGAGAAACACGGGGAACTCGAAAGCGATGCCGAACATCAAGATGAAGCGCATCGAAAATTTCAGATACGCGTCAACTCCGACCAAGGGTTGCAGAGCGTCTCCCCCGAAGTCGAGAAGGAACACGAGTCCGCGCTCAAGTGCGATGTAGCCGACAATCACGCCTGCCATGAACAACAGAGCGAACACGCCCGAGACTGGGTACGCCCACCTCTTCTCTCTATCGGAGAGCGCTGGAGCAACGAAACGCCACGACTGGTAGAGAATGACGGGCGATGCTAGCAGCGCGCCTCCAAAAAGGCTCACGCGCATCACGGCGGAGAAAGCTCCCGTGACGGTGAAGAAAGGTAGGGCATCGTCGGCGCCTGCGAGCCGGTACGGACGAATGATGAGATCGAGGATCTCGTCGCTGAAGAAGAAGGCGATGAGCGAGCCTATGGCGATGGCGATGACGGCTTTGAAGAGACGAGAGCGAAGCTCCAGCAGATGTGTCTTGATGGCCATGGATCCGCCGGTCACGCGGAACTCTTCTCTCCGGATGGCTGGTCAGGCTCCTGATCCCCGGCTTCGTCCTTGGCCCCGTCCTCGTCCCGTTCGCCGTTGAGATCTCTGGAGTCGGTCTTATCCTCCGAGGGCTTCGAGGATGCCTGATCACCCATTTTCACGTCGAGATTCAAGTCCATGACTGTACCGGCGGCAGTCCTCAGCTCATCCTTGGTCGCTTCGAAGTCCGCTTTGAGCGACCGAATGGGTCCCGTCGCCTCCCCGAACTCGCCGTCGAACGCGTCCGTAAAGGAGCGAGTCGCCTCCCTCGCCTTGGTCATCAGCTCTCCCGCCTTCCTGGCGAGCTCGGGGAGACGGTCCGGCCCGAACACCAGAAGAGCCACGATGGCGATAAATGCAATCTCTCCAAATCCGACAGAACCCATAATGGGGCGATGGTAGGACTGCTGTCAGCCTTCAGCTATCAGCTGTCAGCCTTCTGACATCTGGCATCTGGTATCTGGTATCAGCTTTTGGCTGTCAGGTGGTTCATCCAGTCGTCTTCGTCGAGCAGTGAGACGAATGTGTCGACTTCGGCCTCGGTGATCGGCGGCGCAGCCAGTGTGATCTCATAGTTGACTCCGGTGGCGAGAAGGATGCTGACCACTCTGGGAGTAGCGGGGCGGATCTGAACACCTGAACACGTCGGGCAGACAAACCGATAGGATCCTGCTTCTCCCACGCCGGTGAGTTCAAGTGCGATGTCGGAAGTCGAGAGTTCGACGTCTCCGCATCCCTCGCATGTTGTCCTGATGGTTGTCATTGCTGCTCCAGTTGCCAGCGTCCATACAGGCATCGGCATGAAAAACGGAGAGTAAAGGACTATTCATCTAATAGTCACTCCGTTTGCGCATAACGCGCTCGGATACGCGTTCGGAGGTCAGCCATGGCAGCGAGGACTGCCTGCCCTTCGATGTCGCAGACCGCATCTCCCAGTCGCAGGAGCAGTCTCGCTGCGACGAGGGGATCTGAAACAGACATCGTGACTCTCTGGCTTCCGTCTCCGAGTTCAACAGCGTCCACCGGGTAGTACTCCGCCACCCAGCGCGAGGAGGAGTCCGTCGTAAAAGTAACGTGCACGTCACTCTCGCTAGGTCGGTAGCGGACGATTCCGTCGGAGGACATCTCCGTCGGTTCGTATGTCTCCTCGAGTTCTTCGATGTCTCCGATTCGATCAACTCTGAAGATCCTCTCCGCTCCCGCCATTCGACAGAAGCCGGAGAGGTACCAGTTGCCGAGGTTGAAGAAGACCGATTGGCCCTCCACCTCGCGTGTTGTGCGCACGTTTGTTGCAAGCCCCACGTATTCGATGCGAGCAACGTGGCGCCGCCCTATCACACCGTTGAGAACGGACACGCCTTGTGGCGTCGGGACGTCGAAGTGAACTAGCGACTCCGCGTCAGGAATGACGACCGCCGTCAATTTCGCGACGGCTGACTTGAGCGCGGCAGGCGCCTGGTCAGATTCAATGAAGGTCATGCCTGCCGCAAGCAGCCCGAGAGCCTCGGTTGCGGTCAATCGCACGGGGCGGGAGAAGTATTCAGCCGCGTCGACGTACACCTCGTTCTCGGAAACGTCGACGTCGATCAAGTCGCCTGGCCCATATCCAGGGAGGCCCGTCATGAACACGAGGTGCAGGTCTTTAACGAGATCCGGCTTGTCCTTGTAGTCGAACCGCGCGACGAGATCATCGATGTCAGCGCCTCCATGTTCAATGATCCATGGCAGGACGGCAAGGATTCTCGACAAACGATGCGCTGTTTTGTCGGAACTCATCGGGCTCCCCCGATGTAGGAGAGGAACGACTCGATGAGCTCGGGTGGGGACTCGATGACAGCCCTGTCATCGAAGCCGATGAGCCAACCGATGAATGCAGATTCGGATGTCACATGAACCTCGGCGACCACAGAGTCGTCGTCGCGCGAGACGATCGTGGCATTCGCTGCCTGACGAACCGCAACCTCCCCAACGTCCCGGTCAAAGCGAACGGTCGCGGTCGTGTCCTGCACGTCAGGAGCAGTCGTCACGTTGGACAGCGCTCGTCGGACGTCGAAACCGCTCGGACGATCAAATGCGTCGGCCGTTTCATCAACCGTGAAGAGTTCCATGCGATCGACGCGGAACGTCTTCACGGTCGATGGATCCCCCATCTCGGGCGCGAGGAGGTACCAGTGGCCGAACCTGTGCCCGAGGCCGTAGGGCTCGACGGTCCGCTTCCGGCCGCGGTACGTCATCGATATTCGATGGCGATCAACAACAGCCCCGAACAGTTCACCGAGAACGTCGAGGTCGTGCCCTAGGTCAGCGGCGATTGATGCACCCGATGGGAGCGGCGCTCCACCGAGCTTGAATATTGCGGCGGCCTCGGTCGCTTGCCCACCGAAGCGGACAGCCTGGGCTGCGAGCAGAAGAGCGGACCGCTCTTCGTCTGTGAGACCTGGATCTGGGATTGCATACTCATCTGCGGGGACGACGTACCCGAGTTCCACTTCCCAAGCGTCGGTGTGTCGCAGCGCGAGGGGAACGCCCAGCTTCCGAAGGAGATCCTTGTCGCGTTCGAACGTTCTGCGAAAGGCGTCGTCTGAGGCCTGATCGTAGCCCTTGACGGTATTTCGGATCTCGTCAGCGGTCACCGGACGAGAAACGGTGAGGAGATAGGCGAGTAGATTCAAGATACGTTCGACGACCTTCTGCATCGATCTCAGGGTATCGCTCAGGACGCCGATGTGGAAGGAGTGTCAAAGACTTTCGATCAAACGATCGACGCGGTCGTCATAGGCCTTGAACGGGTCTTTGCAGAGCACGGTTCGTTGGGCTTGATCGTTGACCTTGAGATGCACCCAGTCGACCGTGAAGTCTCTTCGCTTCGCCTTTGCCGCCTTGATGAACTCGCCACGCAGGCGAGCGCGCGTTGTGGCCGGTGGTTTGATCATTGCTTCGGTGATGGCTTCTTCGGTGACGACCCTGTCTATCAATCCTGCGTGCTCCATCTTGTAGTAGAGGCCACGGTCGCGATTGATGTCGTGATAGTTGAGGTCTATGAGCGCCAGCCTCGGTGAAGACAGAGGCAGGTCGTGTCTGAGACGGAATCGTTCCATCAAATGGTACTTCGCCACCCAGTCGACCTCGCGATGAAGCGTCAGAGGATCCTTCTCGAGACCGGTGAGCAGGTGCTCCCACATTGCGATCGCCCGCTCGACCTCAGGCGCAAATCCAGAGACTCTGGCGTAGCGCATGACGCGTTCGAGGTACTCCCACTGGATGTCGAGGCCGGAGAGTTCCCTTCCGTTGGCAAGCCTGACTCTGTGTCTGCAAGAAATGTCGTGGCTGATCTCGCGGATCGCCCTGATCGGGTTCTCGAGCGTCAGATCCCTGAATACAACCTCGTCTTCGAGCATCTGGAGTATCGCGATTGTCGCCCCCATCTTGGCGTATGTCACGTACTCGGACATGTTCGAGTCACCGGAGATCACATGCAGTCGGCGGTACCGCTCGGCGTCCGCATGGGGTTCGTCGCGGGTGTTGATAATCGGTCTTGACCTCGTTGTGGCGGATGAGCTTCCCTCCCATATGTGCTCAGAACGTTGCGCAAGGGAGTAGATGACACCTCTGGTGGTGTTGAGCAGTTTGCCTGCTCCGGCCCAGATCTGGCGTGTCACGAGATATGGGATCAAGGTGTCGATTGTTCGTTCGAAGTCTGCATGGCGTCTGATGAGATAGTTCTCATGGCATCCATATGAATTTCCCGCGGAATCGGTATTGTTGCGGTAGAGGTAGATGTCCCCGCGGATGCCCTCTTCACCAAGGCGTTGTTCCGCTGACTCGACAAGTCCTTCGAGGATTCGCTCGCCGGCCTTGTCATGGGCGACGACGTCATAGAGGTTGTCGCACTCCGGGGTCGCGTACTCTGGGTGGCTCCCGACGTCAAGGTAGAGGCGGGCGCCGTTCTCCAGAAATACGTTCGAGGACCGGCCCCACGATACGACACGGCGGAACAGGTACCTGGCCACTTCGTCGGGGGACAGCCGTCTCTGCCCACGAAGGACGCAGGTGACGCCGTACTCGTTCTCGATTCCGAAAATCCTTCTCTGCACGCGATCAGCGTACCCCATGAGTCAGCTGTCAGGCATCAGGTGTCAGCTGACAGCAGTCAGCCGACACCTGCCTAACTTCCGCGAGCGGCCGAGATCTCGTCGACTGAGAGCCTGCGGAACACGCGCTTTGACTCTGAGCGGTCGAGGAAGCCTGTCTCCCACCCTGCAATGGGTACCTCGCGATCTTGGGCCTGCTCGATCACAGTGCACGCAAGATCTATAGCGTCGCCGAGTCCGATATCGGCGGTCACTGACTCTTCGATCTTCTCCGTGATGGCGTCTTCATGCGCGCCGAGTACAGCCACGCCGTCAGCGTCGCGCAGTGTGCCGTCGAACTGCACGCGGAACAACCTGTCCGCTTCCACATCTTCGCCGACTTCCGCAACCATGATCTCGACCTCATACGGTTTTATCTCGTGGCTGAATATCTGCCCGAGCGTCTGGCTGTACGCGTTGGCGAGTCCCTTGCCTGTCACGTCGTCCCGTGCGTAAGAGAACCCTTTCAGGTCAGCATATCGAACCCCGGCGACCCGAAGCGTCTCAAACTCGTTGAATCTTCCGACGCCCGCGAATGCGATGCGGTCGTAGACCTCGCCGATTTTTCGGAGCGATGGGGACGAGTTCTCACCGATGAGCAGTATTCCCTCCTCGAGCCGCAGAACGACGATTGGGCGCCCGCGACTGACCCCCTTTCGTGCGAAATCCGCTCGATCCTTGACGAGTTGTTCAGGGGGGACGTAGAAAGGCATCGTCATGGTCGACCCTCGAGAACCGTCGCGGCGACTTCGGCCAACTCCGAGTCGGAGACTTCATCCACCCCTTCTAGCGTTACCGTCAGGATGTTCGGGTAAATGCCTCGTTTGAGATCGGGGCCTCCCGTGGCTGCGTCCTCCTCAGAGGCTGCCACGAGCGCTTCGACGGCGATGGAGAGAGCGCGCGCCTTGTCCATATCGGGTTCCCACTCAGATTTGAGGAACGACTTCGCCTCGCTTCCCCCTGAACCCGTTGTCGCGTAACTCAACTCGTCGTATCTTCCACCGACCACGTCGTACGAGAAGAGGCGCCCGGTTCGTGTCGCCTCGTCGAAGCCACAGAAGAGCGGGATCACGACAAGTCCCTGGAAAGCGAGAGCGAGGTTTCCTCTGACCATTCTCGCGAGGAAGTTTGCTTTGCCTTCGAGACTCAGCCGTGTTCCCTCAATCTTTTCGTAATGCTCGAGCTCTGTTTGGAACAACTTGATCAGTTCGACAGCCATCCCAGCCGTCCCGGAGATGGCCACGGCCGAGTACTCGTCAGAGGGGTAGACCTTGCGTACTCTGCGATGCGCGATCACATTCCCCGCTGTCGCCCTCCGATCGCCCGCCATGAGAACGCCGTCCTGCCACGTGATGGCGAGGACTGTCGTCGCCTCAGGAATCCCATCCGTCGGCGCGGTTTCGAAGCGCCACTCAGGCGCGAGACCTCTCAGCTTCAGAACCGAGAGGAAGGAGTCATGCTCGATAGGTTCGCCGATGCGAAGTGGCCCGATTCCAACGCCCGAAGAATTCATTCTCCGCCTTTCTGGACATAATTCTTGACGAACTCCTCGGCGTTCTCCTCAAGCACGGAATCGATCTCATCGAGGAGGTCGTCGATCTTGTCTGCGACTTCCTCACCGCGCGCCGTGGTCACATCCTCTATCACTTCTTCGGACCGATCAGGTCTCTTCGTTCGTCGTTCTCGCTCTGTCATGTTGCTCTCCGAGGTTCTCGATAAGGGTGGCGGCGTCCGGACTGGCCCCCAACAGGTTCTCGACGAGGGAGCGTGTCCCTCGAAGCGGTTCCATCATAGGGACGCGAACGAGGGTCGACGTCCCAACATCGAAGACCAGCGAGTCCCAGTTCGCAGCGGCTATCGCGTCGGGGTATCTCCTTAGGCACTCCCCCCTGAACCAGGCGCGGGTCGATGTCGGTGGGGAAGTCGCCGCCTTTGCAACATCCGCGTCGGTGAACAGCCTCCGCATTCTGCCTCTCGCTACGAGCTTGTGATACAGGCTTCTCGCGGGATCGATGTCGTGGTACTGGAGATCGAGCAGTCGCAGCTTCGAGCTCTTCCAGGTCAGTCCGTCTCGTCTGCGGTAGGCCTCCATGATCGACAACTTCGCCGCCCAGTCGAGCCGATCGGCGACGGCTTCGTACCCCGCACGGAGATCTTCGAGAATGCCGCGCCATTCCGAGAGCACCTGTTTGTACACGGGCGGAAGGTCCTGAGAGCCCGCGTAATCCTCAAGCAGGGTGAGAAATCGCCACTGAAGTTCGAGGGCTGTCGCGCTCGTGCCGTCATGGAGAGCGATTGACGACCTCCCCTCCAGGTCGCGAGACACGGTCGTGACCGCCTCGACCGGCTGAGCCAGACTCATTGGCTCGCCGAGGGCGCCGTCATCGAGCGCGAGCAACATCAGCGACGCCGAACCGAGTTTTACGAAAGTCTGCACCTCTGACATCGTGGCGTCGCCGATGATGACGTGGAGACGTCGATACTTACTCGGGTCAGCGTGAGGTTCGTCCCGCGTGTTGATGATGGGGCGCTTCAGGGTCGTTTCGAGCCCGACCTCCTCCTCGAAAAAGTCCGCCCGTTGGCTGATCTGGTAATCGACGTGTGGACGACCGTGTTCAGCGCCGACCTTCCCAGAACCTGTGACGATCTGCCTCGACACGAGGAAGGGGGTCATGTGATGGACGATGGCGCCGAACGAGACAGAACGGGGAACGAGATAATTCTCGTGCGCACCGTACGAGTTTCCCTTCCCGTCGGAGTTGTTCTTGTGCAACAGCAGTCGCTTGCCTGTGTCGAGACCGGCGTTCACCCGCGTCGCCGCCCGATGCATAATGAGTTCTCCAGCTTTGTCGTACAGCGTTGCTTCGAGCGGATCGGCGCATTCAGGGGTCGAGAACTCGGGGTGAGCGTGGTCGACGTAGAGGCGCGCCCCGTTGTGCAACACTGCGTTGACGAGTCCAGAATCCGTCTCATCAATGGGCGGCTCGTCGAGCGAGAAACCTCGTGCATCCCTCCCAGGAGACTCGTTGTCGTAGGACCATCTGACGCGGTCTGCCCCGGCTTCATGCGCGTTGACCACGGCCGCGGAAGCCGTCACCGGGTTGAACGTCGGGTCGTGCGTAACGGTGATCCCGTACTCGACCTCCGTGCCGATCACCTGGGGCTCAGGCATGATCAGAGATACTGGCCGGGTGACACGGCCTCGATCGCCCGCTGGTCACCTTCGCCGTCAATGAGGGTTCGGACGTACACGATCCGTTCACCCTTCTTGCCCGATATTCGAGCCCAGTCATCCGGATTCGTGGTGTTTGGAAGATCTTCGTGCTCGCGGAACTCTTGTTGCACGGCGTTGAGCAAGTCCGCTGTTCGGAGTCCTCGGGCGCCTCCGGCGATCTCGCGCTTGATGGCGTCCTTCTTTGCCCTCCGAACGATGTTCTCGATCATTGCGCCTGACGCGAAATCCTTGAAGTAGAGCTCCTCCCTGTCTCCATTGGCGTAGGTCACCTCGAGAAACCGGTTCTCAGAGTCCTCTGAGTACATTGATTTCGCTGCTGCATCGATCGCCTGGACAAGGAAGGATTCGATCGAGCCGAAGGAGGACACCTCTTCCTTGTCGTAAGGAAGATCCGGCTTGAGATAGATGCCGAAGATTGTTCTCGCGGCTTCCTCGTTCGGTCGTTCGATCTTGATCTTGATGTCGAGGCGGCCTGGTCTCAGAATCGCAGGATCGATCAAATCCTCTCGATTCGAAGCGCCGATGACGATCACGTTCTTGAGAGATTCCACGCCGTCGAGTTCACTCAGGAGCTGCGGCACGATTGTCGACTCCACGTCGGATGAAATGCCTGTACCGCGCGTTCGGAAGAGTGAGTCCATCTCGTCAAAGAAGACAATAACGGGCACACCCTCGTCGGACTTCTCCTTGGCGCGTTGGAAGATGAGACGTATCTGGCGCTCGGTCTCTCCGACGTATTTATTGAGAAGTTCAGGGCCTTTGATGTTGAGGAAGTACGACCTCGTGTCGCTCGACCCGGTTCTCTCCGCAACAGCGCGAGCTAGGGAGTTGGCCACAGCCTTGGCGATGAGCGTCTTCCCACACCCTGGAGGACCGTACAGCAGCACTCCCTTCGGTGCTTCCAGGTTGTAGGCGGCAAAATGCTCCCTGTGAACGTACGGGAGCTCAACAGCATCCTGAATAGTCTCGATTTGAGATGTGAGACCACCGATGTCGGAGTACGTGATGTCTGGCACTTCCTCGAGGATGAGTTCTTCCACCTCGGGCCGCTCAAGCCTCTCGAGAGCGATTCCAGCCTTGGTGTCGAGCCTGACAAGATCCCCCGCGCGAAGATACTCCCCGAGTATTGGAGCGCCTCGCGTCACGACGCGTTCCTCGTCCCCTCTCGCGAGGACAACGAGCCGATCGTCGTCGAGGAGCTTCTTGATCGTTACGACCTCACCGGTGGACTCGAACGTGCGCACATCCACGACGCTGAACGCCTCGTTCAGGATGACTTCCTGGCCGCTCACGAGCTCCTTGATCTCAACCGTCGGCTCGACGGCGACCCTGAGCTTTCGACCGGACGCGAGCACATCGACCGTGCCGTCAGTGTTTACGCCGATCACGGTTCCGAACGGGTTCGGAGGCGCCGTGAGCTTCTCGACCTCATCGCGCAACAACGCGAGCTGCTCTCTGGTCTCCGTGAGTACTGTCGCCAGTTTCGCATTCTGGCTCGTGGTCTGGCTCAGCTCAGCCCGAACCTCGAGGAGACGTTCTTCGAGAAGTCGGACGCGTCGTGGCGCGTCCTGAAGCCGCCGTCGCAGCACGGCGATCTCCTCTTCCAACATCTGCAGCGATTGGGAATTCGCTGACGCTTCATACTCTGACATCTCGACCTCCTCGCAGAGTCGATCGTGCAATGTTCTCTATAATCGAGTGTAGGGGGAGGTTCTGTCAATATCAGACGTTCGCGGGCTAGATTCCCACGCGGCGTCGCGCTTGAGCGCACCCCAACGAATCCGCTACGGAGGAATCAAGATGAAGGTCTGGATAGATCAGGATCTTTGTACCGGTGACGGTCTATGCGAGGAGATCGCACCGGATGTGTTCGTCATGCTCGACGACGGCCTCGCATACGTAAAGGAAGATGACAAGATCTTCGCCGACTCTGAGGGAAACCCCGAAGGAGAAAAGGGCATGGCGGGCTTCGCTGACGATCAGATGGAACTGGTTGTCGAGTCCGCTGAAGAGTGCCCCGGCGAGTGCATCTACATCGAGCCTTGAGAATCCCCGTTTACCGTCAACGGTCAACGGTTCACAGCCGGTAGGCGCTTTCGGCTGACGGTCAGAAATCCGGTGTGACCAACCATACGATGGTCCGGGCGAACGCTTCGCCCATCGACAGTCCAGGTCCGGAGCATGATCTCGAAGGTCTCGGATCCGGTGAACGCCCGGGTAACACTCATCGCCTCACGAACGGTCTGGACCTGTGGCACCGTCGGCAGGTAGCAGGCGAACCCACCCCCACCCGGTAGAACATCAGCGGCGATCGGTACCGAGTGCCACGGTTCAGGGATATCGAGCACAATACGATCGGGATGGATCTCGGTGAGCACGTCCTCGACCTCACCGACACGCAGATCAACATTCGCAGGCACAGTTCCGGCAAAGGACTCTATGAGGCGCCTGGCGTGCGTAGCGTGGTCTGCGCGTCTCTCGACGCTCACAACCTTCCCAGACGCGCCTACGGCCCGGGACAAGGCCAGTGTCAACGCTCCTGAGCCTGTCCCGGCTTCGACGACCACACTCCCAGGGGAGATATCGGCCCACGTTATCAGCGCTCCAGCGTCCTTCGGATACATGACAGCCGCCCCTCGCTTCATGCGGAGCACGTGGTCTACGAGGCGAGGTCGCAGCGCCACAAGGGCCGCGCCTTTGGATGAGTGGAGAGTCGAGCCCTCGGGGCTGCCGATTATGTCAGAGTGCGGTAGTGATCCCTTGTCGAAGTGAAAGCTCGCAGATTCGTCGAGAGAGATGAGGAACTCTCTCCCCTTGACATCCGAGAGCAGGCAGGCCTCGCCGTGCGTGAACGGCTCTCCTGTGCGAGTCATCCCAGCGTCGGGAGCAACGCAGCCATGAAAGTCAACACCATCATGGCTACGACCGACCAGACGACGACGCGAACCCACTTTTTGTTTCCCATCGCCTACCCCCGCAAGGATCCGTCGTGAATCATGCTGTCTCCTCGGTACACCCTGATCCGGACGTTGGCGCCCGGGTCAAGTGCGCCGCGGTACAGGATCCTCCGATGACCGCGCCGCCCAAGCATCAGCCCGGCTCCAACGAGTCCGAAGCCAATGATCGTTCGGACAGTCGACCCTTGACTGCCCGAAGTCGCGGTTGCCCATCCGACGCGAGTGAGCGGATGGAAACGGCGCCACCACCAACTACGTGCGAGATAGCCGGCCCGTGCAGTCACAGCGTGTATACCTCAACTCGAATCTTGCCGCGCCTGGAGCGCCAGACTGCGAGCACAACCAGGCCGATCAGGACGGCGCCGACCACCGCGCCGAGCGCCAGAATGTTCGACCTCGCTTCTTCCTCGACATCCGTGACGACGCCCTCGATCTCCCTGAGCTTCGCCTCGAGATCGGCCTTATGCACTGTCACGATGGATCTCCGATGTCGTGGTTCCGGGGCGCAACGTCGTGAACCCCGCGGTCAGGGACCACTTTGACCAACAGAGCGACGAATCCAGCGAGCACGAGAGCGAACAGGAAGTAACCGAGTGATTCCCAGTAGGCGCCGGTCGGCAGCACACCGATCAGAGCTCGAAGACCTGCCACGGAGAGAAGAATGAGAGCAGCAGACCACAGAGCTGCGGCCGCGAGGGAGTAACCGGCGAAGTGTCCGAGCTTCTTTGCGGGCTCGACCGTCTCCTGGAGGAGGTACTCCTTTGCGAGGTCTACAAACTCGGTCGCGAGCTTTGGTATGTCCTGATATTGAGCCATGATCTCCACAGTGGATAGGTTGACGATAATCGCATGCGTAGGCTGTCACGAATCTGTGCGCAATGGCGACCGTACGACTACGATACCCTCCCGCGGAGACGATCGATTCGGTGGGGGCCCAGTCAGAGCAGAACAGGCTGCGGGCGAAACGCAACATCTCCCCGTTAGTTGGGGGACAGGCGGTTTCGCTCTTCGGCGACTATGTCGCGTTCTTCGCCCTCTCATACTTCGTGCTCTCCCTCACGGGAAACCCGATCGACCTGGGGTTCACCGCTGCGGCAGATACGGCGCCGATGCTTCTGTTCGGCCTCGCGGCGGGCGTCTTTCTTGATCGCAGACGAAGACTCGGCTTGACACTTGTCGGCGCCGAGTTGGTGCGTGCCGCGGCATTCATTTTCATCGCCATCGGAGCATTCCAAGGCTGGGCGACTCCACAAATGGTCTTCCTCATTGCCTTTGTCATCGGCTCAGTGGCCGTCGTGTTCGATTCGGGGCTTCAGACGTACAGGACGAGATCGTTGCTGGACGAAGATCTCGTGAGGGTCAACGCCCATATAAGCCTCGCTCGCACGCTGACTCTGAGTGTCGG
>JASJYA010000136.1 GCA_030125685.1 Actinomycetota bacterium
GGAGAGGGCTGCTACGTCTGGGACTCCGACGGTAAGCGATATCTCGACTCCCTGGCCGGTCTCTTCGTGTCTGCGATCGGCCACGGTCGATCCGAACTCGTAACGGCGGCGAGTAAGCAGGCCGAACAGATGGCGTACTTTCCGCTCTGGGGCATGGCGCATCGTCCAGCAGCCGACTTGGCAGCGAAGCTGGCAGATTTGTCACCCGGTGACATGGATCGGGTGTTCTTCACCTCGGGCGGATCCGAAGCCGTTGAATCAGCGTGGAAACTCGCCAGACAGTACTTTCTCGCTAAAGGCGAACCCGATCGGTTGAAAGTTATAGCGCGGCAGACCGCGTATCACGGCACGACCTTTGGAGCCCTGTCCATTACGAGTATCGAAGCGATCCGAGCGCCTTATGAGCCACTGCTCAACCACATGGTCACGCATGTGTCGACAACGAATCATCCCCACGGCGAGGGTGCGTGCGCGCTCGAGTGCGCAGACGAGATCGAGGAAGCCATCCTCGATCAGGGTGCGGACACGGTCGCCGCGGTGTTCCTCGAACCATTGCAGAACTCGGGCGGCTGCTTCGAGCCACCGGAGGGTTACTGGGGTCGTGTGCGAGACATTTGTGACCGGTACGGGGTTCTCCTTGTGAGCGACGACGTCATCTGCGCCTTCGGCAGGCTCGGCACGTGGTTCGGTGGCCAGAAGTACGACTACGTGCCGGACATGATCACTTTTGCCAAGGGTGTCACGTCCGGATACGCCCCGCTTGGTGGCGTGATCACGAGACCCCACATTGCACAGGCGTTCCGCGATAAGGACGACATTGTGATGCACGGCATCACGTTCGGTGGCCATCCCGTGTCATGCGCCGTTGCCCTTGCGAACATCCAGGTATTGGAGTCAGAAGGGATAATTGAGAACGTCACAGCCAATCAGGATCTCTTCCGCCAGGAACTCGAAACGTTGCTTGATCTCCCCATTGTCTCTGAGGTCCGAGGTGCCGGATACTTCTACGCGATCGAGCTTCAGAAGGACGCGAGGCGCGGGATAGCCTTTGAGCAGGATGAAACCGCTGACATCGTGGCGAGGCTGAAACCGGTCCTTCTGGATCTCGGTCTCATTGCACGCGCAGACGGCCGCGGCGCTCCGATCATCCAGTACTCACCTCCGCTCATCGCTGGCCCGGATGAGTTCCGGGAGATCGTCCGGATCACGAGAGAGTCGATTGAGCGAGTTTCGCGAGACATGTGTGCATGACAGTGGTTGATTGACCGGCGCAACTCGCAGGCCATGAATAAGTCCAAGGATCGGGTGCGGGAGTCGGCGGTTCGACGCGTCCACGACCTGAGTCTGGACGACCGAGAGGATCTACATGCGGACTCGAAGACCCTTCGGGTCGTACATCGGCCGTAGCGATGTCTTCGCCGGGTAACGTTCACCGGCCACCTGGATCTCGAATCCGTCTGACTTGATCATGTCGATCGTGACACCGTCCTCGTTTTCGACGTATCCCATGCCCATGGCACCACCCAGCGTGTGTCCGTAAGCGCCGGATCGCAAGTATCCGACAGCTTTCCCATCCAAGAAGATCGGTTCTTCACCGTAGAGCAGAGGCTCCGGATCTTCGAGAAGGAACTGGACGAGCCGCGACTTGTATGGCCGACTTTCTCGCTGTCTCACAAGTGCTTCACGTCCAATGAAGCCTCCGGGTTTGTCGAAGTCCACAGCGAATCCAAGGCCTGCTTCGAGCGGTGTGTCCGTGTTCTCCATATCGAGGCCGTAGTCGCGTCTTCCCGCCTCGGTGCGGGTGCTCTCGAGCGTCTCCATCCCAGCATGCATGAGCCCGAACTGTGAGCCGACGTCGATGATCCGGTCGTATACGCCGACCGCGAACTCAGAGGGAACATACAGTTCCCAGCCGAGCTCACCGACGAAGCTCATCCTGAACGCGAACCCCCGAGCGTGATGCAGATCGATCTCCTGCGCTGTGAAGTAGGGGAAGTCATCGTTGCTCAAGCTCGCAGTTGTGATCTGGCTGAGAAGCCGTCTCGAGTCAGGACCTTGCACGCTCAGCAGCGCGTATCCTGAGGTCACGTCGGTTACGTAGACATTCTCTCCTGGTGACGTGTTCCTGTGCAACATCGCTTCGACCCGTCGGTGGAAGAGTTCCGCGGCCACAACCATGAATTGGTGCTCACCGGTGCGGGTTACGGTCACGTCCGCTTCGGTGCCACCGGCTTCGTTCATCCACTGTGTGTAGACGCATTGACCGACAGGAACAGCGATGTTGTTGCCCGAGATCCGGTTGAGCAACTGCTCCGCGCCGGGTCCCTGCACGAGGAACTTTGACATTGAGGACAGATCGAGCAGGGCAACGCCGTTGCGAACTGCAGCGTGTTCACCAGCATGGAGGTCGAACCAGTCCTGGCGGCCGTATGTGAGCTTGAACTGAATGTCAGTGTGAGACGGGTCGAACCAGGCCGTACTCTCCCAGCCTGAAGATTCACTGAAGTGTGCTCCAGCCTTCTCGAGGCGGTCGTGTACAGGCGATCGGCGTACGTTGCGCGCAGTCGTCGGACTGGAGTGAGGCCAGGAACCCGTCGAGTGGAGTCTTCCCAGCAGCTCGACGCTGCGCTCCGCGAGGTAGGGCCGGTTCGTCTGGAAAGGGGACAACCTGGCGATGTCGATGTCGGTAACGTCGACCGGCGGGAGCCCGTCAACGATCCAGGTGGCGATGATCGACCCGGCACCTCCGCCTGTGAGGAGTCCCAATGAATTCATGCCTGCCGCGACGAAGAAGTTTCGCAACTCGGGCGCCTCCCCGAGGAGGAAGCCGTTGTCCGGTGTGAAACTTTCAGGGCCGGTAAACAACTTCCGGATGCCAACGTTCTCGAGCTCGGGCAAGATCTCCATCGCCAGTTCGAGAAACGGCGCGAGCCGGTCCCAGTCTGAAGGAATCTCGCCGAAGCTGAAGTCATCAGGGATCTTGTCAAGCGACCAAGGAGCGGAGACCGGCTCGAAGAGCCCGACCATGATCCCGCCTACTTCCTCCTTGTAGTATGCGAAACGATCGGGATCCTCGAAGATGGGCAGATCTGAGGACACGCCGTCGAACGGCTCGCTGATCAGATACGCGTGCTCGATCGCCTGCAGTGGGACTGAGACGCCGGCCATTGCACCGACCTCCTTTGCCCACATGCCTGCACAGTTGACGACGTACTCGGCCTCGATGTTGCCTTTGTCGGTGACGACACCCGTGACCCTGTCATTATCCCGTGTCACGCCGACAACACGGGCACCTTCGATGATGGTCACGCCACCCATCCGTGCGCCCTTGGCAAGGGACATCGTGACGTTCACCGGATCGGCTCTGCCTTCGTTCGCGGTATAGAACCCGGCGATGACTTCGCTAGCGTCGAGCTGAGGCCACATCGCAGCTACCTCAGCCGGGGATATCTCCTCGCGGTGTATGCCCATTAGGCGCATGAAGTCAGCTTCGCGCCGAAGCTTGTTTGCGCGTTCTTCCCTACTTGCGGTCTGCAGATAGCCGACAGGACGAAATCCTGTCGACAGTCCCGTTTCATCCTCGAGAACCGCGAAAAGATCACGTGAATACTTCGCCATCCACGCCAGCGTGTCTGTGGTCATTCCCCCGGAGACGACGAGGCCTGCAGCGTGCCACGTGGTCCCCGAAGTGAGGCGGTCGCGCTCGAGGAGAACGACATCACTCCAACCGAGCTTGGTGAGGTGATAGGCGACGCTAGCACCGATCACTCCGCCGCCGATGATCACGACTTGCGCTCGATCAGGGACACCCCCGCCGTGTCTTGATCGGGACTCAACCATGATGAGCGATGACCAGCGTGTCGTCGTCACCCGAGCAGCCACAATCCGAAGACACCTCGGCGACGAGTGCGCCATTACCTTTTTCGGACTGTTCCACCGCGATCAGATCCTGGAGCCCCATGCGTTTTACACCACGTTACGTTCGAAAGACGCCTAGGCCAACGTCATCGGAGAACGAAGTATGGTCGATCTGGCCGACAACTTCAAGCGAAACATTTGTGAACGGGCAGTTTTGCACACGATTCGCTATACATCGTTCGTATCTGTGATCTATGCTGTCGACAGTCATCACCGAGTGGAGACCCGCATGACCCACAGTCGCCGGATCGGGCAGAGTCACTTTCGGTCTCCGATCGCGCTCGGCGTCAGCTTTTCGTTGGTGTCCGACGGTTCTGGCCAGTCGACAGGTAGCGTCGGGTGATGCGCACCGATATTGCAGTCGGCCTCTACGGTGTTACCAAACGCTTCGGGGGAGACGTTGTTGC
>JASJYA010000042.1 GCA_030125685.1 Actinomycetota bacterium
AAGTCGTCGGCGGCGGCGATGGCGTGGAGCACGGCCTTGGCCTTGTTGACACACTCGTCGTACTCAGAGGCAGGGTCGCTGTCGACGACAACCCCCGCGCCGGCCTGCACCCACGCCTTGTTACCGCTCGTCACACAGGTGCGGAGCGCAATAGCGGTGTCGAGGTTTCCGGAGAAGTCGATGTACCCGACTGCACCCGCGTAGGGGCCGCGCGCTGTGGTCTCGAGTTCGTCGATGATCTCCATGGCGCGGATCTTTGGCGCTCCCGTGACGGTGCCGTGAGGGAACGTTGCGCGAAGCACATCGAGCGGCCCGACATCTTCGCGGAGCACTCCAGAGACGCCGGACACGATGTGCATGACATGGCTGTAACGCTCGATGACCATGAGATCGTCGACCTCGATCGTTCCGAAGCGACAGACACGGCCGAGATCGTTGCGCGCGAGGTCGATCAGCATCGTGTGCTCTGCCCGCTCTTTCGGATCGGCGAGCAATTCCTCTTCCAGCGCGACATCCTCTTCAGCCGATCTCCCACGCGGCCTTGTGCCTGCGATCGGACGCGAATACGCTCTCCCGTCACGCACCCGCGACATGAGTTCGGGTGACGACCCGACAATCGCGACGTTGTTCGAACGCACGAGGAACATGAACGGCGACGGGTTCACGAGACGCAACGCCCGATAGACGGCGAAAGCGTCCCCGTTGAATTCAGTCTCGAATCGAATCGAGGGAACGATCTGGAAGGCGTCGCCCGCCTTGATGTACTCGATAGCACGTTGCACCGCGGCTTCGAAATCCTCCCGCGACATGTTCGCGGTTGCCTCTGGCGTCCGATCGAGATCCGGTCGTTCGCGCACGCCCTGCCTGATCTCCCTGCCAAGGCGCTCCACCGCGGCACTGAGGCCATCAACGGCTTGGTGGTAGCCGGCTCGGACGTCATCGCCGACAAAAACGTTCACGATCAATGTGATTGTGTCGCGCAGGCGGTCGAAGGCTGCGAGGCCGCCGACGAATTGCCACATCATCTCCGGAAGTCCCCTGTCGTCGGGGGGCGGGGAGTCGAGGCGTTCGATGTAGCGGACGGTGTCGTATCCGAGATACCCGACCGCTCCGCTGTGCAACGGAGGCATCGGGCCGTTGAATGCGAGCTCATCCGGGTCTGGAATCGTGAAACGCCCGATGAGGGACTCGAGCACCTCAAGGGGATCGTCGCCAGCGAGGTCGATGGACGGATCGGTGCACCACGTCCGTCCCATCCGCGACGTTACGGTGAATGCGGCGTTCCAGCCGACGAAACTCCACCTCCCCCAACGCTCCCCCCCCTCGACAGATTCGAGCAGGAAGCCTTCGTCCGGCCCGACAAGTCGCTCGAACACGCTCACAGGCGTCAACCTGTCCGCGAGCACCTCGACAGCGACGGGCACAACGCTGTAGCGCGAAGCCAGGTCAACGAACGCATCTTCGGTGAGGGATATCCGCATCAGGGTGACTGTACTGAATCGAAGTCACGAGACGGCGAACTCCTCCAAACCGAACCGCAGAAGCAGGTCGGAGAAGAAGATAGATAGATCAGTGATGCGCCCGGTAACGAGCAACACACCGAAGAGGGCAAGCATCAGCCCGGATACAACGGTGATTTGGGTGAGGTACCGCTTGATCCAGTTGAACGCGGAGAACGCCTTTGTCAGCAGCAGCGAAGTAACGAGGAAGGGGATTCCGAGGCCGAGGCTGTAGAAGAAGAGGACCACCATTCCCTGGTACATGGTGTCGGAGTTCGCTCCAAGGAGGAGGGCTGTAGCAAGGAAGGGCCCAATGCACGGTGTCCACCCGAACGCGAAGGCCATCCCCATCACAGGGGGACCCGCCAGGCCGAGCCTCGCGCTCCGTGATGACTCCTGGCTAACCGGGAAACCCTCCACAGCGATCGACCCATCACCCCCCGAGCCGGGTTCTAGCACCCCCACCGACACCGACTCCGTCCGTCTCTCCGTCTTCACCGTGATGCGCCTGTCTTTCATCAAGGGGAGCATCCACGACGGCGTCCACACGGCAGAGACCACGATGAACGCACCCATCGCGATGATGACCCAGCCGGCAATGATCGTGAATATGCTCTGGTTCAGGAATCCGCTGAGCGACGTCGCGGTTGCGCCGAGGGCTACGAACACCATGGTGAAACCCAGAACGAAGAGAGCCGTCCGCCCGAACACCCTGCGCATCGATACCCTGCCTTCCGAGAGTTCCGCCATGTCGTACCCGGACATGAGCGACACGTACCCTGGAAGCAGCGGCAGGACGCAGGGCGACAAGAAGGAAGCTGCGCCTGCAAGTACTGCGACAAGGAGCGAAATCTCCACGGAAGGTGTTCCTCGGTTGGTTGCTGTCCATCGAACAACGCCGCATCACACCAGGATGTTCCCGGCGCCTCCGATGATTCGCTTTCTCCTTCGCTATTCTCGCAACCTGCCGCCTACGGACCGTGACACACGTGCTCAACGCCAACCATGCAACCTCGACCTTCAGCCCTTCGGAGAGACGCATCGTCTTCCTCACCTCCGTCATCGGCTTTGTCGCGGCGTACGCAGCGAGCCAGATGGCGCACATGCTGCCGTTCGTGCGCCTCTCGTTCGACCTGACAGAGGGAGAGATGAGCCTCATGTTCGCGGGAATACGCGCGGCCTCGCTCCTCGGCGTCCTCTTCGCCATGACGGCCGACCGGACAGGCAGACGCAAACCGATTCTCGCCGCCTTCGCTCTCATGGCCTTCGGCTCGCTCATGACCGCATTCATTCCCTCGGTAGTCGTCTTCGCGATCAGTCAGGCTCTCGTACGGATTTCGGTCGTCGCGATCGCCTCCCTCTCGATCGTGCTCATCGCGGAAGAACTGAGTCCTGGGGTACGAGCATTCGGTATCGGCATTTACGGATTGGCAGGCTCGCTCGGTGTCGGGCTCGGGCTTGTGCTCCTCCCGGTGGCTGAGGCGACCGAAGACGCGTGGCGAATCCTGTTCGCTCTCGCCACGCTCGGCTTCTTGGTGTTCCCGCTGCTGTCGCGGTTCCTACCCGAGAGTCGCGCGTTCCGTCCTGCGCCTGCGATCCCGTTCACGAAGGCGCTCGGCATGGGTCTTTCGAAGCACTTCTGGCCGCTTGCAGGAGTCGCGTTCTTCGTCGCAGCATTCTCTTCACCCGCATTCGACTTCGTTCTCGAACGCCTGATCAACGGCCTCGAATGGGAGTCCGGCGCTGCGAGATTCCTCCTCATCGTGTTCTCAGGTGTTGGCGCCGTCGGGCTTCTGGTCGGTGGAAAACTCGCCGATCGCGTTGGGCGAAAGCCGACAACGATCGCTGCTCTTGCAATTGGGCTCGTCGGAGGCGTCGGGTTCTATCTTCTCGACTCCGGATGGTTCCTCGCAGCTTCGATCTTCCTCGCCACCTTCGGCGCGACGATGCTCACCCCCTCATTCGGCGCCCAACGCTCAGAACTCTTCCCCACTCGCGTGCGAGCGACGGCCTCGGCGTGGATAACGAACGTAGCCATCGCCGGATCGATATCCGGATTCATGGTCGGAGCCGTCCTGATCGACCGTATCGGCATAGCGCCCACGGTCGCGACTCTCGGCGCCGGTGTTCTCATTGCGATATTCCTCGTTACGCGACTTCCCGAAACTCGAGGGATGGATCTGGTGAGAAAGCCCGTCCACCGTTGACGGTGAACGGTCAACGATTAACGCTCTTGTCTTCGTACTTACAGCGGTCCTCGAGCGGGCACTCCCAGCACAAAGGCTTCCTTGCGTCGCATACGTCGCGGCCGAACCGGATGACGGTCATCGAGACGTCGATCCAACGGTCCTTCGGGAAGAGCGCCATGAGATCGAGTTCGACCCTGGCCGGGTCGGTGCTCCGAGTCAGCCCGAGCCTCGCCGCGACACGCTTCACATGGGTGTCCACGGCAATAGCGGGGATCTTCCAGACCTCGGCGAGAACGACAGACGCCGTCTTCCGCCCGACCCCGGGCAACTCAACAAGTTCACGCATATCGGCGGGCACCTCGCCATGGTGCCTCTCGACGAGCACTCCTGCAAGAGCGATGATGCTTCTGGTTTTCTGTCGGTAGTAGCCGGTCGAGTACACAATCTCTTCAACATCCTCTGGATTGGCGATCGCGAGGTCCTCAGGAGTCGGAAATCTCGCGAAGAGCAGTGGCGTCACTCTGTTGACGTTCTCGTCCGTGGTCTGGGCGGAGAGGACCGTGGCTGTGAGAAGCTGCCACGGATCTACGTACTCGAGCGCGGTCGAAATGTCGGGATACCGCTTCACAAGTCGGTTCAGGATGACCCTCGCGGATCTTCGCTCTTCGACTGACGGCGGAGTCTGCATCTTCGGCTACGATATCGTCGCCGAAGATCCGAGGATCACGATCGCGAGGCCGATCGCGATGTAGAGGGCGCCCCCGACGACCTGCCAGAACGCTCGTGGATTCGCTTCGGGACGGAGCCCCTTCGCGAGACGCTCACGAGGATCGAGCGTGCGCGACGATCCGAATTCTGCCGGTTCCTCATCCGTTCTAGGTCCACCGAATAGTGATCCCATCGCTCCCATTCCGAGGTTCGTATACCCACCACCCGATGAACCCCCTGCCAGAGCTAGGACGACGCCGTACAGGATGACCGAGTACCCAACGGTCGAGGAAGCCGGGATATCGCTGATCACCCATATCGCTCCTCCGATCAGAACAGACACGGCGAGGCCGATCCCAAATGTTACGAGATAGTCAGGCATCCGCTCGGAGAGCGGGGGCGTCTCCTGCTCAAACTCCGAAGGTGTCAACGGCTCCATGGCGGGAGAGTACCTGGTGATGGGCCATCAGCGCGCGGGTGTCGAGCGACGGAGCACGTGAAGACAGCCGACGACCCCGGCGCCGATCAATGTGGCAGCTAACGCCAAGATCCCGAGCAGCTCCATCACGGTGAAGGCCGAGGTTGTACACGTACCGAGGCCGTTCGGGCAGAGACCGAGGCCTGTCCCGCCGACAACGAGATCGAGAAGCACGACAGCGGGCAGCACCACGACGACGACGAGCATCGCCGCCAACCCGCCAAGCAGAACCCTGACAAACGCCATAGTCCGAAGGGTACCTGCGGAGGCGTGATTGCTGACGAACCCAGGGAGGTGTACGGTGCCTGGGAAAGCTCCTGAGAGGCAGAATGTGACCACCGGCGCCGCTCCCCCGCCTGCATACCACATCGAATCGTTCACCCACGAGGAGCGGGCGATTCTCGCCAGATACTTCACCAACGTCGATGGCCCCGTGTTTGTGCTCCGAGGACTCCCCGAGGTGGTCAAGGGTGCGCTCTTTGCACGATACAGCCGCTCTCCCAAGTCGGTTCGGAGGATCTTCCTCGACGAGTTCGTCGGGAATGCAGATCTCGGCGTCACGATGATCGCTGAGATGACCGACGGTGAGGATCGGGTGGGGATGGAACGGGCCGAGGGGTTGTTCGATCGAGTGTTCACCCAATTCGGCGACGACTCCGTAGCTCAGCTCGGGGCAGCCCACCTCGCCGTCGAACAGGCGTCCAACGTGCTCACCAAGGTTCTCGAATGGGGCCGATTGGCTTCCTATTTGGAGCAATCGACCCGCTACATCTTCTACGACCAGAAGCTCGGTGATCGCTATCGATTCCATACTCCGCAAGAGCTCGCCGAGCACGGTCTCACCGAGCGATTCACATCCGAGATGGAGTGGTTGTTCAGAACCTACAGCAACGTTGTCGCGAGACTCGTGGCGTACTACGAAGAGCTCTACCCGCAGCAACCCGACGACTCGAATTTCGTCTGGAGGTCAACGATCAGGGCGAAGGCGTGCGACGACGCCAGAGGCCTGCTGCCGGCGGCGACCCGGTCCAACGTCGGCGTCTTCGCGTCAGGTCAGGCGTACGAGGCGCTCCTCCTCCGCATGCGGGCGAACCCCCTCTCCGAGGTGCGGTGGTTCGCAGACGAGATGCTCACCGAGCTCCAGAAGGTCATTCCCTCGTTCTTGAAACGCGTCGACGTGCCTCACAGGGGGGGCGCCTGGGTGAGATACTTCGAGGAGATTGCCGAAGCAATGACCTTGAGAGGGGCAGGTCTCCGGCACTCCCTCGACCGTTCGACTACGGACGCGCCGTTGGTCACCCTTGTGGAATTCGACCCCGAAGGCGAGCGGAAGGTCGCCGCAGCCGCCTTGTACGCCTACTCGAACCTTCCCGATACCCAGATCAGGGGCATCATCGACGCAGTGGGAGAAGACGAGATCGACGCCATCTTCGCCGACTATGTCGGGAAGCGCGCAAACCGTAGGCACAAGCCGGGCAGGGCCATGGAACAGACCTTCTATCGCTTCGACGTGCTGTGTGACTACGGCATCTTCCGCGACCTCCAGCGACACCGCATGTTGACGATCGAGTGGCAGCAGCTCACCCCCGAACATGGCTACGTCACGCCGGACGCAGTCGTCGACATCGAGGCCCAGGGGATCTGGGACGAAGCCATGACTCGCGCAGCAGACCTGCACAGCATCGTCGCGGCCGCCGCCGGATCGGGTGTCGCCCAATACGCGGTCCCGTTCGCCAACCGGGTGCGGTTCTACATGAACCTGAATGCCAGGGAGGCGTTTCACATGCTCGAGCTGCGTACCCAGCAGGGAGGGCACCCCGATTATCGCGAGGTGTGCCAGGAGATGCACCGTCAGATTCGGGACGTCGCAGGCCATAGACGAATCGCCGCCGCCATGGAGTATGTGGACCACAACACCTACGAACTTGCGCGTATCGAGACGGAGCGCCGCGCTGCGGCAAAACGAGCGGCGCTCGGCCTCAGCGAACCGTCATCATGACAACGGAATCCTGAGAACGAGTTCACCCTCATCGACCGACCACTCCGCGGAAGCTATCAGCGAGTAATCGAGGTAGTCCTTCTCCGCGGACGCGACGAATTGCTTTCGAGCAGCGCCTTCGAGGGGAGGCACTCCCCGTTCGCGGACAGCTTCGGCCCTCTCGGTGAATCGTTGAAGGAACTCATCCATATCGAGTTGGGCCATGAGCGCCTCCTTGTTGTCTTGGGAGAGAGTAGAGCAGAGAATACAGAGCCAGAGCACAGATGATAGAGCTGAGAGCTGTAATCTGGCATTATGCGACGAACTCGCCTCATTTTCGTATCGGGCAAGGGGGGGACAGGTAAATCCGCCGTGGCTGCGGCTACCGCGATTGACTTCGCTCGTCGAGGTCATCGCGTGTTGGCCATTGATATGCTCGGACAGGCCGGACTCGCGACCCATCTCCGCTCTTCCTCGCTCGGCTATGACCCGACCGAAGTGCGTCCCGGCCTGTTCGCTATCGCGATGAATCGATCCGACGCACTCGATGAGTATCTCAAGGTCCAGCTCCACATCCCTCACAGCGCCCCCACTCGCCAAATCAGCGCCGCGCTAGCCGCCCTTGCTGAAACGGCACCGGGCGTCCGAGAAATCATCAGCATCGGCAAGCCCATCGCCGAGTCGGCCGCAGGCAAGTGGGACGCCGTCGTCGTCGACGCTCCCCCCCTCGGCCAGTTCCAGTCATACCTCAGGGCGCCCCGGACCGTCGCCGAGCTGGTGCCGACAGGGAACGTGAAACGGCTGGCGCGAGGACTGGCAGCACGACTCCAGAGCGACAGATTGACGGCGATTCGCATTGTCACGACCCCTGCGGAGCTACCCACTCTGGAAACTCTGGAGGCTCTCACCGCGATCAAGGATGCAGCGCTCGGCCCTGAACCGACCGTGATCCTCAACCGCGTGCTCGCATCATCAGGGATGTCCAAGTCTGACCTTGATCTCTTGGGAGACGGTTCACTTCAGGAAGCCGCCACCATGCAACTCCACCTCGAAATCGAGCAAGATCACTGGGCGTCCCAGTGTGCGCACTCGATCACGCTTCCCTACTTGCTCGGTGTATTCACCCCCGGTGAGGTCGCGGAACAACTCGCTGACAGGATCGGCTCGCCCCTATGACATCGACAATCATTGTCACGGGCGCTGGAGGAGTCGGGAAGACGACCCTGTCGGCTGCTCTCGGCGCCGCGATCTCCCAACGCGGCAGATCCACGCTGGTGCTCACCATCGACCCGGCGAAGAGGCTCGCAGATGCGTTGGGGATTCGGGAGCTCAACGATGCACCGACCCGTATCACAGGCGCCCAGGACATGTGGGCTGCAATGCTCGACGCGTCCGCGTCTTGGGAAGCGATCGTCCACAGGTACGCAGATCCGGAGGTCGGCAAGCGACTCCTCGCAAACCCGTACTTCCAGGCGCTTGCAGAACGTTTTCCCGCCGCCCAGTCGTACGCGGCCGGAGAACGAATGGCCGGCTACATCGAGACCAAGCAGTTCGACGTTATCATCGTGGACACACCGCCGTCGGGCGGCGGTATCGAATTTTTTCAAGCGCCCGCGATGGCCAACAACCTGATTTCGGGCAAGCTCCTCAAGTGGCTCACCGGTTCGAACCTTCCCGGTCGCGGTCTCCTCTACCGGTTCACTGCAAGGCCGATGCTCAGAATCGCAGACACTGTTCTCGGCGGGCCGATGCTGAGCGACATCACAGATTTCCTCCTCGATCTACGAACAATGCATGACACGATTTCTGTGCG
The DNA here is from genome assembly GCA_030125685.1 of Actinomycetota bacterium. GTDB lineage: Bacteria > Actinomycetota > Acidimicrobiia > Spongiisociales > UBA5794 > B3-G11. The sequence continues at coordinate 8,666 of JASJYA010000042.1, forward strand.
GTCGCGTACGATCGAGGGCTACTTGAGACAAGCGACCACGATCGTCGCCACCACAGCGGACCCGACGCCAATCCATGAGACCCGACGTTTCTTCAACGAACTCGGAGGCGTCGACATCAAGCCGAAGGCGATCATGTTCAACCGCAAGCTTCCCGGGAGCTGGATCGACGCGGCGGATCGTCCGATCAGGGACGTGCCCGATGAGGCGCTGAGGGCGAAGGCGAAAGCGAATTTGCAGGCTTGGGCGGGTGAAGCACGCCGCCAGTCGGACGCCGCCGATGAGATCTCGGCGCGCTACCACGTTCCGGTCTACCCCATCCCATGGACTTCCCCCCCTCCCCAAGATCTCGAACAGCTCAGAGACCTGATCGCTGACACGCGAATCGTCGAAGACCTGGGTTTCTGACAGGTGACAGGTGACAGGCCTGTGGCCCGTATCAGAACACGGCGGTGGGGCCGAAGAGCTCGCGTAGCTCCGCGAACAGCGCTGACCGGGGCTCCACGCTGTGCTCGGCGCCGATCCGGAGCACCTTCTCCCCCGCCTCAGACGTCATGTGAAGAAAGACGGGTGCGGATCCCGGGTGGTTGAGGAGCACGGATTTCAGTTGCTCGACGACGCTTGTCGAGAGTCGCGACGCCGGCACCCTCACCCGCACCGTAAGGTCTCCTGCTCCTCCTAGGTCAGGCTCGGAGATCGAGTGCACCATGAACTTGACATCGTCACCACGGTGATCCACACGGCCCCGTAACACAACGATCTCGTCCTCCCTGATCAACGGGCCGTACTCGCTGACGGTCTTTGGGAAGGCGACGGCCTCGACGCTGCCCTCAAGGTCCTCGATGGAGAAATACAGCATTGGGTCGCCCTTGCGCGTATATCGACGATTCACAGACCCGATCACGCCGGCGATCGTCGCCTGGGAACGGTCCTCCTTCTCCCACAATCCGGGAACCGTCGTGTCAGTCATGAGTGCAAGCTTCTTCTCAACACCGAACAGCGGGTGGTCAGAGACATAGAGGCCGAGCATCTCTTTTTCAAAAGTGAGCATCACCTTCTTGTCCCACTCGTGATCGACGACGTCATGGGATATGTCGCTCACCACAGAATCGCCTCCACCGAACAAGGTGTACTGCCCGGCCTCCTCAGCGCGCCTTCGATCGAGCGTCGTGTCCACAACCTGGTGCGCCACCTCGACGAGGCCGCGCCTCGGATGTCCCATTGCATCGAACGCCCCCGCTTTGATCATCGACTCGATCGTCCGCTTGTTCAACACCTGAAGGTCGACCCTCTCGATGAAGTCGAAGAAGTCTGTGAAGTCCCCGCTCTTCTCCCTCTCGGCAACGATCCGATCCACGACGCCCTCGCCGACGTTCCGCACCGCTGAGAGGCCGAACACGATTACACCGTCCGTGCCGCGGAAGTCACGCTCTGAAACGTTGACCCCGGGAACCTGGACGTCTATCCCCATCATGCGACACTCGTGGAGGTAGGCGGAGGTCTTGTCCTTGTCGCGCTTGACTCCCGTTAGGAGCGCGGCCATGTACTCCGTGGGATGGTGTGCCTTGAGCCAGGCCGTCTGGTAGGAGATGAGTGCGTAGGCGGCGGAGTGGCTCTTGTTGAATCCGTATCCGGCGAAGTGCACAATGAAACCGAAGAGGTCGTTCCCGAGGGACTCGGGGTAGCCGTTCTCTACGCAGCCTTCGACAAACCTGGCCTCCTGCTCGCGCATGACCGATGGGATCTTCTTCCCCATGGCCTTGCGTAAATTGTCCGCTTCAGCCATCGAGAAACCCGCGATGATCTGCGCCGTCTGCATGACCTGTTCCTGGTATGTAATGATCCCGTAAGTGTCGACAAGGACGGGTTCAAGATCAGGGTGGGGATACTCGACCGGGGACTTCCCGTTCTTGCGGTCCGCGTACTCGAGATGCATACCTGCGCCGAGCGGGCCGGGCCGATACAGGGCGTTGAGCGCGATCAGGTGCTCGAAACGGTCAGGGCCGACATTTCGCATGAGAGCCCGCATCGGCCCTCCCTCAAATTGGAACACACCGATCGAGTCGCCCCGCCTGAGCATCTGGAATACCGCGTCGTCGTCGAGTGGGACATTGTCGATGTCTGGACGGATGCCCGTGTTGCGTTCGATAAGTTCGAGCGCACGCTCGATCGTGGCGAGGTTCCGCAGGCCGAGGAAGTCGATCTTGAGGAGGCCGAGCGCCTCGACGCCGTGCATCTCGTACTGCGTCACAACCTCAGCATCCTCACCCTTTTGCTGAATGGGGATGATGTTGGTGAGCGGCTCTGGAGAGATGACCACCGCGGCCGCGTGGATGGAGTCCTGTCGTCGAAGACCCTCAAGTCCTCGTGCGGTCTCAATGATCTCAGTCGCTCCGTCGAGGGTGTCCAACAGATCCCGCAACCCCGACGCCGCCGCGTAATGGTCCAACAGGTCGCCGGGAGCGTCGGGACCGGGCTCTGTCAAGCACTGGTCGATGCTGGCGTCCTTCCCGAGAATCGCAGGAGGCATCGCCTTGGCGAGCTGGTCACCGGTCGAGTACGGGTAGTCGAGAACCCTGGCTGCATCTCTGATCGCCTGTTTGCCCTTGATGGTGGAGAACGTGATGATCTGGGCCACATGATCCGAGCCATACTTTTCAGCCGTGTAGGAAATCATCTCGCTTCGGTAGCGCTCGTCGAAATCCATGTCGATGTCCGGCATCTCTTTCCGACCAGGATTTAGGAATCGCTCGAAAATCAAGCCGAATTCCAGTGGATCGAGAGCGGTGATACGGAGGCAGTAGGCGACGATCGAACCAGCGGCGCTCCCCCTTCCGGGACCCGTTCGAATGCCACGCCTCGATGCATACTCGATGAGATCCCAAACAATGAGGAAGTACGCCGAGAAACCCATCTCTGAGATGACTTTCAGTTCGTAGTCGATGCGCTCCTGTGTCTCGGGTGTGGGGGATCCGTATCTGCGGGCAGCGCCCTCGAGTACAAGGTGCCTGAGGTACGTGTCGGTCGTGTGGCCTGTCGGCACCTCGAACCGCGGGAGCAGAATCTCGCCGAACTCGATGTCGAAATCGACTCGCTCCGCGATGAGCAGCGTGTTGTCGGCGGCGCCCGGGTACCGCTCCTCGTCGAAGAGTTCCCGCATCTGGGAGGACGACTTGACGTAGAACTCCTGAGAGTGGAACTTGAACCGATTCTCGTCGGACTTCACCGAACCGGTCTGAATACAGAGCAGGGCGTCGTGAGCGTCGGCTTCATGCGCATACGTGTAGTGCGAGTCGTTCGCTGCAAGCAGAGGGGCGCCGATCCGGCGACCGATATCGATGAGGTCAGCCATGATCGTCTGCTGTGCAGGGATACCGTGATCCTGGAGTTCGATGAAGAAGTTCTCCTGTCCGAGGATGTCCTGGTACATACCGGCCGCGGCGAGAGCGGCGTCGAAGTCGCGCTCCGTGCGTCGCTGCCCATCCTCAGCCGCGTCGTCGACGCCGAGGAGCTGGGGGACGTGGCCGCCGAGGCACCCGGTCGTGCCGATCAAGCCCTCTTGGTGCTCCGCGAGAAGTTCCGAGTCGATTCTTGGCTTGTAGTAGTAGCCCTCGGTGTACGCCTTTGACGCAAGCTTCATGAGGTTGCGATACCCGACCTCGTTCTCTGCGAGAATCGTCATGTGATACCGCAGGTCGTCCTTGCGCGCCGGCCGGTCGAATCGCGATCCCGGCGTCACATACGCCTCGATACCGATAATCGGCTTCACGCCCTCAGCCTTCGCGGCCTTCATGAAGTCCACGACCCCGTAAAGCACACCGTGGTCTGTGATGGCGACTGCCGGTTGACCGTCAGCAGCGACGGCTTTGACGAGATCGCTCACTCTCGCGGCGCCGTCGAGCATAGAGAACTCGGTGTGCACATGTAGATGAGCGAAGCTGTCTGCCACCGTATCCCGATCCTCGAATTACACGCATGTAAGCACGCTGGAGAACTCTGTGCGACCTTGTTCCCTGGGTTCCTGTCCGGCGGTGCTCCGTCCTGCTCGGGAAGGATCCCTGTGTAGCCCTAAGGTAGTGCCGACGCGCAGGTCAGACACACGCCCGGAGTTGCCGCTGGTCCGGCCCTGCGGGAGATGAAGCTGTCGCTATGAGGAGGAATCGTGGGCGTTCTGGGAGTGTTGACCGCGGGCGGAGACTGCCCCGGTCTCAATGCAGTCATCCGCGGTGTCGTTGCCCGCTGCGAGGAGCGGGGCAAGGAAGTAGTCGGAATCCTCAACGGCTGGGAGGGTCTCCTGGAGGACCGCACCGTCATGCTCGACAGAGACAAGGTTCGGGGCATCCTCGGTCGGGGCGGCACTATCCTCGGGACCTCTCGGATGGATCCCTATGTGCACGGCGATGGCCTGGCGAGCTGTCAGGAAACACTGTCACGAAACGGCATCGACCAAGTCATCGTCATCGGCGGCGACGGAACGCTCAGGTCCGCAATGGAACTTGCGTCAGAGGGTCTCGAAATCGTCGGTGTACCGAAGACGATCGACAATGACATCTGCGGGACGGACATCACCTTCGGATTTCACACAGCGGTCCAGATCGCGACCGATGCGGTCGACCGCCTCGCCACAACAGCCGAGGCGCACAACCGGATAATTATTGTCGAGGTGATGGGTCGAACCCGCGGGTGGATCGCCACGTTTGCCGGCTTGGCGGGGGGCGCAGACTACATACTGATCCCTGAGGTTGCGTACGACATCAACCATGTCGTCGACGTGTTGCGCTCGAGACACCGTTCAGGTCACAGATATTCGATCGTCGTCGTAGCCGAAGGCATCGCACCTCCGGCCGGATACGAGTCCGCGAGGACGAAGAAGGACGCGTTCGGGTTCGATCGCCTCGGAGGAGTCGGTTACCCGGTCGCTGCGGCCATCGAGGATCTCACGCAGTTTGAGACACGCGTCACGGTGCTCGGCCACGTCCAACGAGGGGGCACGCCCGTCGCGTCCGACCGGGTTCTGGCGTCCCGCCTCGGGGTAACCGCCGCGGACTTCGCCCTCGACGGGCTGACGAACGTGATGGTCGGGGTGAGGGGAACCGAGATGATGCCCGTCCCCCTCTCGGAAGCAACGGCTGAAACCAGAGGTGTACCGGACAATCTCTACGCAATCGCGCAAACCTTCTTCGGCTGAGGACTCTGGCGTAGAAAACGGACCT
>JASJYA010000137.1 GCA_030125685.1 Actinomycetota bacterium
GCAGTGACCTTCTTGCCGCCGCCTGCCTCGATGAGCCTCTTGCCTGCAGGGCGCTTACCGCCACCGGCCTCGATGATCCGCTTCCCCCTACCTCCGGCGGCCGCTTCAGCCCGTGACTTGACGGACTTCCTATGCTTGCGATCGGGGCCTCGGCCTGCTGCGAGGCGAGCCTCTGCTGCGGCCTTGTCGGACGAGCTGAATTTCTTCATGATGTCGCCCTTGTAGACCCATACCTTGATGCCTACGGCGCCGACCGATGTCTCTGCGGTCGCCTGGCCGTAATCGATGTCAGCGCGCAGCGTGTGCAGCGGGACACGACCCTCCAGGTACCACTCGCGCCTACCCATGTCTGCGCCACCGAGGCGGCCGGACGCCTGGACGCGGACTCCTTCGGCGCCGGCTTTGAGCGCGGTCGCGACGGTGCGTTTCAGCGCGCGGCGGAACGAAACTCTGCCTTCGAGCTGATCGGCAACACTACGTGCAAGCAGCGTTGCGTCGAGCTCAGGATTGTGAACTTCGATCACATTGAACTTGATTCTTCGACCGGACAGAGCCTCAAGTCCGGCACGGAGGCGCTCTGCCTCAGAACCGCCTCGACCGATGACAACACCCGGGCGACCCGTGTGGACATCAACTTGAACCTTGGCGCCGCCGATACGCTCGATATCGATCCTTGATATCGCGCCGCGCTTGAGCTCCCCGGTGAGGTAACTGCGGATCTTGTGATCCTCCTCAATGTAGGCGGCATACTCCTTGTCGGAGTACCAGCGCGACTTCCAATCGGTGACGATCCCGAGACGCAGGCCGTAAGGGTGAATTTTCTGACCCATCAGGCATCCTCCTCTTGATCTGCTACGACGATCGTGATGTGACTCGTCCGCTTGAGAATCTTCGTCGCACGGCCGCGGGCACGGGGCCGCCAACGCTTCAGTGTCGGGCCCTCATTCGCGTACGCCTCCGAGACGTAGAGTTCGTCAATGTCGAGAGCAAAATTGTGCTCCGCGTTTGCAATGGCCGAGTCGAGAACCTTCTTGATCACTACTGCGGCCTTCCGGTTTGTGAAGTTGAGCACCGTGCGCGCTTCGTCCACGGGGAGACCGCGAACGAGATCAAGAACCCGTCGTACCTTGAACGGAGATTGGCGAACATGCTTGGCGTGTGCGGTCGCGTTCATCGCTGCTTCACAGACTGGTCGCGCATGTGACCACGGAATGTGCGGGTTGGTGCGAACTCGCCGAGCTTGTGACCAACCATGGACTCACTGAGGTACACAGGGACATGCTTCCGCCCGTCGTGCACCGCGATCGTGAGACCGACCATCTCAGGGATGACTGTCGACCGGCGGCTCCACGTTCGGATGACCCGCTTGTCTCCGCTTGCGTTCGCCTTCTCGACCTTGACCAAAAGGTGCTCATCGACGAATGGCCCCTTCTTCAGGCTTCTCGCCATGGCTTACCTCTGACCCTTCTTCGTGCGGCGGCGCACGATGTACTTGTTGCTTGGCTTGTTCTTCTTTCGAGTTCTCCGCTCCGGCTTACCCCAAGGGCTTACCGGGTGGCGGCCTCCGGAGCTGCGTCCTTCTCCACCGCCGAGAGGGTGATCCACAGGGTTCATCGCGACTCCGCGCGTCTGTGGGCGCTTCCCTTTCCAGCGATTGCGACCGGCCTTTCCAATCTTGACGAGTTCCGCTTCGGTGTTTCCCACCTGACCGACCGTCGCTCGACAGTCGAGATGCACCTGGCGCATCTCGCCGGATGGCAGCCGGAGGAGTGCAATGTCGTTCTGTTTCGACATGAGCTGAACAGTCGCGCCTGCCGCTCTCCCCATCTTCGCACCGCCGCCTGGCCGTAGCTCGACCGCGTGGATGATCGTGCCGGTCGGGATGTTACGCATCGGCAGAGCATTGCCCAGCCGGATTTCGGCCTTTGATCCCGATTCCAGCATATCGCCGACGCTGAGGCCGACGGGGGCGAGGATGTACCGCTTCTCGCCGTCCACATAGTGAAGCAGCGCAATGCGGGCATTCCTGTTCGGATCGTATTCGATCGACGCGACCTTGGCAGGCACGCCGTCCTTCGTGCGACGGAAATCGATGATGCGATAGCGACGCTTGTGGCCGCCTCCGCGGTGGCGCGAAGTGATCCTGCCGTAGGAGTTTCGTCCCGAAGACCTTGTCTTAGGCGCCAGAAGGCTCTTCTCCGGCGTCGACTTCGTGATCGTGTCGAAATCCGAGACGGTCTGGAACCGGCGCCCGGGAGAAGTCGGCTTGAGTTTCTTTACACCCATCAGCTATACCTCAAAGACGTCGATCGAGTCACCGTCGGCGAGAGTGACGAGGGCACGTTTGGTGTCCTTGCGCTTTCCCACTACGTAGCCGGTGCGTTTGCGTTTCCCTTTGCGATTCATCGTGTTCACCGAGGTCACTTTCACCTCAAAAATGGCCTCGATCGCCTGCTTGATCTCGGTCTTGTTCGTCCGGGGATCAACGATGAACGTGTAGGTGTTGTTGGCCGAAGCGAGGTCGTACGACTTCTCGGACACGACCGGCGAAAAGATGATATCCCTTGGATTCTTCACGATGCCACCTCTGCTTCACCTGTGATCTGTGACCTGTCACCTGTGACCTGCTTGGCATGCTCCTCGGTCCCCCTCGGAGCGGTCTGGCCGAGGGCGAGCGTTCCGAGGCTCATGACGACCGTCTCGGCCCAGAGCACGTCGTAGGTATTGGCCTGGCCGACATTGGAGGCAATGACATGGCTGAGGTTGCGGAATGACTTGATGGCCGTGCGCTCATGATCCTCGGCGAGGAGGAGTACTTTGCCCGTCACACCCATCGCGGCAAGCAGAGAGACAGCGTTCTTCGTGCTGGGAGCGTCCCAAGGCTCGAAGGACTCGACGACCTTGATCTGCCCAGCGGCAGCTCTCGCCGAAAGGGCGCTGCGCAGCGCAAGACGCTTCATCTTCTTTGGCGTCCGCTGGCTGTAGTCGCGGGGCTTCGGCCCGTGTGCCACGCCTCCGCCGACCCACTGGGGCGATCGGATCGAGCCGTGACGAGCGCGCCCAAGACCCTTCTGGCGCCATGGCTTCGCTCCACCGCCGCGCACCTCTGCGCGTGTCTTCGTCGAGTGCGTGCCTGCACGCTTCGCAGCGAGCTGTGCGGTGACGACCTGATGCATCACGTCGGTATTCGGCTCGATACCGAAGATGTCGGGGTTGAGATCGACCTCACCCATAGCTTCGCCCTCAGCGCTGTAGATCTCTGCGGTGAGTTTGTCAGCCATTGGCCTTCACCGCCTCTCGCACGACAACGATTGCGCCCTTGGGGCCTGGGATTGCTCCCGCGAGTAGCAGAAGGTTTCGGTCGGCGTCGACCTGGATGATCTCGAGATTCATGATCGTGCGCTGGTCGCCACCCATACGTCCAGGCATGCGCTTCCCCTTGAACACGCGAGCAGGCGTAGCGCATGCGCCGATGGCGCCGGGGGCACGGTGTACTTTGTGGACGCCGTGCGAAGAACTCTGTCCCTTGAAGTTGTACCGTTTCATCACCCCGGAGAAACCCTTCCCTTTGGTGATGCCTGTGACATCGGCCTTCTTGCCCGCCTCGAGGACGTCAGCGACTGAGATCGTCTGGCCGAGTTCAAACGCGTCAGGATCGTCGACCTTGACCTCGACGATGTGCCGATGCGGCGCAACCCCGGCCTTGGCGAAGTGCCCGGTGGCTGGTCGACCCGCCTTCTCCGCTGACATCTCCTTGAACGCGATCTGGATCGCTGCATAGCCATCGGTCTCGGGACGCTTGATCTGGGTCACGACGACGGGACCGGCTTTGACGGCTGTCACAGGAATCGCTCGGTTGTCATCATCGAAGATCTGGGTCATACCCAGCTTCTCTCCGATGATTGCGCCAATGGAAGCGCCGGTGGATGCATTCATGTCTTGATCTCTACTTCTACGCCTGCGGGAAGGTCGAGACGCATGAGCGCGTCAACCGTCTTGGTTGTCGGCTCGAGGATGTCGATAAGCCGCTTATGGATCCTCATCTCGAACTGCTCGCGCGACGTCTTGTCGACATGGGGTCCGCGAATGACCGTGTAGCGGTGGATCTTTGTTGGAAGAGGTACCGGTCCCCTGATCTTCGCCTGGGTACGGAGCACCGTCTCCGCGATCTTGCGCGCGGACTCATCGACGACCGCGTGGTCGTACGCCTTGAGTCGGATTCGGATCCGATGTTCGTCTGCCATTATTTCTCACTCACTTCGTTTCGCTTGCCTCCCCCTGCGGAGCGGGGGGAGGTGCCCCGCCAG
>JASJYA010000043.1 GCA_030125685.1 Actinomycetota bacterium
GTGACAGAGCTAGAAGCACCATCCGATGTCGGCGCTGCGTACCCGCCGGTTCCGGGACAGCAACGCCGAGGGGTCGAGAGGGCATTCAACCTCGCCATCATCGTGTCTGGTGTGCGTTGCACACTCGCATACGTTGTGCTGCCTTTCGCTCTCCCATTTCTCGGTATCGCTCCTGGTATCGGGCCCACTCTCGGCCTTGCTATCGGCGTCGTAGCGATCTTTTTCAATGCCACGAGCCTGAGGAGATTCTGGAAGGTTCAGCATCCGTGGCGCCGCCCAATCACCGTGATCCACGTCGGCATGATCGCGTTTCTCCTTGTTCTCATGGTGAACGACATTCGGGCTCTAGTCGCGTAGCGCAACGAGCGTTTGGAAGGTGGTCAACCATGAAAGCGATAGTCGTTTCGGCGCCGGGAGATCCCGATCAACTAACCCTTACGGATGTGCCCGACCCCCTCCCCGGGAACGATGAAATTCTTGTCTCAGTCATCGCTGCCGGGCTGAACTTCATCGACACCTACCACCGCAGTGGGCTCTACCCGATGGAGATGCCTTTCACGCCTGGTCTCGAAGGAGCGGGGACCGTCCTCGCCGTCGGACCTGGCGTGACTCAATACCAACCCGGTGACGCCGTCTGCTGGACCTGGGCGATCGGCTCGTACGCCGAGAAGGTCGTCATTCCCGCCGACCAAGCCATCCCTCTCCCCGAGGATGTCGCGCCCACGGTTGCAGCCGCGCTCCTGCTCCAAGGCATCACAGCACACTATCTCGCCACAGACACCTTCCCCCTGAAGGAAGACGATCGCTGCCTGATCCACGCTGGCGCAGGCGGCGTCGGCCTGCTCCTCACCCAGATCGCCAAGATGGCTGGGGCAGAGGTCTTCACCACGGTCGGCTCGAAGGAGAAAGCCGAGCTCAGCACCGGCGCCGGCGCCGACCATGTGATCCTGTACAACGAGACGGACTTCAAGGAAGAAGTCGAAGAGATCGCAGGCCCGGGGGCAATCGACGTGGTCTACGACGGAGTTGGGGCAGCGACCTTCCTGAAAGGGCTCGACCTGCTTCGTGCCAGAGGGATGCTGGTGACCTTCGGCAACGCCTCGGGACCGCCTCCGGAGATTTCGCCGCTGATCCTGGCAGGGAAAGGATCCCTCTTCCTCACCAGGCCGACGATGGCCCACTACACCGCCACTCGCCAGGAGTTGCTGTCACGCACAACCGACCTATTCGATTGGGTGTCTGAGGGCAGGCTCGACGTGAGAATCGGGGCGGAATTCGCCCTCGCCGACGCCGCCGAAGCCCACCGCGCCCTCGAAGGCCGAAGCACCACGGGCAAGGTCCTCATCAGACCCTGAGGCAGTCCGCCAGGACGCCGAAATCGGCGCCTGTACGCCGGAGTCGGGATCCAACCTCAAGTCAGAAGGTTGCTCGGGGTGAACGTGACCGTCATCGGACCGGCATTGAGGGTGACTTCGGTGTCGCCACGGTGTCGTCCTGTCTCGACGAACACACCTTCACGCAGCTCGTACGTGTCGACGTCGGGGCCGGTCTCGCCGAGGTCGACGATCCAGTACCGAGGGAGACCCGCATCGGCGTACTTTCGGAACTTGCGGATTAGGTCAGTGCCGCGGTCAGTAGAGAGCACCTCGACAGTGAGATGAGGTGTAGCCGTGAGGCGCACGTTCTCTGTCGTTGTGTCAAACACGACGACGTCGGGAACGAACTCGTCGACATCCGGCTTCCAGGCCCAGGCGACGGCGACGTCCACACCCGCCGGAGCGACCTTCTTCAACACCGAAGCGAGATTAAAACTGACCTGCTGATGATCACGCGTCGGCGAAGGAATCATCACGAGCGAACCGTCGATGTACTCGCCGCGTACATCGTTGCCGAGTGCCTCGTATCTCGCCCACGACATGGGCATGCGATCGAGTTGTTCGGTTGCTGCCATTGTGCCATTCACGGTACCCCCTCCGAGAGGTGAGCGATACCGACAACGTACTCGGAGCGTGTGACAGGAACGGTCGCTCTCGACACGCTGCCCCTGGCTGGTCACCGCCAGGCGCGACGTAGCGTCCAGACTCAAGGACAGGTGAGCGCGCAGTCACATCCACGGACTTGACTGGAGCCATCCCGAGCACGAGCGGGCGCCGCGGTGTCAGAGGGTTGCGTCAATCAGGGACACGCCGTAGACAGCGAAAATCGGATCGGCCGACACGAGAGAGAGACCCTCGACCTGGGCCTGAGCGACCAGAATCCGGTCGACCGGATCGCGATGGTGGTCCTCGAGAGACGCCACCGCAAGCGCATGGCTGTGTTCGATCGACAGAGCCTCGACGCCGCTCCGCCTCATCCGGTCGGGTATGTAGAGTCCCGGCGCTTCCGGTAGCGGCAGTTTGCCGAGCCGGTACTTGATCGCGATCTCCCAGGAGCTCGCAGAAGATAGGAACATGTCGTTCCGTTCATTCTCGAGCAACGAGAGCGTCTTCGGGCCCAGCCGCTCCGGCCGTGTCAACAGCCACAGCCAGACCTGCGTGTCGAGCAGAACTCTCATGACTCGAATGCTGCGATCAGTTCCTCTGGAAGTGGTTCGTTGAAGTCGTCGGGGACTTCATAGCGATCAGCGTCGATCCCAAACCAGCGCTTCTGATCTGGTTTGATCGGCACAATCTTCGCGATCGGCTCGCCGGAGCGCGTGATGATGATCTCCTCACCTACCGACACTCGCCGGAGGAGTTTCGAGAGGTTCGTCTTCGCTTCGTGGATTCCGACGCTCGTCATGACTCCATAGTGGACTAATCAGTTAGCTATGTCAACCGTCGCATGGTGCAGTACACGCGCGTTCCTAGGAGAAAGGCATCCAGGCGATGTCGTCGAGAGAGCCCAGGTCGGAAGCGAGGACGCCCGTCTCTGAGAAGGTAAAGAGCGTGTCGCCGATCACGAGTGAGCGGTTGATGGGGGCTGTCCATGCATCGCAACCCTCACAGCCCGGCTCGTTGGCGTTCGGGTGGCGGATCTCACCGATCTGCTTCACCCGCTGGGGCGTCGCCGTCAGGACAATGGCGCCAGAGAAGTTGTCCTTCCTTCCTGTCCGCTCATCCCACGACCACCGCTGAAGAGGTAGGACCGCGATGCCTTCGGGGGCCCACCACAAGAATGCGTGGTGCTCCCACTCCGCCTCTGAGTGCGCGTCGTCGAACGTGAGCTTGGCGAGGCGCCTCGGGTCCGCAGGATCGGAGACGTCGAAGACCGACACCTGGGTTCCGAGCAGGCGGCCCTCACCGGTGGCGTCCTGACCGACACCGAGCAGCAGGTCGTCGCCGATTGGATGCAGATACGCCGAGTACCCGTTGATCTTCAACTCGCCCTTGAGCTGTGGATCGGTCGGGTCGGAGAGGTCGACGACGTAGAGCGGGTCGACCTGGCGGAATGTCACAACGTACGCCTTGTCCTGGATGAACCGCACGGCGTAGACCCGTTCATTCTTGCCGAGACCGTCCACGGCGCCGACCTCGACGAGCGTGTCGCCTCTGCGCTGCATCGCGACAACAGCGGTGTCGGGAACATCAGACGAACCCCACCAAGAGTTGGCGTCTGTCACCACGACACGAAGCGTCCCTTCGTGCTCATCCATCGCCCACTGGGAGTGCAGCGTCCCTTCGACCTCACCCGACGCCACATACCTGGCGGTCTCAGGATCCGAGATGTCGAACATGTGGATCTGGGTCCACAGGGAGTCCCCCTTGTCTCCCTTTTCGAGCCTCGCGGCTGGCCACGCCATCCAGGGCGAGGTAGCGACGTACAGGTTCTCGGCTGAGGCATACACCGTGTGGCCCTCAGCGAGAAGCCCGATGCCAGCGCCTGGATCGAGACCGTCGTCGAGATCAATTGACAGGATCGTCATCATCGAGAGGCCCGAAAACTCCTCGGGTTGCCCGACCTGGTCACAGCCGAGGACGGGGCCGTCGGCCGTGGTCCCTGCCCGGTGATCCTTGAGGACGTACCACGGAACCCAGTTCTCGAGCGTGGAATCTTCGATCAGCTTCTTGTTCGCTTCGATCGCCTTCTGCTCGGCACGGATGCCGCTTCCTTCGGGGTACGCCCAGTCGAAACCGGTCGGTCCCGAGCGAACGACGACACGAATCGATCCATCTGTCATGCGAGACGACAGGATCGTCCCATCGAGCATCAGTGTGCGAACGGCCTCCATGGATGCCGGATCCGAGACGTCGACCTCGGTGAGAACGACGCTCTGGCTATGAGGACCCACGATGTCAGGAGCGAACCCCCTACCGACGAACGGCTCGATGCTGTAGCCGCCGCCCAAAGTCATGACGAGAAGACGGTCACCGGACAAGAGAAGCTGATGACCCCAGCCGTCGAGCGGAATCGACGCAACGATCTCCGGGGTACCGGAGGCGTCGATCCAGAAGAGGCGACCCTGGGCAACGACGAAGATGCGCTCCCCATCTGTCTTGACGATGTCAGGCTCATCGACGCCCGCGACCTGGACGTTCGTGCCCGAGTAGTCAACCCCCTCGACGGGACCACCCCTGAGGAAAGCGTCACCTTCTGCGATTGAGGCTGACACGTCCGCGAAGAGGGATTCCTCGCCCCAGTACCCGCCATAGCCGCCGAGCCCGTAGGGCCCAACCTGCTCAATCGCATGCTTCTTGACGTAGTCAAGGAAGTCGTTGCACGAGTCGAACGGCCGCAACGCCGCAGCGGCGAATGCCCACTCTCCCGTCGGTCCTTGACTCTCGATCAGCCGAGTCGTAGACGTGGTCGTGGTACTGGATGTGATGCCCGCCGTACATGCAGTGAGCACCATTCCAAAGGCTGCCAGAGTGATAATCATTCGTCGCATCCGGGAACTCCTCTCTCAATCCTTCGGCGCTCTGACGATGAGACAGGGCGACCGGGTTCCCGCCAATATCTCTTAAGCTGCTCGGTAGATTCGCTGAACGCTTGTGGGAGGCGCCATTGACCGATGAGTTGATACGTTGGTTCCAGGACATTTCAATCGACGACATTGCGGTCGTAGGCGGCAAGAACGCCTCACTCGGAGAGATGATCTCCAACCTCACAGACCTCGGCGTCCTCGTCCCCGACGGTTTTGCGACAACGGCATCGGCGTACCGCGACTTCCTGACAGGCTCTGGTCTGGCTGTACGGATCGAGGAGCGCCTGACCGATCTCGACGTCGACGACATCGCTGCACTGACCGCAGCCGGGGGCGAAGTGCGGGGTTGGATCGAGGCGAGCCCACTTCCTGACTCCCTCACCACTGCCATCACTTCCGCTTACTCGACGCTCTCGGGAGGAGGTGAGGTCGCCGTTGCAGTGCGCTCGTCCGCCACGGCGGAGGACCTGCCCGATTCATCTTTCGCCGGCCAGCAGGAGACGTATCTGAATGTCAGCGGCGTCGACGAGGTGATCCGCACCGTGCGCCTCGTCTTTGCCTCGTTGTACAACAACCGGGCGATCTCATACCGCGTCCATCGCGGCTACGGGGCAGCTGACATCTCTATCTCGGCCGGAATTCAGCACATGGTTCGCTCAGATCTTGGAGCGAGCGGAGTGGTCTTCACGATCGACCCTGAATCCGGTCACGACGCTGCCGTGTTCATCACCTCGTCGTACGGGCTGGGGGAGCTCCTTGTGCAGGGCGCTGTGAACCCCGACGAGTACTACGTCCGAAAGGAGAATCTGCGTACTGGTCGACCGGCGGTGATCTCGCGAACGATCGGCTCGAAGGACCGCAAGATGATCTTCGGCGCCGACGGACAGGGCGTCGCAACGGTCGTCGTCAGCGAGGAGGAGCGCGGGCGCTACTCGCTGAGCAATGCGGAGGCCGAGGAGCTGGGGAGGCACGCCCTCACCATCGAGGATCACTACGGACGACCGATGGACATCGAGTGGGGACGAGACGGAACCGACGGCCGCATCTACATCCTGCAGGCGCGCCCTGAGACGGTCCAGAGCAGAACGACAGCCTCTAAGTTGGTGCGCTACCGCCTTATCGAACGCGGCGACGTGCTGACGGTTGGTCGAAGTGTCGGTCAACGCATCGGGAGCGGCGCCGTACGGGTCATCACGGATCCGTCTCAGATGCACCTGGTAGAGCAGGGCGATGTCCTCGTTGCGGACATGACAGACCCTGACTGGGAGCCGGTGATGAAGCGCTCAGCAGCGATCATCACCAATCGCGGAGGGCGCACATGCCACGCCGCGATCATTGCACGTGAATTGGAGATCCCCGCTGTCGTCGGAACGGGGAACGCCACAAGAGTGCTTCACGACGGGGCGCCGGTGACTGTAAGTTGCGCCGAAGGCGACGAGGGCTACGTCTATGCCGGTCTGCTGGCGTTCGAGCGCCGCGAGATTCTTCTCGACGCCATGCCCGAGCCGCCGACGAAGATCATGATGAACGTCGCGACCCCGTCCCGGGCTTTCGCTTTCTCCCGCCTCCCAAACTACGGCGTCGGCCTCGCTCGCATGGAATTCATCATCAACAACACCATCGGGGTGCACCCCCTAGCGCTCCTCCACTTGGAAACGCTCGACGTCGATGTTCGCCGTCGCATCGAATCCCGGATCCGTGGCTCGGAGGGTCCCCGAGCGTTCTTCGTTGAGAAACTGACTGAGGGCATCGCGACGATCGCGACGGCGTTCTATCCCAAGCCGGTGATCGTGCGCATGTCGGACTTCAAGTCGAACGAGTATGCCCACCTCCTCGGTGGGAGCGCTTTCGAACCGACGGAGGAGAACCCGATGATCGGGTTTCGCGGAGCGGCGCGCTACTGCTCCGAAGCCTTCGCCGACGCATTCGCTATGGAGTGTGAGGCACTCCGCGCGGTCCGAGACAGCTTCGGGCTGACAAACGTCGAGATCATGATTCCCTTCGTGCGAACGGTTGCGGAGGCTCGCGAGGTAGTGGCGCTGCTCGAGAGCAATGGGCTCCGACGTGGCGAGAACGGGCTGCGACTCATCATGATGTGCGAGATACCGTCGAACGCCGTGCTCGCAAGCGACTTCCTCGAGCATTTCGACGGCTTCTCGATCGGCTCGAACGATCTCACCCAGCTTACTTTGGCGCTCGACCGGGACTCTGAACTCGTCGCCCAGCTTTTCGATGAGAGGAATCCGGCCGTGAAGGCTCTCATCCAAATGGCCGTTCAGGCGTGCCACGCTGAAGGCAAGTACGTCGGCATATGCGGCCAGGGGCCTTCGGATCACCCTGACTTCGCTCGCTGGCTCGTTGAAATCGGCCTCGACAGCTTATCCCTCACCCCCGACACGGTCATCGAGACGTGGCTCGACCTCGCTGGAGCTACGCCCGATGGTTGATGGGAGCGACGCCACCCAGCGTGTGATCTTCATCGTGTCAGACCACACTGCGGTGACGGCCGAGGCGTTCGCTCACAGCCTGATCTCACAGTTCGACGGTGTCGACACGATGTATACGCGCAGACCGTTCATCGACACAGAGGAGAAAGTCGATGCGGTCGTCGACGAAATCGATGGTGTTGCAGCCTCCAAGGCTCGTCCGATCGTGTTCTCCACCTTCAACGACCCTGCGTTGCAGTCCCAGTTGCAAGACACGGACGGACTCGTAATCGGGCTCTACAACGAGTCGCTGCCTCAGGTTGCCGCAGAGCTCGGTCTTGAACCGTCGAAACGAGTCGGCAGCTACCACGGCATCGGCGATGCCACCCGGTATCAGCTCCGCCTCGACGCGGTGGACTTCGCCCTCATGACAGATGACGGCCTCGGCACGGATCACTACCACCGCGCAGACCTCGTGCTCATCGGAGCGTCTCGCGTGGGGAAAACACCAAGCTGTCTCTACATATCGATGCAGTACGGGATTCTCGCAGCGAACTACCCCCTGGTGCGTGAAGACCACAACGAGCTCGGTCTGCCGAAGACCCTGGAACCGTTTCACGACCGGCTGTACGGCCTGACGATCGAGCCACGCCAATTGCACGCTATCAGGCGCCAACGCCGACCCGACAGCCCATACTCGGACTACGAAGTGTGCAAGAGCGACGTTGCGTGGGCCGAAAGACTCTTCACTTCACGTGGGATCCCCTACCTCGACACCACATCGCGATCGATCGAGGAGATAGCGGCCACAATCATGGACGAACGCGGCCTCACCCGCCGCATCGACTGAGCAAGAGCGCCTATTTCTTCTGCTTTGCTCGTTTGCGTTCAGAGTCGGTGAGTAACCGCTTCCGGACCCGGATCGACTTCGGAGTCACCTCGACAAGTTCCTCGTCAGTAATCCATTCGATACCAACTTCAAGCGTGATGTTGCGAGGCGGCTTGAGGTTGATCGCCTCATCCGTCGAGTGGGTGCGGATGTTCGTGAGCTGCTTGCCCTTGGTCGGGTTCACGGTCATGGTCTCAGGACGGGCCGCCTCCCCCATGATCATCCCTTCGTACACGTCGACCCCGGGACCGATGAACAGCTCGCCTCGCTTCTGGAGATTGTCGAGAGCGAACCCCGTCGAAGTCCCTCGACGGTCTGCAACCATTGCACCGCCCTGGCGCGTCGGTAGTTCGCCGACCCAAGGAATCCATCCTTCGTGGTGCTGGTGAAGGAGTGCGGTACCGCGCGTGACCGTCAGCAGTTGCGATCGCAACCCGAGAAGACCCCGTGACGGCGCAGTGAACGTGACGATAGATCGACCCGTCTCTCCCGGCCTCAAATCAGCAATACGGCCCTTACGCGGTGCAACCGCCTGTGTCACTGCTCCAACGTACTCGTCGGGGACATCGACTGTGACGCGCTCAAGCGGCTCATGCTTGACGCCGTCGATCTCCTTGACGATTACCTCCGGCCTGCTCACCTGGAGTTCAAAGCCTTCGCGCCGCATCGATTCGATCAGCACAGAGAGCTGCAACTCCCCTCGACCGGCAACCTCGATGACCTCTGGCGTCGACGTCTCCTCGATGCGGATCGAGACGTTTCCAAGCACCTCTTTCTCGAGACGCGCACGAATTTCGCGCGAAGTGACGAACCTGCCTTCCGTGCCTGCAAGCGGTGAGGTGTTGACTCCGAACGTCATGCGAAGCACGGGCTCATCGACCTCAAGGCGAGGCAGAGGTTCCGGATTCTGGATGTCTGCGAACGTGTCCCCGATCCCCACCTCGGGGAAGCCCGCAACTATGAACAGGTCGCCCGCCACACGTTCGGCTACGTCCTCTCTCCGAAGGTTGGCGAACCCCATGAGGGTGCCGACCTTGCGAGCGACAGGGGGTTCGTCGTCGCCTTGGAGAAGCGCCACCCTCTCACCTGATCGAAGGGTGCCGTGCACGACACGGCCAATCGCGAGACGACCGAGGTAGTCGGACGCATCGAGGTTCGTCACGAGTGCCTGAAGCGGAGCGTCTGGATCTCCTTGTGGCGACGGGATGGAATCCACGATCGCGTCGAGCAGCGGGGTGAGCGTGTCGGACGACGTTGGCACCCCGATACCAACGACGGCTAACCCGTCCCGAGCGATCGTTGAGATGATCGGGAACTCGATGTGGGAATCGGCGGCTTCGAGATCGAAGAACAGTTCGTAAATCTCATCAACGACCTCGGCTGCACGCGCGTCGGAGCGGTCGACCTTGTTCACGACAACAACGGCGGGTAGGTGGCGATCGAGCGCCTTGGAGAGCACGTAGCGGGTCTGTGGCATGGGGCCTTCAGCCGCGTCGACCAACAAAAGTACGCCATCGACCAACGCCAGCGCCCTCTCGACCTCGCCACCGAAGTCTGCGTGACCCGGTGTGTCGACGAGGTTGATCTTCGTGCCTTTCCACATGATCGACGCCGCCTTCGCGAGGATCGTGATGCCTCGCTCGCGTTCCTGGTCGTCCGAGTCCATGACGCGCACCACCGGTTGTTCATGGTCAGCGAACACCCCGGCGGCTCGGAGCATCGCGTCGACGAGCGTCGTCTTGCCGTGATCGACGTGCGCGATGAGCGCGATGTTCCGGATCTGGGTATTGGGGGGCATAGAGACAGGATACAGGTGACAGGATACAGGTGACAGGTGACAGGTCACAGGCGACAGAACGTAGTACGTCGTACGTATGACGTAGCACGACTTCTGCACCTGTGGCAGAACTCCGTTCGCGAGGCACTCCTACTCCACCGTACATTAAGACTATAATTCTGGTCATGTCAAAAGTGATGCCGCTCTCTGAAGTGAAGGCCAAGCTCTCCGAGGTGATCGACGAGGTGGTCACCACCCACGAGCGAATCATCATCACGCGCAACGGACGGCCAGCGGCGGTACTCGTTGATGTCGATGACTTGGAGGCCATCGAGGAGACCATCTCGATCATGACTGACCCCGGCGCCATGGACGCGATCTCAGCGGGTCGAGCTGCGATCCTGTCGGGAGATGTCGCGTCCCGTGCCGATATCGAGCAACTTCGAGACCAGCTCCGCACCGACTCCACGTGACGGAACCAGGTTGGAAGCTGGCGTTGGCCGGGCCGGCTCGAAGAGCAATCGACCGCCTGCCGGCCAAGATCGCTGTCGCCGTCCTTGACTTCATTCTCGGCGCGCTCCTCGAGAACCCCGACCGCGTCGGCAAACCGCTGAGCGGCGACCTAGCAGGACTTCACTCGGCACGCGTCGGCGCCTATAGGGTTGTCTATGAGATCGACGAATCCACCTTGACCGTCAACGTGTTGTACATCGATCATCGAGCCGACATCTACCGACCGCGGTAGGACGGGTGACAGGTCACAGGTGACAGGTCACAGGTCACAGTGAGCGATCTTGAACCCGAATTCGCTACGCGAGTTCGGGTTCGATGGAGCCCATGAGGCCCGCGTTGTAGTCATCGAAGGCCTTGTAGATCTCGGCCTTCGTATTCATCACAAATGGCCCGTATCTCACAACCGGTTCGTTCAACGGCTCGGCGATGCCCACGAGCATATCGACGCCGTCCGGGCCGGCCTCGAAGGACAGGGGCCCGGGCTCAGCATCGAAGAAGACGGAGTCGCCCTCGATCGCGGCCTGCTGTGATGGGAGAATCGTTGCATCCCCTCCGAAGATGTAGAGGAAAGCAACCTGGTCGCCGGGCGCATCGAGTTCGGTCGTCGCTCCCGCTTCGAGCGACACGTGCACATAGGTGACCGGAAGGAAGGTCTCGGCAGCGCCCTTGGTGTCGTAAGCCTCACCGGCGATCACCACCGCCTGACCGCCATCGATGTCGACGACGGGAATGCGGTCCTTGGTGAGGTCCTGATAACGCGGGCGGTGCATCTTTGCTGCCTTGGGGAGGTTCACCCAGAGCTGGAATCCATGGACGCGGCCGCCGTTGCGCAGGATTTTGTCCGTTGGCATCTCCGAATGGACAATGCCTGCTCCCGCGGTCATCCACTGGACCTCGCCGGGACGGATCACGCCTCGGTTGCCGACCGAGTCTGCATGTTCGATTTCTCCGTCGAGCAGGTAGGTGACGGTTTCGAACCCCCGGTGCGGGTGATCGGGAGCTCCCTTTGCCTCACCCGGCTCGTTCTCCGTCGGACCGATCTCGTCGAGGAGGAGGAAGGGACCGTAGTGATCGACAGAGCCCGTCGGAAACGGGCGTCTCACCGCGAATCCAGCGCCCTCGAGCGCGCGAATTGAGGGAATGATCGCAGTCGGCGTTCGAGGAGCTGGGGTCATGCAGCACTCAACATAGCTCACCGATTCGTATTCCAGAACGGCTGTGGCCAGTGAGCGATGCTCTGTCGACGGGAATATTCGCACGCCTCCACGGTGTTCTCCCTTAGCGACCGAGGGAAGGAACGCGATGTCAGACTGGAATGCCGGAATCATGGACGAATTCAGGGCGAACGAGGGCAGGGTCGGCGGAATGTTCGAGGGCGCGCCTCTCCTGATCCTCCACACCACTGGCGCCAAGAGCGGCGCCAACCGCGAATCGCCCCTCATGTACCTCGATCACGACGACCGCCTCTTTGTGTTTGCCTCTAGGGCCGGAGCAGATTCTCACCCCGACTGGTATTACAACCTCAAGGCGAACCCGTCTGTCTCCGTCGAACTTGGAACAGACAGGTTCGACAAGACCGCATCGGAACTGGATCGTGCTGAACGGGACCCCATCTTCGCCGAGCAAACGACCCGGTTCCCCCAGTTCGCAGAATACGCGGCAGGCACCGAACGGATCATCCCTGTCATCGAGCTGAAATAGGGCGACTCCATCTTCAACCGAAGTCGATGCCCTGGGCGAGGGGAAGTTCCTTGGACCAGTTGATCGTGACGGTCTGGCGCCGCATGTAGACCTTCCACGAGTCCGACCCGGATTCGCGCCCGCCCCCGGTCTCCTTCTCTCCGCCGAACGCGCCACCGATCTCGGCGCCGGACGTCCCGATATTGACGTTGGCAATGCCGCAGTCTGACCCATCGGGCGACAAGAAGAGCTCAGAATTCCTCACGGAATCCGTGAAAATCGCGGACGAGAGTCCCTGTGGCACTCCGTTCTGGACGTCGATTGCTTCCTCGATCGAGCCGATCTCGATGAGATACAAGATCGGTCCGAAGGTCTCGGTCTGCACGATTGGGGCATCCGCTGGGATCTTCACGATTATGGGTTCGAGGAAGAAGCCCTTACGGTCCGGCTCGTTTCCGCCGACGAGCAGCTCACCACCCTGCTCGAGTGCGATCGCTAGCGCCGTCTTGGTCGTGTCGACCGCAGCCTGGTCCACGAGCGGGCCGATGAGGGTGTCATCGTCAAGGGGATCCCCCAATCGGATCTGGCCGAACGCACTGGCCAGGCGATCAGAGAGCTCGTCCATGATGTCCTTGTGCACAAGAATCCTACGCAGAGACGTGCAGCGCTGACCGGTCGTGCCTGCGGCAGAGAAAAGGGTCGCCCTGACCACCATGTCGAGATCGGCGTCATCCATCACAATGATTGCGTTGTTTCCGCCAAGCTCAAGGAGCGACCGTCCGAAGCGCCTGGCGACCTCAGGACCGATCTGCTGACCCATCCGAACCGAACCGGTTGCCGAGATGAGGGGTAGACGCTTGTCAGACACCATCGCGGCGCCCACGGGATCGACGCGGCCAACCGTGAGGTTGAAAACAGCCTCGAATCCGGAGCCATCCATGACTTCGTGAACAATGTTCGTGACAGCCACGGCGCTGAGGGGTGTGACGTGTGACGGTTTCCAGATCATCGTGTCTCCGCACACGGCGGCGAGGAGCGCGTTCCACGACCACACCGCCACCGGAAAGTTGAAGGACGAGATGATCCCGATCGGGCCGAGAGGCAGCCACTGTTCATACATCCGGTGGCGTGGTCGCTCGGATGCGATCGTGAGCCCATAGAGCTGTCTCGACAGTCCGACCGCGAAGTCGGCGATATCGATCATCTCCTGAACTTCGCCCTCTCCCTCGGCCCTGATCTTCCCTGTCTCCATCGAGACGAGGGCGCCGAGCGGCGCCTTATATTCACGCAGAGCGTTGCCGATCAGCCGGACATGGTTACCACGCTCGGGCGCCGGAACCATACGCCACTCGGTGAACGCAGCCTGGGCAGCCGTGATCGCCGCTTCGTAGTCTCCGGCGTCCGCCTGGCGCACGACGCCGATCGCCTCTTCAGTGGTCGGGTCGATCGATGTGACCGATGGCCCGTTTCCCGAAAGCCAGCCCCCCGCATACACCCCCGAGGACTCCGGTTCGACCCCGAGCGCCGCCAATACTGCGTCCCGTTTCATGCAATCTCCTTCTCTCACCGTTCTTGCGTCAGTACAGCC
>JASJYA010000138.1 GCA_030125685.1 Actinomycetota bacterium
TGAGCCAGCGGTCGTCAATTGTCCCCTACTGTTCACGCACAACAACCAGGAGACCCCGTGAAGACCGACATCCATCCGAATTACCGTCCGGTTGTCTTCCAGGACACCTCGTCAGACTTTGCATTCCTCACCAAGTCGACGATCGAGACGTCCGAGACCGTTGAGTGGGAAGACGGCGAGACCTACCCGCTGGCTAAGGTCGAAATCTCGTCCGCAAGCCACCCTTTTTACACCGGCAAGCAGATCCTCGTTGACACCACCGGTCGCGTTGAGCGATTCCGTAAACGCTACGGGCAGCTGGGCGCGAAGGCCGCACCCGAGGCCGAGCCAGACACGGAGGCTTAGTTGAGCCGATCCCCTGGAGCGTCTGTCGGCGGCCAGGCGGTCATCGAGGGCGTGATGAT
Organism: Actinomycetota bacterium; assembly: GCA_030125685.1. Lineage (GTDB taxonomy): Bacteria > Actinomycetota > Acidimicrobiia > Spongiisociales > UBA5794 > B3-G11. The sequence continues at coordinate 405 of JASJYA010000138.1, forward strand.
GCGTGCCCCGGACGCCTGGGCCGTTGCAGCGCGACGTCCCGACGGCGTCATCGAGGTGAAACGCAACGAGCTTCCTGCGCTCTCCACGAGGAACCCACTGGCCAAGGTTCCGTTTCTCCGCGGTGTTTTCGTACTCATCGAGGCGATGACCCTGGGGTTCCAGGCGCTGTCGTGGTCTGCTGAGAAGGCGGGGGAAGAGGACGAGGAGATCACTCGCAAAGAGATCATCATCACGATGGTCATCGCGGTAGTCGGCGCCCTCGCGGTCTTCGTCATTGGTCCTGCGTTCGCCGCGAACTGGCTGAAAGATTTGCTGGGGGGCAACTCGCTGCTTTTCGTCGTTCTCGACGGCGTGATACGGATCGCGTTGATCGTCGGCTACATCTGGCTCATCGGGCGGATGGAGGAGATCCAGAGGGTCTTCCAGTATCACGGGGCGGAGCACAAGACGATCCATGCATACGAGAACGGTGATCCGCTCGACATTGCATCCATCCAGAGATACAGCCCCCGTCATCCCCGCTGTGGGACGTCCTTCATCATCATCGTCGCGGTGGTTGCGTTCTTCGTATATTTCACGCTCGCCCCACTCGCGTTCGCGTGGCAGATCGCCGCTCGAGTCTTCCTCCTCCCTGTCATTGCGGGTCTCTCGTATGAGGTACTCAAAGCAGCCGGAGGCCATCAATGGATCGCGTGGGCGTCGAAGCCGGGCATCTGGGTCCAGGCCATTACCACGAAGGAGCCGTCTGACGACCAGGTCGAGGTCGCGGTCGCGTCTCTCCTTGCAGCGCTCGATCCGGCCGAGGTCGAGGTGGTCGAGTCGAGGGGAGCGATCGTCCCTGGAGCGCTCGCCGCTGAGGTCGACCGAGGGGACGTTGACCGAGGGGACGCCGGAGATGTCGGTTCGGTCCGAGACGCGGAGCGTCCCGATGGATGACAATCTACGCAAACGCCTCGCCGCGACGGAGACGGTCTTCGAAGAGACGTTGAAACAGCTTGTCGATCCTGACGTTCTCGGAGATCAGAAGCGGTACCGCGACGCGTCGACGAAGCATGCTGAGCTCAAGGCTGTCGTCGACACATACCGCAGATACGTCGTCGCCGAATCCGAGATAGCGGAAGCGGCCGAGCTCATGGAGGCCGAAAAGGATCCCGAGATGGTTGCATACCTCAGGGACACCATCTCATCACGCACCGAGGAGCTCGGCGCTCTCGAGTCCGAGCTTCGGCTCCTCCTGATTCCGAAAGACCCGGATGACGATAAGGGCGTCATCATCGAGATTCGCTCAGCCGCGGGAGGTGACGAGGCCGCCTTGTGGGCAGCCGACCTGTACCGCATGTATGAGCGTTTTGTGGAGCGGTCGGGATGGTCGACGGAGCCGATCAACATCACGCCGACAGACGGGGGAGGGATCAAGGAGGCGACGTTCGCCGTCAAGGGCAGGGGTGTCTATGCGCGTTTCAAGTACGAGGCCGGCCCGCATCGTGTCCAGCGGGTTCCCAAGACCGAGTCCCAGGGCCGGATTCACACCTCGATGGGCACCGTTGCCGTGCTCCCCGAGGTCGAGGCGGTCGAGGTCGAGCTGCTTGACAGTGACCTGATCGTCGAGACAATGCGGTCCCAGGGCCCGGGGGGCCAATCGGTGAACACAACGGATTCTGCGGTGCGCCTGACCCACAAGCCGACGGGCATCGTCGTGTCGTGCCAGGACGAGAAATCACAGCTTCAGAACAAGTTGAAGGCGATGCGCGTCCTCCGGGCGAGGCTCTATCAGATCCAGATGGCCGAGCAGATGGGGGAGCGCGCCTCGGTTCGGAAGTCACAGGTCGGATCAGGTGTGCGAGCGGAGAAGATCCGCACATACAACTTCAAGGAGAACCGGGTCACCGACCACCGTATCGGACTGACCGTGCATTCGCTTGCGGCGATCCTCGACGGCGACCTCGAGCAGTTACATGAGGCGCTCATTGCGGACGACATGGCCCAGAGGCTCGCTGAGGAGGGCTGACTCGTGCGGACCAGGGACGTGCTGCTTGGCGTCGACGAGCTACCGAGGCACGAGGCGGTCAGGCTCTTGATGCTCGCCACAGGCCGAACAAGGCCCGATGTGCTCCTGGGGTTCGATGTAACACCGGTCGAGCGTGAGGCTTTTGCCTCTTTCGTTGAGCGGAGACGGTCGAATGAACCGCTTCAATACATCGAGGGCATCGTGGCGTTCGGCCCCGTGGAATTGCAGGTCGAGCTGCGCGTTGACGACCGAGTGTTGATCCCGAGACCCGAGACAGAGTACCTCTTCGAGCAGGTCGTAGAGATTGTCGACAACCCAGGAGTGATCATCGACCTGTGCACGGGTAGCGGGAACCTTGCGCTCGCGTTGAAGGCGGCCTTCCCCACGGCGGAGGTGTACGCGGTGGAGTTGTCGCCTGATGCAGCGGATGTCGCGCGCGAAAACGCGATCCACAACAACCTCGACGTCGATGTGCTCGTCGGTGACCTCTTCGGTCCGCTCCCAGGTGAACTGATGGGCACGGTCGACCTTGTGGTCTCGAACCCACCGTATCTCGCTCGACACGAACTCGTCGACTTGCCGCGAGATGTGCTCGCAGAACCGGAGATGGCGCTCATCGCGGGGGAGACAGGTGACGAAGTCCTCGCGAAGATCGCCGACGGGGCGTATCAGTGGCTGGCGCCCGGAGGCGTCGTCGCGTGTGAAATCTCCGAGTTCCAGGGTCTGCGAGCCGCTGTCCTGTTCGATCGATACGATGCCTCCATTGTTGAGGATCTGACGGGACGCGTCAGATACGTCATCGGAAGCCGGGGATTCGAGTAGCGTTGCGGTGATCGAATTAGGAGGGCGCATGGACGTTGAAGCCGCGGCTCGGGCCATCAAACGAGGCGAGATCATCGGTCTGCCGACCGACACCGTGTACGGAATTGCAGCCGATCTGTATGACGAAGCGGCGCTCGAACGTCTCTACGATCTGAAGGGGCGGGACCACGCCAAACCGATATCGATTCTCGTGGCTTCCGTGGAGCAGGGTCTGTCTCTCGGCGCAATGACGGACAGAGCAATGGATCTGGCTGAGCAACACTGGCCCGGCGGCATGACGCTCGTAGTACCCCGGCTCGATACCGCACCGGAGTGGCTTGGAGACCAGAAGCGGCGTACGGTCGCGCTCAGGTGCCCCGATCATCCCGTTGCGCTTGAACTACTCGACCTGACGGGACCGCTGGTGGTGACGTCGGTGAACGGCCCCGACGATGAACCTGTCGCGACGGCGGAGGAGGCCGAAGCCGTCTTCGAGGGTGATGTATTGACGTATCTGCCTGGGAGGGCGGGGGGCGCCGCCCCTTCGACGCTTGTTGATCTCACACAACCCTCAGAAGTCGTGCTGCGGCCCGGCCTGGTTCGTCCTTGACGAGGAGTGCCTGGCTCGGCATCGGTGTAGGCACACTCATCGCGTCCGCCGGCTTCTGGGCGGGGCTCTTCGTGCTCCAGTCCGAAAGGACAGCCGGGTTGGCGATCGTAGCGATCGGCATCGTGTTCGCGGTGTACGGCATTGCTGCGTTCAGCGGTGTGGAGGATGCAAGCACGGTCGCGTTCCGAGCGGCGATGTACGCGCTGACCGTCGCCATAACCCTTGTGGTGGTGTTCCAGTCGAACGCGAACACTTCCTACGCGGTGGCTGCTCCGATCCTCGCGATAGGCGTCGGTGGCGCGTTCGTCGTTCCCCCGGTTGGCGCCACGTACCGGACTGGTTTGCGAATCGCGTCGGCGGCTCTCGTGACGCTGATCGTGGTTGCCATATACCGGGTCGATCACACGGTGTATGCGTTTGTGGCGCCACTGCTCCCGCTGGTTGCCGT
>JASJYA010000139.1 GCA_030125685.1 Actinomycetota bacterium
GTCATGGCACAGATAGCGGTGATCGACTCCGGGATCGGAGGAACGACGGTGTTCGACCGGGTGCGTGAACGCGCGCCTCGGGCCGATCTCATCTACGTGGCCGATCACGCGTTCGGACCATACGGTGAGCGGACCCTCGAAGAGGTTCGAGCTCGTACCGAGCTGCTTGCCGGGTACCTCGCTTCTTGCGGTGTCTCTGAGATCGTCATCGCCTGCAATTCGGCGTCGGCCGCTGCCCTCGACTACCTCCGAGAGAGAATGCCCGCGATAGCGTTCGTAGGCATGGAGCCCGCTGTCAAGCCGGCGGCAGATCTGACAGCGAATGGAACGGTGGGTGTGCTGGCAACGGGAGCGACGTTCCAAGGTGAGTTGTTCCGCAGCCTTGTCTCGCATTACGCCTCAGATATCGAGATCGTCGAACAGGCCTGTCCCGGGCTCGCGGCGGCGATCGAACAGGGCACACCTGTGGGCCCGTTGCTCGACGAGTACCTGGCGCCTGTCGTGGCTGCCGGTGCAGACGTCGTTGTGCTCGGCTGCACGCACTTCCCACTCATTCGCGCAGAGATTGAGGAGCGGCTGCCAGAAGGGACGATGGTCATTGACCCCTCCGACGCTGTTGCGAGACAGGTGATCAACGTTGCACACGACCGCGGTATCGATTTGTCCGGTACGGCGTCAACGACATGGTGGACCACGGCGCTCGACCCGGCACGGAGCGACGATCGCTTTTGGGAATCGATCGAAATTCAGGCTGGAGCAAACTACGCGACCAGGCCATGATCGACGGTTCGCAGCGGCGCTCGGGTCAATGTTCGTGGACGTCTGACGCTGGCCACATCGTCGCAAGCCACGTTGTCAGCGGTACCGCTGCGACGAGGCCGAGTGTGCCCACGAGTGTGCGCACGACCTCGACTGCTACCACCTCGCTGTTGATGACCGTTCCAAGGGACTGCTGGGCGAGGATGAAGAGGATGGTGAGAGGCAGCGCTGCGCCGAGGTAGGCAAGGACGAGGGTGTTTACGATCGAACCGACGTGTGCGCGTCCAATGGACAGCCCCCGGCTGAACAGCTCCGTATTGCTGATGTCGGGAGCGGCCGCCCGGATCTGGGCGATCGCCGATGACTGGGTGACGGTCACGTCGTCGAGTGCGCCGGCCGCGCCGATCACGATGCCCGCAATGAGGAGACCTCGCAGATCGATGCCGTCGAGGAGTATCAGGAGCGTCGATTCCTCCGTCGCGAGACCCGTGAAGGTCGCTGCGTGGACCGAGAGCCACGACAGCAGCGTCGTGAGAGCAAGCGCGCCCACGGTCCCGAGCAGGGCGATCGTAGTCAGGCGCGAGAAACCGTGGGACACGTAGAGCGCCAGGTACGCCACTGCTGTGGCGCCGAAGATCGCGACGAGCACCGGCGGGTTGCCGTCAAGGAGCGAAGGGATCAGCCAGAAAAGGATGAACACGAGGGTGAGGCCAAGCCCCACGAGGGCCGCCACGCCTCGCCAGCGACCCAGAGCGATGACCGCCGCAGCGAACGCGAAGACAAGGAGCCCAAGGAAGGATCGTCTCTGGAAGTCGGCGAACTGGTACTGGGACTGGATCGTGGAGGTTGATACAGCGACGATCACCCCGTCGGAGTCGTATGTCACCGAGACTTTGGCGTCGACCGTGAGGCCCTCCTCCTGGCCTGGGAAGAGGAGCACAGGTTCGATCGAACCGGCATCCGGTCCGTCCAGCAGCTTCACGCTGATCTGTGTGCACGTGGTCTCCGGGTCGAACTCGCAAGGCGGATGAGTGAGCGCCACGATCACGCCGTTCGCAGGCGAGAATGACAGGACGACCTTGTCACCGACGTTGAAGTCCGGCGTCGTCGCGCCGACCGTGAATTCTTGGACATACGGCAATCCGGCGTCGGAACCCGCGGCGATCTCGAAGTTCACGAGCACGCACGTTCCGGTCGGAGAGTATTCGCAAGGGAACTCGGTGACGTCGCTGACGACGGCTTCGTGAAACTGGCTCGGGATGCCGAGCACGGAGATTTGGTCGATGGCGTCCTGCGCGCCCGCCTTGGTCGGCCAGAACATAGCGAGTCCGATAAGGGTGATAACGGCTACGGCTATCGCGATGAATTCGGGAGTGCCGAGCGACCGGCGGGAGTCGCGTTCGGTGTCGGGCGAGAAGTTCGCCCAGTCCTGGTCGTCGTGGTCGCTCACGCCACGCACGATAGGACTCGGCGCCGAGTGTGCGATAACCTCACCTCTATGACACGGCCAACAGTTGGGATCCTCGGCGCCGGGGCGATGGGCGAGATCTTCGCTCACGGTCTGCTGCGGGCGGGATGGGCGCCCGAAGAGCTGGCTCTTGCGGTGCGCCGCCCTGAGCGGATTCGGGAACTCGAGTACGCGATCGGCGCCCTCACGACCCTCTCGCTCGTCGAGGCCGCTGAGGGCAGGGACGTCCTCGTTATCTCGGTGAAGCCCAGGGATGTTCCCGGGGTGCTTGAGCAGATAGCCGATCATGTCACGCCGCACCAGGTCGTGGTCTCTATCGCGGCCGGTGTTCCGATCTCGGTGTTCGAAGGGGCGCTTCCCGGCGTCCCTGTGGTGCGAGCCATGCCGAACACACCCTCGGCCGTTGACCTCGGGATTGCCGCGTACACGGTCGGCGACGCAGTTGAGGAAGCAGATGCGCAGCGTGCCGAGATCGTTCTTGCCGCTGTCGGAGACACGCTGCAAGTGTCAGAAGACCTCCTCGACGCAGTCACAGCGGTTTCCGGCACAGGACCCGCCTACGTGTTCCTGCTGGCCGAGGCGCTCATCGAGGCTGCGATCCGGGAGGGCCTCCCTCATCACGCGGCCGAGAAGCTGGTCCATCAGACGATTCGTGGAGCAGGAGAGCTTCTATCTACTTCGGACAAGTCGGCGTTTCGGCTCCGGGGAGAGGTCACGTCCCCCGGAGGTACCACCGCCGCGGCGATGCACGTCCTCGAAGATGGCGGGTTCAGGGCTCTGATCGGGAATGCGGTCCGAGCTGCGGCGAGCCAGTCGAGGGAGCTTGGAGAGAAGGTCTCCGAGAGATGATGCGTTCTGTGGTGCTCGCGGTCACCAACCGATCGTTGACCAAGAAGCTCGTCACCGAAACCGCCGCGGGGCGCGCTGTCGCGCACCGATTCGTCGCAGGAGACACCCTTGAGGAGGCCGTAGCGGTCGCCGAAGAACTCAACACGATGGGCATGAGCGTGTCCCTCGACCACCTCGGGGAGCATGTCACCGCAATCGACGAGGCAACCGCCGCCCGCGACTCGTACCTGGCTTGTCTCGGCGAGATAGCTGATCAACAGCTCGACGCGAACATCTCGATCAAGCTGACGCAGCTCGGCATGGGCCTCGACGATGAGGTCGCCGCCAGGTACCTCGACGAAATCGCGGTCGCAGCGCTTGGCGCGGAGACCACGGTGACGATCGACATGGAGGAGTCCGAGCATACCCAGACGACAATCGACCTCTACGTCGCCGCGCAGAAGAAGCACGGGAACCTCGGCATCGCTATCCAGTCGTATCTCAGGCGCACTCGCGAGGATCTCGACAGGATCATCCCGCTTGGTGGGCATATCCGCTTGTGCAAGGGCGCATACGCCGAGCCGGAAGATGTTGTGTTCCAGTCGAATGATGAGGTAGATGCGGCCTTCGACCGCCTCGGTGCGCTGCTCATGGAGTCCCCCGATGTGAAACCTGCAATTGCGAGCCACGATATCGCGCGCCAGGTGAAGGTGATCGAAGCAGCACGGCACAGGCAGGATCCGTGGGAGTTTCAGGTGCTGTACGGGGTGCAGAGGGATCGTCAGGCAGAGCTCGTGTCGATGGGTCACGAGGTCCGGGTGTACGTGCCTTATGGCGAGGCCTGGTATCCGTATCTCACGCGCCGCCTCGCCGAGCGGCCCGCGAACCTGTTCTTCTTCATGCGCGCACTCGTCAAGGGTTAAGACATCGGCACACCCTCTCTCAGATTCCGGCGCTCTCAGCGCCGGGCGGCACGACCGGACCGAGAGCCGATCGAACCCTCGCAACGGAAACCGTGACAGGACATGGTCACACTCGTGCCATGCATGTTGGTGTTCGTGAACTCTCCAATTTCTGCTTCCTCTCCCTCGGCCGAAGGACGGGGGAGAAGGCCGATCTTGCGAGGCCAGAGGGGGCCGCTGGGCAACGAC
>JASJYA010000044.1 GCA_030125685.1 Actinomycetota bacterium
CGACCGACGCTGGATCCGCGGAATACTCGGGGTTTGGCGGCTTTGCAGCGCGTCACTACCGTTAAAATGCTATTCTATAGTTCTATAGGATACCGAAGGAACATGTCTCAAGTGCACAAGACGGGCAGGGCGGTCAAGGACGATCTGTACGAGCAGTTCGCTCGCATCGGTAAGGCGGTCGCCAACTCGAAGCGCATCGAGTTGCTCGATCTCCTTTGTCAGGGTGAGCGGAGCGTCGAGGCGCTTGCGGAGGCCGCAGCAATGGGCGTGACGAACACGTCGGCCCACCTTCGCGTGCTGCGCGAGGCCAGGCTTGTCGAGACTCGCAAGGCGGGAACGTGGGTCTTCTATCGCCTGGCCGATGAGACGGTGTGCGACTTTTTCTTGTCACTCCGCGATTTGGCAAGCAACCGTTTCGCCGAGGTGGAGCGGGTGATGCGGGACTACTTCGAGGGCCGCGATCAACTCGACCCCGTCGGGACGGCAGAGTTGCTCGCACGCGCAGGCGACGGTGATGTGATCGTGCTGGATGTTCGGCCTGGTGAGGAGTACGAGGCTGGCCACATCGCGGGAGCGATCTCGGTACCGCTCGGCGAACTCGAAGAGAGGCTGGCGAGCCTTCCGAAGGACTCTGAGATCGTGGCCTACTGCCGCGGACGGTACTGCGTTCTCGCTCCCCAAGCCCTTGAGCTGCTGCACAGCCACGGGTTCCGAGCGCGCCGCCTTGTGGACGGACTGCCCGAGTGGCGCCAAGCAGGGCTACCGATAGCGGTAGGAAAGGAGAGTCGTTGATGGACGTATTGCTCATTCTCAACGATCCGCCGTACGGGACCGAGCGCAGCTACAACGGGTTGCGTCTTGCGGGATCACTCGCCAGGCAGGAGGGCACCCACGTACAAGTCTTCCTCATCGGCGACGCTGCGGCCTGCGCGAAAGCAGGTCAGAAGGTCCCCCAGGGCTACTACAACCTCGAGCGCATGCTCCGACCGGTGACGCGGCGAGGTGGCGTGATCGGCGTGTGTGGAACGTGTATGGATGCTCGGGGCATCACCGCTGATGAGCTGACCGAAGGGTGCCACCGCAGCACCATGGATGAGCTGACCGAGTGGACGACGCAGGCTGAGAGGGTTCTTGTCTTCTGATTTGACTTGCTGAGCTGAGATTCGACTGACTGAGGTAAGGTACAAACATGAGCGACGCCAAGACAATCGTGATCCTGGGTGGCGGCGTAGGCGGGGTTGTGACGGCAACCTCGCTACGCAAGATGCTGTCGGATCAGCATCGAGTGGTCCTCGTGGACCGCGAACGCGATCACCTGTTCGCACCGTCGTTGTTGTGGCTCATGACCGGCCAACGCACTTCAAGCAAGATACGCAGACCCCTCCACGGGCTCGCAAGGAAAGGAATCGAGGTCACACGCGGCGAGATCAAGAAGATCGAACCCGAAGCCCGCCGAGTTCGCGTCGTCGACCGGTCTTCGGGGCACGATCGTGGCTCGTGTCGGGATTTCGACGCCGACTACCTCGTCGTGTCGCTTGGCGCAGAGCTCGCCCCCGAGATCATCCCCGGCCTTACCGAAGCCGGCCACAACTTCTATGCGCTCTCGGGCGCTGAGAGCATGCGCGACGCCCTTGAGAGCTTCGACGGCGGCAGGATCGTCGTGCTCACAGCTACCGCCGCCTACAAGTGCCCTGCCGCCCCATACGAGGCGGCGATGCTCATCAACGACTACTGCCGTAAGCGGGGAATCGGCGACAAGACACAGGTTGACCTGTATGCCGCCGAGCCGGGTCCGATGCTCGTAACCGGCCCGGAGGGGTCTGCAAGCGTACGCCGTATGGTTGAGGACAACGGAGTCACCTACCACCCCGAGTATCAGGTTGTAGAGGTTGACGCGCACGCCCGCCGCATCACGTTCGACAATGGGGCAACTGCAGGCTTCGACCTGCTTGCGTATGTGCCACCCCACCGCGCGCCCCGCGTCGTTCGCGAGGCCGGCCTCATAGACGACTCCGGCTGGATCCCTGTGGATCGCTACACCCTCGATACGCGGTTCCCGGGTGTGTACGCCATCGGGGACGTGACAGGGATCCCTCTCAAGATGGGCAAGCCCCTGCCCATGGCTGGAGTGTTCGCCGAACGCCAGGCAAAGGTCGTTGCACGCAACATCGCATCGAGCATCACCGGGCGGGGGGAACCGGCTCTCTTTGACGGGCGCGGCGAGTGCTTCATCGAGACGGGTGGTGGCAAGGCCGGCTACGGTGGCGGCGACTTCTACGCGGAGCCAACCCCGCAGATCACGTTTCGCAAGGTTGGCCGCCGCTGGCACATCGGCAAGGTGCTCTTCGAGAAGAACTGGTTCCGCAAGCTGTTCTGAAACCGCTCGCTGCACAACACGGCCACACACACACACACACGCTCCCAATACACTCAGCGCTCGTTCCGGCGGCCCACTCTCGGTGTCGTGACGATGCTGTGCGTCAGAGTGACGAAACTCTCAGCTCAGTTCGCCGGCAATCTAACTCTTCGAATTTAGGCGGGGTGTGCGAAGAATTCGGAGGTGAGTGGAGAGAGTCAGAAGCAGTGCGTACGGGCTGTCCTGTCGTGGGTGTCGGTTCTGGTGGATGGTGACCGACCGGTGAAGAGCGTTGTGACAGGGCTGCCGGGTTATTGGTAGACGCGTCATTTTCTTCCCCGCTCCCTCGTCGCTGCGCTCCTCGGCAGGTACTGTGTTTCTAGCACAAGTTGCCGGCAGTGGTCCTGCTTAGGTTCCGTACCCGATGGCTAAGAGCGACTCGGCTATCTCGTCGAGAACCGTCGGATCTTCGATGGTGGGTGGCGTCTTCCACTCCTCGCCGTCCGCGATCTGGCGCATCGTGCTACGTAGCGTCTTGCCTGAGCGCGTCTTTGGCAGCCGTTTCACAACGACCGCTGTCTTGAACGAGACGACCGGGCCGATTCGCTTCCTCACCAATGCGATGAGCTCCGACTCCACCTCGGCCGGATCGCGGTCGGCGCCGGCCTGTAGCACCACGAACCCCAGCGGCAACTGGCCCTTCAATTCGTCACTGACACCGACAACCGCGCACTCTGCAACGTCGGGATGATCGGCGAGCACTTCCTCGATAGCGCCCGTCGAAAGCCGGTGTCCCGCGACATTGATGATGTCATCCATCCGGCTCATGATGTAGACGTAGCCGTCCTCGTCCATGTAGCCGGCATCGGCGGAGGCGTAGTACCCCGGGTACTGCTCCATGTACGCGTCGAGGAACCTTTCGTCGGCGTCCCAGAGCGTCAGTAGCGCACCGGGAGGGAGAGGCAAGCGCACGACGATCGCCCCGACCTGGCCCGGCTCACACTCGTTCCCTTCGTCATCGAGCACCCGGATGTCATATCCGGGAACTGGAAGCGTCGGCGAGCCTGCCTTGACGGGGAACACCTCGATCCCGACAGGATTCGTCACCATTGGCCACCCGCTCTCGGTCTGCCACCAGTGGTCGATGACAGGAACCCCGAGCTTCTCCTCAGCCCAGTGAAGCGTGTCCGGATCGCACCGTTCGCCTGCCAGGAACAACGTCCGGAAGCGCGAAAGATCGTATTGCTTTATGTAGACACCGTCAGGGTCGTCTCGCTTGATGGCGCGAAACGCGGTCGGCGCTGTGAACAGCACGCTCACACCGTGCTGCGAGATGACGCGCCAGAACGCTCCCGGATCAGGGGTTCCGACCGGCTTGCCCTCGTACAGGACGGTGGTGCACCCATGGAAGAGAGGTGCATACACGATGTATGAGTGCCCGACGACCCACCCGACGTCGGACGCTGCCCAGTAGACCTCGCCGGGCTCAACGTCATAGAGGGCGCGCATTGACCACGCGAGGGCCACGGCATGGCCGCCGTTGTCCCGCACGACGCCCTTGGGTTCGCCGGTAGTGCCTGACGTGTACAAGATGTAGAGTGGATCTGTCGACGAGACAGGCACACAGGGCGCAGGCGCCGCCCTTCCGACCGCCTCAGACCAATCGACATCCCTCCCGTCCACCATGGTGGCTACCGCCTGGGGCCGCTGGAGCATCATGACCGTGTGGGGTTTGTGATCCGCGAGCGCAATCGCTTCATCGAGGAGCGGCTTGTACTCGACGATTCTTCCAGGTTCGATGCCACAGCTTGCAGAGAGGATCACCGCAGGCTTGGCATGGTCGATCCTTGTTGCGAGCTCGTTCGCTGCAAACCCGCCGAAAACCACCGAATGCACCGCGCCGATGCGAGCACATGCGAGCATCGCCATCGCGGTCTCCGGGATCATCGGCATGTAGATAATCACGGTGTCGCCCTTGGTGACCCCGAACTCGACGAGGGCGCCGGCGAGCAGAGCGACTTCGTCGCGAAGCTCCCGATACGTGTACGTCTTGACAGTTTCGGTGACCGCAGAGTCATAGATCAATGCAGGCTGGTCCGCCCTGCCACCATCCACATGCCGGTCGAGGGCGTTGTAGCAGGTGTTGAGCACACCGTCTGGGAACCAGCGATAGAACGGCGGGTTGGCGTCGTCAAGAATTCGGCTCGGCGCTGTCTCCCAATCGATCAGTCTTGCCGCCTCACCCCAGAAATCCTCTGGCTCGTTGATCGAACGCTCGTACTCAGCTTTGTACGTCATTGCACTCTCCCGCTCCTGGGTTAGCCGCGCACACTGTCATCACCGAGCCTACTTGGTGGCCGCACGAGGGCTAAATTGTCGCGTGGGAGACCACAGACCAAAGAGCACAGACGGAGCGAAGGATGCCAAGGAGAAACGTCGTCATCATCGGAGCCGCAGGACGCGACTTCCACAACTTCAACACCCGGTACCGCGACGACGAGTCAGTGAATGTCGTGGCGTTCACCGCAGCCCAGATTCCAGACATCGACGGAAGGCGCTACCCGGCCGAGTTGGCCGGTCCGCTGTACCCCGACGGCATCCCAATTTTCGCCGAGGACGAGCTGCCCTCCCTTATCGAGAAGTACGATGTTGATGAGTGCGCCTTCTCGTACAGCGACATCCACTACCGCCACGTCATGGGAGTGAGCGCTATTGTGCAGGCCGCGGGGGCGTCCTTCACGCTGCTCGGCCCGAGAGATACCCAGATCCAGAGCACGAAACCTGTTATCTCGATCTGTGCCGTGCGCACCGGAAGCGGCAAGAGCCAGACCGCCCGCAAGGTGGTCGAGCTCCTCATGGCACGCGACGTCAAGGTAGTCGTCATCCGCCACCCCATGCCGTACGGCAACATCGACGACCAGAAGGTGCAGCGGTTCGCCGAACTTGCCGACCTCGAGAAACACGACTGCACCATCGAAGAGATGGAGGAGTACGAACCCCACGTCGTGCGAGGCACCGTCATTTACGCCGGGGCTGACTACGAAGCGATCGTGCGGGCCGCAGAGAACGACCCCGACGGTTGCGACGTGATCCTCTGGGACGGCGGGAACAATGACTTCAGCTTCTACAAGACCGACCTCCAGATAACAGTCGCCGACCCGCACCGCCCCGGTCACGAACTCGAGTACTACTCGGGTGAGGTGAACCTGCGGACCGCTGACGTCGTGGTCATCAACAAGATCGACAGCGCCGACCTCGCAGGCATCGAACAGGTCCGGGCGAACATCGAAGCAGTCAATCCTGACGCAATCGTCGTTGACGCCGCCTCCACTCTGCGCATCGAAGACCCGTCGGTGGTGAAAGGCAAGCGCGTGCTCGTTGTTGAGGACGGCCCGACGCTCACCCACGGCGGCATGAAGATCGGCGCCGGCGTGGTGGCGGCCAGAAAGTACGGCGCATCGGCGATCGTCGATCCCCGCCCCTACCTGGTCGGCAGGCTCCTGGAGACCTTCGAGATCTACCCCGACATCGGTGATGTGCTCCCCGCCATGGGCTACGGAACACAGCAGCTTGCCGATCTTGAGGAGACGATCAATGCTGTCGATTGCGATGCAGTCGTCATCGGAACCCCTATCGACCTCTCACGCCTCCTCGACATCGCCAAGCCTCACACCCGGGTCCACTACGACCTCCAGGAGATCGGTCAACCCGACCTCGATGCCGTGATTGCGGAATTCGCTGCGAAACACGACCTGGCGTGACCGAACCGGCAGACAGGGACCGCCCAGACCGAGAACCTTCCGACCGCGAGTACTGGAACCGACGGTACAGCGAAGGATCGTGGCCGGACGTTCCGTCGCCCTGGCTTGAGCAGAACGCAGATCTCCTCGGCGAGCCGGGCTGCGCCCTCGATGTGGCCGGTGGCACAGGGCGCAACGCTCTCTGGTTGGCGCAGAGGGGTTGGGACGTAACGATCATCGACGTATCCGACGTCGCTCTCGCCATGGCGAAGGCCCGCGCCGAAACCCTTGACGTTCCCCTGCGAACCCACTTGGCCGATCTCAGCGTCGAGGCGGTCCCAGAAGGCCCATGGGACCTGATTTTGATCTTCCACTATCTCGACAAGATCCTCCTATCGGACTTCGCTGCGGTCCTGAAACCGACCGGCCTCCTTATCGGGGTGCTCGCGACGGTGACGAATCTTGAGCGCAACGAGCGACCGTCCCGTCGGCATCTGATCGGTAACGGGGAACTCCCGGGGTTGTTGGGCAGTCTGGAACTCCTCCGCTACGAAGAGGGATGGCAGGACGATCACCACGACGCGAGGTTCGTTGCACGACGCGAGGACGCGGTACATGTCGGCTGAGTCGATTGACCGTGGCTCTCGCCTTGTGGCCCTTGCCGGAGCGCTGGTTGAGAGTGGGCGTTTCGTTGCCGGGCTCACCGTCGACGAGTCGGGTCGCGGGCGTTCGCGGTGGTGGCCGATGCCGTCCGCATCCGACCGCGCGACGCTGACGGCGTTGCTCGACGGTGATGATCCCGGAGCACATGCACGCCTCGCCGACGAGTTGGCTGAACTCGTCGACGCCGAGGTGCGGGCTCGCCTGGTGCGCTCGGGCGCGCTGCTGACACCGAGGCGTCCTGGGCGGCGTACCGTGCCCGAGAGCTGGCTGCACGCCCTTGTCTCACAGGATCCTTGGATGGGGTCGTCTCTCGATCCTAAACGGGTGCGAGCGCTCGAGCGCACGGTGAGCGCCTGGGTGCGCTCTGGAGTGCCTGCGATGGGCCGCGTCCGTCTCTGTCTCAGAATCGTCGCCCCGGAGTTTTCAGACGCCGAGGAGGGGGAGGGTGGTGTCCAGCAGGATTTCGCCGACGGGCTCGTCGGCATTGCAGGCGACGAGCTTGGGCGCAGGAGCGACCCGTCGCTGTGGGCGGTGGAGCTCCTTGTCCAGGACACCGACGAGTCGAGCCTGATCGTCTCGATCGCTGATCTCTGGAACGGCACAGCGTTGCTGGGGGAGACCGCAGTCGAGGACGTTCTACGAGCTCTGGGTCATCTCGACCGGATCGCTCCCGAGCTCGGCGATCTGCTGGACGAAGCCGAGCCGGTCTGGTCAGTGGTCGAGCCGTCGATGGCGGTGGAACTGCTCCGCGATCGGCTCGGACCTCTCGGTGACGCAGGCATCACGGTGCTGGCGCCGTCGTGGTGGACGCAGCGGAGACGAGTGAGCGCGCGGATGCGGGTGAGCAGTCGTTCGAAGGCGCCCGCAGCGACCGTGAGTGCGGGCCTGGGCATCGATGAGATTGTGCAGTTCCGTTGGGAAGCTGCGTTGGGTGACAAACGTCTTACTAAGCGGGATCTCGACCAGCTCAAGAGAGCGTCCGCGGCGAAGCACACCGTTGTTCGCTTCCGAGGAGAGTGGGTTGAGATCACGCCGGACTCGCTGGCCGCGCTCACGCAGCGAATCGGCGCTACAGGGGAGGTGTCGATCGCCGAGTTGCTCAAGGCGTCGCTCGGTCTCGGTGAATCGGACCCGGAGGATCCCGTCGAGGGGATCGAGGTGATCGCGTCGGGGTGGCTGGGCGACCTGCTCGACGACGCACTCCACGCAACGGTGCAGCCGGTGCCCACCCCTGAGGCGTTCAACGGAGAGCTCCGTCCCTACCAGGAGCGCGGCGTGGGCTGGCTCGGATTCCTCGGCAGCCTCGGTTTGGGCGCCTGTCTGGCCGATGACATGGGTCTGGGGAAGACGGCCCAGTTGATCGCATCCATACTCGTCGACGATGTCGGCGGGCCGACGCTTGTTGTCTGCCCGGTCTCAGTGCTCGGTAATTGGCTATCAGAGATCGAACGGTTCGCTCCCCACCTGAGCGTCCTCGTGCACCACGGTCCGGGCCGCCGGCGAGATCATGATGAACCTTTCGTCGAGCGTGCAGTGACCCATGATGTCGTGCTCACGACGTACTCCTTGGTGGCCCGAGACGCTGACGACCTCACCGCGGTGCATTGGGGGCGCCTCGTGCTCGACGAAGCCCAGCAGGTGAAAAACCCGGCGGCGAAACAGACGAGAGCCGTGGCCAGGCTCCGCGCCGGTCGGCGTGTGGCGCTCACAGGTACGCCGGTCGAAAACAGGTTGTCAGACCTCTGGTCGATCATGCACCTCCTCAACCCGGGGCTGCTCGGGAGCGCTCGCGACTTTCGCCAACGATTCGCGATTCCCATCGAGAGTGCGCGCGACGAACGGGCCACCAATGCGCTGCTCCGCCTGACCGGTCCGTTTGTTCTGCGACGACTCAAGAGTGACAAGTCGATCATCTCCGATCTCCCGGACAAGATCGAGATGACCGATCACTGTCCGCTGACGCGCGAGCAGGTGACCCTGTACCAAGCCGTGGTGGACGATCTTCTTCGCAACGCCGCGGAAGAAGACGGCATGAAACGCCGGGGGCTGGTGCTTGCGGGTCTCATGCGACTCAAACAGGTGTGCAACCATCCCGCGCACTATCTCGGGGACGGTTCTGCGCTGCCGGGTAGGTCCGGGAAGTTGATCCGCGTCGAGGAGCTGCTCGACGAGTTGCTCAGTGCAGGCGACAAGGCGTTGTGTTTTACACAGTTCCGTGCATGGGGCGACGCGTTGCAGCCCTATTTCGAGCAGCGCTTCGGCGTCGAGGTGCTCTGGCTTCACGGCGGCGTGCCCCGTAAGAAGCGTGACGCGATGGTTGAACGGTTCGGAGACGCCTCGGGTCCGCAGGTGTTCTTGATCTCGGTCAAGGCGGGTGGCACGGGTCTCAACCTCACGGCGGCTTCGCACGTCATCCATCTCGACCGGTGGTGGAACCCCGCTGTCGAGGATCAGGCGACCGATCGCGCCTATCGAATCGGGCAGCAGCGCAACGTGCTTGTCCACAAGCTGGTCTCCGCGGGTACGATCGAAGAGCGGATCGACGAGTTGATCGCGTCGAAACGCGACCTCGCCGAGCGGGTTCTTGGTTCCGGCGAAGAGTGGATGACCGAGCTGTCGACCGATGATCTGCGTGATCTCGTGGCTCTGCGGTCGACCGATCTCGACACCGACATCGGGGCTGACGGCGGGACGAGTCCGGAGG
Source organism: Actinomycetota bacterium (assembly GCA_030125685.1). Lineage (GTDB taxonomy): Bacteria > Actinomycetota > Acidimicrobiia > Spongiisociales > UBA5794 > B3-G11. Next base: position 9,464 of record JASJYA010000044.1, read on the forward strand.
CCATGGCTCGGATGGGGGAGGGCTGATGGCACGACGTCGTCGTTGGGACGATCCATGGCAGCGGTTCCCCGCATCGAAGCCGCTTGAGGTGGAAGACGGTATCGCCACATCCAAACAGCGCGGGGCAATGGCCGAGAGATGGTGGTCCAAGCGGTTCGTTGACGTGCTCGACAACTACGGGCTTGGCGCGCGCATGCAGCGCGGGAGGCGCTACGCCCGGGCGGGCCAGTTGCTGAGTTTCGAGGTGCATCCCGGTCAGCTCCTGGCCCAGGTGCAGGGATCACGCGCCACGCCGTACCTTGTCACCGTCGACGCGCCCGCCACCTCAGACACCCAATGGGCTGAGGTCGACTCGGCGCTGGCGTCGCGGGTGAAGTTCGCTGCACGACTCCTCGCCGGTGACGTCCCCCCTGAACTTGAGGATGTCTTCGCCGATGCGGGGGTGGCGCTGCTGCCCGCGAAGTGGAGCGACCTTACGGCGCGCTGTACGTGCCCAGACATAGCGAACCCGTGCAAGCACATCGCCGCTGTGTTGTACGTGTTTGCGGACCGACTCGATGACGACCCTTGGTTGCTCCTCGAATGGCGGGGGAGAACCCGCGAGCAGATCCTTCAGCCGTTGGTCTCCCGGTCGAATGGCGTCCACACCGCCGAGAGCGCGGTCTCTCGGGCGGGCGCCGATCCCGGCGATGAGGCGAGCGACCCGGCCTCGGAGGTAACTCCCTGGTGGCCGCTCGACCCGCAGCGGATGCGACTACCGGCCGGGGGAGCGCCGCGTGGGAGTGACATAGATCATCTCCTGGACATCGATCCCCCCGATCCGCCGGATGTGGTGCTTGTGCGACTCGACGAACTCGATGTCAAGATCCGAGAAACACCTCTCGCCGACCTGTTCGCTGAGGCTTACCGAATCGTCACCACCGACGACCGTTGACGGTTCACGGTTCACGGTTCACGGTCAACGGTTCACGAACAAATCGAGCAGGTTCTTGACCTGGTAGACGCCGTCGAGTTCGTGCCGGAGGTAGGTGCCGGGCTGTATCCGGTACCGGTTTCTGCGCCCGATCCTGTCGTGAGTGAGGTATCCGGCCTCCTCGAGTTCGGCGACTATGCGCTGGACGGCCCGTTCGGTGATACCGATGCGGGCAGCGATATCGCGGAGCCTCACTTCAGGATCCTCTGCGATGACGATCATTGTTCGCGTGTGGTTCGTGAGGAACGTCCACGGCTTTTCGTCCCGAACGTGTTCGTCCTGTTCGTCCGCTGCGTGAGGTTGCATATGTCGCTTTCGGAATATCGGAGGCAGATGACAAGAAATATATTTACCGATATAAGTATCGTAACTTGTGGGTCGTGTGTCAAGTATCGTCTTGTTACCCGGTCGCTCGCCAATACGTGGCTCCCCGGCTACTCGGATGGGTCCCCCGTGGAGTCCCGCGTCTGAACCTCCTCCGGGTGAGTGGTCTCACCGGTGTTTTGTGCGTTGATGACCCCGAAGAGCGCGCCCGAATGGTCGACGATGGGCACGGGGCCTCCCCCGAGGAACCTCTGGATTTCCTCGACATCATCGAGAGGGTCGTCGACCTGGAGAAACACCGGCGTCTCCATCACGTCTCCAACGGTCGCCTCGTCTGGGCCGTCGAGCAGCGCCTCCTTGCGGATGACGCCTACGAGCGTGCCGGCGTCTGCAACAGGCATCGAGGAGTTGTCCGCGATGATGCGCCTTGCGTCTCGGAGTTTCATCTGGAGTCCGAAGGGGTTCGCTTCTGTAGCAGCTTGAAAGCAGCGTCGGGGTGCTGACCGGACAATCACGGCGCCGGCAGGAGCGGAGTAGAGCAACTTGCGGCCGGGTCCGAAGAATTGGCGTTGCATCCACGATCCGCCGGGGGTGCCTAAGACGAGGAGGGTACCTTCGGAGAACCCTTCGACGAGAGCCTTGGCGTTCGCAGCACGAACGGCGCTGCGCGGGAGCGCCGGATCCGTCGGATCGATCGCCGCGAGCACGGCCTCGGCGCGGGCATTGTCTTCGGGTGTACGTGAAGCGGTCACGATCCGGCCAGGGATGTCCAGGTTTGTAGCCAGGAGACTCGCGATTTTGGTGGCTAGGGATGAGTGCGGTCCTCCGGCGACGGCTGCGACCACGTCGGTTACCCGCTCAGGTACGAAGTGGTGAGGCACGGCGATGTCGATGAGATCGAACGACGTGAGGCTCCTTGCAACCAACAGGTCGGCTCTCGTCTCGATGCACACCGTGCGCAGGTCACCGTCGGCCTTCCGGGCTCGCGCGCCGCCAAGAGTCTCTGCAAGCGAAGCGCACCCCGACCCGCGAGTCCAGATGGTGGTCGGTGAGGATGTCATTTCGTTTTCGTCTGCAACTTGAACCTTTGCGTCTCGACGGCGGGTCGACGCCGTCTCACAAGAATAGTTGAAGCAATCGGCAAATCTCGACATCTCAGGGGACAGGGGACAGGGGGACAGGAGACCGCTCGGCTGGCGCCTCGCTTTGAGACAGGAGACGTGGCGCGGTGTCTCATGTCTGGTATCTTAAGAGAAATAGCCGGTAATCCATGTCGTGTGATGATGCGGAGTTACACATGAAGCGGTTCAAGAGCATCTTGGTCGTAGAGTCCGCCGACGGAACGGACACCAGCTCCGCGATGGAGCGAGCAACCGCACTGGCTCTCCGCAACAGCGCGCAGCTCACCCTGACCAGCACGGTCGACGCCGTGCCCAAGCGCCGGAGCAAGCGGGCTCAGCGTTAGGGACTCGATCTCCAGGGAATCATCGTCGATGAGCGGAGACGGATGCTCAGCGAGTTCGCCGACAGGTACCGGAGCGACGATCTTGCAATCGACGTGTCGGTTGAGGTAGGGGTTCCGGTTATCGAGACCATTCACCGCGTGCTCAGGAACGGCCACGATCTTGTGATCACCGTCGAAGATGCAGGCCCGTCGGGATTCCGGAGCAGCACAAAGCAACTCCTGCGAAGGTGCCCGTGCCCGCTGTGGGTCGTGAAGCCGAGGCGAACCGCGCGCTTGACCGTCCCCTCATCACCGGTGTCCTCATGATGCGGATCGTCCTGGTGGGTGTTCTCCTCCTCGCCGGATCCTTCGGGCTGTTCGAATACGAGCTCGCTCTGGGTTCGGGCGAACCAGTAGCTCGGACGATCGCCGTTGCGGTTTTCGTGGTCGTTCTGAGCTTCTACCTACTCAACGCGCGTTCGTTCACGTCCTCGATGTTCAACATCGGGGTATTCTCGAATCCGGCGATCTGGCTCGGGATCGGGACGATGACAGCCCTCCAGGCTCTCTACACGTATCTCCCGGTGATGCACAGTCTGTTCGGCTCCGCCCCGATGGATGCCAGACAGTGGGGTCGGGTGTTCCTCATCGGATTCGCCGCATACCTCATTGTCGGATTCGAGAAATGGGTTCGCGGCCTTCGTACGGAACCCGCGGCACTCGAATCCGCGAGCGAGGCTTGACGGTACCGGAGACGTGGTGTATGCGGTCCGGGCGATTCGACGCTATAGTTCCATACTGCTTAGGAACACTCTCATCCGATTGCTAGCTGGGTTCGCCCAGCCGATCACGTCGGCGCTGGTTTTAGTTCGAAGCGCAAGACGGGCGCTGAGGCGCCGCTACTTATGGCGATTGGAGTCAGAAGATGAAGAAACTGTATGTGGGGAACCTCCCCTGGAGCACCGACGAGGCCGAGCTTCGTCAGATGTTCGAGCCGATGGGTGAGGTGCACTCCTGTGCATTGATCACCGATCGCGAGACCGGCCGTTCACGCGGCTTCGGGTTCGTCGAGCTCGACGATGAGGCAGCCGAGAAGGCAATGTCTGAGCTCAACGGCAAGGACATGGGCGGTCGCGCACTGCGCGTCAACGAAGCACAGGATAAGCCACGTCGCTCCGGCGACGGAGGCGGAGGCGGACGCTGGTAGCCGAAGAAGACAGCCACAAGTAGAAAGGGCCCCGGAAGGGGCCCTTTCTACTTGTGGCGACCGCTCGCTGCGGTCGCTTTTGGACATGAGACTCTTTGTCGCTTGTCGCTTGTCGCTTGTC